>CAZTDH010000029.1:0-18259 GCA_964612615.1 uncultured Paludibacter sp. | reverse complement strand
CAACCTCGCCTTTCAAAATTCTAATTATTGTGCAAACCTAAAAGCGTGTGTTAGGTGCAGGGCATTAGTTGTAATATTTTATTCTTCTAAATTCTTTATATAATTCTTTTTTGCTTTTGTCTTGACCAATTTTATTCTCGAATTTTGCAGTTCTTTCAATCCAGTTTCCATGCGTGTCGAAACTATAACCTGAATAGTAAAAAATGCTTGACAATATAGCATTTTCATATTTGTTGATTTGCAGGATATTATAATACTTGTCATATAATTTTTCTTGAACAATTTGTCCATTTTCAAAGGAAGTAATCCTTTCAATAAATCCGTTAGAATCATACTGATTGATACTTTTATTGCTTCCAAATAGTTTTAACGCAAACGTAGATTCCACCAATCTGTCCGATTTGTCATATTTGTTCTTATATGTAGTAGTGTCAATTCCTGTCTGTGTACTATCAATCTGTAACTTTGTACTAAATTTATTTGTTTTGTAGAAGTTATAAACAAATGAAGTTTTAGAAATAAGCATATTGTGAAGGTTGAATTGCGAATGATTAGTCAAATTGCCATGTGAATCATAATTAAATACACTATATTCGCTTAACGAATCATTCATATAAAAATCAGTTCGATTAAGCTGTCCAGTTGAATCATAATGATTTATAATAATTCGCTTATACTTCTCGGAATCGAATGATGATGATTGTTTTGTCAATTTACCATCATTGTATTCAGTGGTCATCCACGAGAGTTCTTTACCAAAACTGTCATATTTGCGGAATTCAATCTGATAACCCGAAGTGTCATATCTAGCAAAAGATTGTTTGATTGGCTCCTCTGTCATAGAACCTTCAGTAAAATTTGCTTTAAGAAGTTCGATAGATTCAACATTTCCATATATAAAATTACGCTCTAAATCGGTTTTAAGTTCATCATATCTAGGTGGTAATTGATTTGATGAATTACAGGAAATCAGAAGAATTAGAAAAAATAAATACTTTCTCATATGGTTGTTTTTTTATTTTTTTGACTTGCACCTAACACCTAAATATATTTGCAATTGCACATATATCCGCTTTATATCCTGTGATTTATAGCACATATCCGCTATATATAGAAATATGTGCAATAGTTTTCTATCCGCCCCCAAAGATAAACACATTATTTTACATTAACAACATTTTGATTTGTGTAATTTAATCATTTCTGTAAGATATTTCGAGAGATTGAAATGCCAAAAGCAGTTCAAATTTGATGAATTTTGAATATTCAAGTGATAAAAGTCAATTCATCGCGATGAATTGTTAATTATCACATGAGAAAACCTAATTCATCGCGATGAATTGCAAAAACACACATGATAAAACTCATTTCATCACGATGATTCGTTAATTATCACATGATAAAACCTAATTCATCGTGATGATTTACATTAATACACGTGACAAAACCTAACTCATCGCGATGAAACCACTTTTGTCATTTTATTGTGCTGCTTAAATCCTTCTGAAACTACAAAAACAAAAAAGCCCCGCTGGATAAATCCTGCGGGGCTTAGAGAAATCAATCTGTAATCAGTGATTTAAACCGCTTTTGAATCGCTAGTACCTGAAGTATTAGGAGTCTCGGTGGAAGTATCCGCTTTTTTGTGGGTCGCTGTCACATTCACTTCGTTGAAACGCTGTTCAACATTGCGATACAGCGTGTGCCATGCTTCGGTATCGGCGCCGTTGGCCATCCACTTCAGTTCTTCCACATATAGCTTAACAGCTTCCTGCATTTCCTTGCGAAGTGAAGAAGGTGCCACGCGAACGGTACTATCGTTACCACGTCCCATGTACAGGTCTTCGTAATCAAGCTGTATTTGTTCAAACTCTGCCAATTTGGCAGTAAGCATGACTTTGTTTACAGCCGGAGCTACATCTGTCCTTTTCAACCCTTCGATGATACGGATATAGCGCACCGAAAGGTCAGCTATCTTCACGTTAGTCAACACTCGACCATAGCGGTTGAGTATCGAAAACACTTTTAGTGCTGCCAATTTGGTATCGGGAGCTGGCGATTTGGTCAGCCCCTTTACATACTCGTACATATCCAGAAAAATCTCGGTGCGCTGATTGAACAACGAATTGATATTCTCAGATAATTGTTTGACATCGTCGGGCATAATTGCCTGTTGATATCGGTTATTTACTTCTTCCAATATAACATATTGTTTACTACTCCTGGCTTCGTCAATGCCTGATTTTTCGACGGTGCTAATAATACGTCCACCTAATGCGGCGAGCGATGTGTTGCCAACTTTGTTGGTCTTTGATTTATAAAACATAATTGTTGTTGTTTTTTAAAAATTAAATAATAATTGAAAACTAATACCCGAAAGGATATTTTTGCGTTGGCAAAACATGGGTTTATAATTTCACAAATGCTTGCTAACGAGTGACCTTGTTCGATGAGCCGAAAAACAAGTGAGGTTGGCGGTTAAAAATTGTCCTGTTTGAGTCTCCGTTATTAGCGGAGGCGAGTTTGGACGATTTGAGCCGACCGAGCGTAAGTTTTTCGAGTGAAGCGAACGAAGTCTTGACCTTTTTGATTACTTTTTGTGTCAAGACAAAAAGTAATAATTAGGAGGGTATTCGACTGACCGAACAGCCATAGAGCGAATGAAAGATATACGAGGACTGGCTGTTGCACAATCCGAAGAGAAGAGAGAAAAACGAGAAAATACGGTTATAAAATGAAGCTTTTACTGCACATACACGGTTGTAGAGCGTAATACGCATGCGACGAAGAATATGCTGAATCTTGTCGCTGATGATGCTTACAATTACCCGGGCATAATCATCGATATATAAGGGAAAATATTCAATATTGTCAATTTCCTCCCATTCGGCTTTATAAGATTCGGGCAAAACAAAGTTGCCCTCCGTATCGAAGTTGAAATCTTCGTCGGAGAAGTAAGCAAAATATGATTTTATTTTATCCAAATTGAGCATAAAAGCCTGTTTGCAAAACTATTTATTATTAAACACTAATTTACAATAACCGTGCCAAACTGTTCACATTGTAATATTTTAGTGTAAATGTTATTTCCGGAACTATTATTTGTCATAATGGCAATTGAAAACACTTGATAGTGACAGATTTTAATACAAGACTTTGTTTCGATTAATTTTCGATACATTTGATAAAGAAAGAATTACCACTATGAATTCTACTATATCATTGTATCAGCAAAGATTTTATAGTATTTTTATGCGCTCAAATAAATACAAACATGAAGAAAACATTATTTTTTACAACTATTATATTGTGTTTCATTGTATTGAACAGTTTCTCTGCAAACACCTTTATCCGATGGGGAAGTACCGGAAATCCACTGACAGGTTTGACTGTAACATGGAAAAACACCGGAACAACCGACCAGATTAAATGGGGTTTAACAAACTCATACGAAAAGGGAACTTTTACACCCGCAAAACGAACTGCTTACTCGGGTAACTTTTTTGATTACACATTTCCGACAATGACTCCAAGTACAACAATTCATTATCAGATTTATGACTCGTCGACTTCAACATGGAGCTCTGAATTAACATATCAAACATCTACCACCGATCCTGCTAATAATAACTTCTCATTTCTGGTTTTAGGAGATAGTAGAGATAATATGACAGTATGGCAAACGGTTGCTAACCTGGCTAAATCTAAAAATACTGATTTTGGTTTATTTTCAGGTGATGTTGTTGGAAACTCAGGAACAGGAACGCTGTGGGATAGCTGGTTTTCGAGTGGTACAAATTTGCTGAGTAAGAAGTTGATTTACCATTGCGAGGGAAACCATGACAGTGATGTGAATGGGAATGAAGCTACATTCTTAACGCAGTTTATCCTCCCAAATAACAAGCAGTATTATACTTTCAATTACGGAAATGCTGTCTTTATAGTCCTTAATTCGGAAGCCCCGACAAACACAACTCAGTTGAGCTGGTTGAAAACAACTCTGGCTGCCAATACCAATAAAATGTGGAAAGTCGTCATGTTTCACAAACCGTTTTATACCATTGGTACACATGCGGCAGACATGACAAGTTATAAAAGTACCTGGTGGAAAGCATTTGATGATTATGGGGTAGATGTGATTTTTAATGGCCACGACCACATGTATGAACGGTCAAAACCTATTAATCTCAATGTAAGTACGTCATCTCCGGTTTCCAGTTACGGAAGCGGTTCTACGCAAGGTAGATGTCAGATTGTATGTGGCGGATCTGGCGCACCGCTTTATACCGGTACAATCACCAATATGATTGAAAAATACTCAAGCACTTATCATTTTTGCAAGATAAATATAACAGGAAATACACTTACTGATTCAACCTATGATTCAACCGGAAAGCTTATAGATACATTTGTATTAAGTAAATCTCCAACCGGAATTTCACAACCCCTACAGACGTTTAATCAGATAGATGTTATTCCAAATCCGAACAACGGACAATTTCAGTTAAAATACATTTCGGAACAAACCGGGAAAATAAACCTACTGGTTTCGGATTTAAATGGAAAAATAGTAAAGAGACTTGTCGCAGATAAATCAGGATCAGAATTCAACTATAATTTATCATTAAAAAATCTACCAAAGGGTCTTTATAGTGCTGAAGTCTGTTTAAATTACCAAACTGATCATGCGCT
This sequence comes from uncultured Paludibacter sp., assembly GCA_964612615.1. Taxonomy (GTDB): domain Bacteria; phylum Bacteroidota; class Bacteroidia; order Bacteroidales; family Paludibacteraceae; genus Paludibacter. Next base: position 13,567 of record CAZTDH010000029.1, on the reverse strand, counting down.
CTTCATTGTAAAATAAGCTATCCACTAACGTTTAATTAATGCTATAATACTCCTTAATAAAACGGTAAACCAACATTTATTTGTTAAATATCAACTTTTTTTATTCGTTTTAAATCCAAACCTTATGTTCGTTGCGTCTAATCAGAAAACAAACATTATTTTTACACTTAAAACATTTATGATTATGAGACGAATTGGATTATTTTTATTGGCTTTGACATTATTTATCGGGGCTAATGCAGCAACTATTACTATCAATATGGATAGTTTGAAAGACGAAATTGTGAAAACTTCGAGTGAAATTCACCAACAAAAGAAAGATTCGATGATGTTGTCGAAACTTTCACCAAATCAGCTTTTAGAAATCAAAAAACAAGAGCTTGAACTTCGAAAAAAAGAACTAGAAAATGAGGGTAAAAATGAAATGCCTTTTAGTGGTTTTCAGCTCTTTCTGCTTTGTGTGTTACCATTTATGTTTGCCGGAACTATTATTATTATGAATGTGCGTTCCAAAAACACTGAATCGAAACGCAAGTACGACCTTTACACCAAATCAATAGAAATGGGACAAACCGTTCCCGAACATTTCTTTGATGAGCCTAAAAAAGCAATCTCTGCAACATCGAATCTGAAACGTGGTATTCTTTGGTTAGCAGTTGGTTTGGGAGTTGTAGTATCATTTATCGTTCTTCACAAAAATGATGCGCTGATATTAGGTATTATTCCAGCTTTTATTGGTGCAGGTTACATGTTGGTACATTTTCTCGACAAACCAAAAACAGACTCAAGCGCTGAATAACCATGAGCAACACGGATGATATCCGCTGGGTCACTCAGGTTGCTTTGCTAGGCGACAAAAACGCTTTCGATAAACTAACCTGTAAATACCAATCGCCTATCCGTCGGTTCTTTCTGAATCTGACGGCGGGCGATGGCCCGTTAAGCGACGATCTGGCACAGGAAACCTTTATCAAAGCATACCTAAATATCACCGCTTTCAAAGGAATTTCGGGCTTTTCCACCTGGTTGTATCGCATTGCCTACAATGTTTATTACGACTCGGTACGAGCGCAAAAGAAGTATGCCGATATTAATGAATGGGAAATTGATAGTCAGCATCAAACACAAAACGAATTCTCGGCAGAGAAGATGGATATTTACCGGGCGTTAAAGTTGCTCCGAAAAGAAGAACAAACTGCTGTATTATTGTTTTATATGGAAGACAAGACACACAACGAAATTGCCAAAATAATGAATTGCCCGTTGGGAACGGTAAAAACCTACATTCTGAAAGGAAAAGAACGACTAACTGTTTATCTAACAAATGCCGGATATGGAAACTAATGACAAACTGCTGAAAGATTTTTTCAGCGAAAACAAAAAAGAAATTGCCGACAACGGATTCTCGCGCCGCGTAATTCAAAACCTGCCCGAAACTGCCGACCGCAGTTGGATTGTATGGGTTTTTGCAGCCATCGGAATGGCTATTTCTATCTACTTAGGGTTGACAAGCGGATTGTTAGAACATGCCTTTTCATTGTTATTTAAGTCTGTTCCTTATTATTATCTGTTGGCGGGTATTACTTGCTTTCCATTATTGGGAACTGCGGGATATTATTTATCGCAAAACAAACAAATAGCTTTGTAAATATGTCAAATGCCGACAATTAAAATTGCCGGCATTTGATTTTTTTATATTTGGGTACTCATTACTCCTCTTTAGGGGTTGGGGGCAATTACCCTTTCTTTGCCATTGGTTTCAAATCTGTCAAATCGGCTATTTTAATCACTTTTCCGGTATCACAACTTTTGCGTGCAGCAATTCCAACCAAAATTGCAAAAGCCCCATCACGAATACCTGCTGATTGTCTCATCGGATCATCGTGATTGCTTATAAAAATGTGATCGTGAAGTAATTTATCGCCTCCACCATGACCTGCGCCTTGCGGTATGCGATAGAATGTGCGTTTACCAAAGTTCTTTGTAAGCATTATTTCATCATAATCGGCTTCGAAAACCGGATTGCTTTCCTGAATCCATGCATCAATTCGTCCTTTTGTTCCATTAAATGCAATGCGGTAGCCTTCGTAAGGTGCATAAGTTACGCAGGAATACGATACCTGAACACCGTTAGCATATTTAATGGATGCTCCCATTTTGTCGAAAATATCAATGTCTTCTTTGAAAACACAACCATCGCGCAGGTAGCCATCGAATTGCTCGTTGTCGGTGTAAAGCATTTTGTAATATGGATTCTTATTTACATCCCAATAGAAATCGCAGGTGGTTTTATGGTCGCATGTACGGCAGTTTACAGCACGTTTAATCCCGTTTTTACCGTAGAAGTCAAGGTTTCCATAAGCCATAACTTCTTCCGGTTCGGAGTCAATCCACCAGTTCAGCAAATCGAAATGATGCGACGCTTTATGTACCCACAGCGAACCACTGAATTCACGTTTGCGATGCCAGCGACGGAAATAATCTGCACCATGTCTCGTATCGAGATACCAGTGAAAATCAACAGAAGTGATTTCGCCAATTTCGCCCTTTTGAATCAACTCCCATATTTTGGCACGGTGAGGTGAATAGCGATAATTAAACGTAACGGTGAGCTTTTTGCCGGTTCGCTTTTGAGCATCGAGTATAGCCTGACATTTCACTTCGTCAGTGGTCATTGGTTTTTCGGAAATCACATCGCAACCCAATTCCATTCCACGAATGATGTATTTGTCGTGCAGATAATCCATTACCGTAACAATCAGAATATCAGGTTTCACCTCTTTCATCATGGTTTCAAAATCGGTAAAAGTCTTGCAGGCAGCACCCATGTATTTCTTTGCGGCTTCTACTCTGCCCGGGTTTTTGTCACACAACCCGACATATTCCACATACTCTTTATATTCATTAATTACATCTTTACCCCACATGGAAGTGCCACGTGAGCCGGTTCCTAAAAGTGCTATTTTCTTTTTTGCTCCTTTATTATCAGTTGCACTCATTGCTTTGGCAACTCCGGGAACTGAACTTAAAATAGCTCCTGCCGCAGCAACAGCTGATGTTGAAATAAATTTGCGTCTGTCCATTGGTTTATAAGATTAACTGTGCGATTGAGATTTCTATTTGAATAAAATATGCTTTTCTTTCAACTCATTAGCAGCCAGTTTGGCAAACTGATATGCTCCTTCTTTCTTTAGATGTGTATCATCTGAATTTACATATAAAACAGTTTTTGATTTCTCAGACCCATAACTCTCCACCAGTTTCTTGGTGGAAGCTGTCAAATCAATCAATGGAACTTTCAATTCGCGGGCAACACTCTTCATGGCAGTTACATAATCCATTGTTGAATCTCCAACCACTTCCGATAAATTATGTTGAGCTTTTAAGGTCAGTTTATCATCCTTGAAATACCGACGCACAACCGGAGTGAACAGAATTGGAACAGCTCCTTTTTCGCGGGTTTCATTCACGTAAAGTTTCAGATATTTCAAATATAAACCCCGGGGTGCAGTACCACGGGCTGTTGAATCATTTTCGTCGGTATCCAGTCCGTTTTGTTTTTCGTCGTTGTGTCCAAACTGAATGAAAACATAATCACCCTGTTTCAACTCATTGCGCAGTTTTACCCACACTTCTTTGTAAAATGTTTTCGAACTTCTTCCGTTTCTAGCGGCGTTTGTCAGCGTAATATCGCTATTCAGAAACAAAGGAAACAGCTGGCACCATCCACGTTGTTCTTTTGCGCCACTGTATTTCAGTGTATCATAATCAGCCATTGTGGAATCGCCGATGGTAAAAATGCGTGTTTTAGCATGTGTAAAACTGAAAGTCAGAAGAAATAGAAATAGAATTAGATATCTTATTTTCACAATAATTGTAAATTGTAAATGAATGAATTGTAAATTATTTAGTTGGATTCCAGCCATCGAAGCCTTTCAACACATTTTCGATAGTATATTCGGCTGCTTCTTTTTTGGTCAACAGTTTTATCCATGCCGGACGACCCGAAGTAACTGCTCCATCACCCGTGTTATTGTATTCCATATAGCGGGCTGTCTTTTCGTTTTCCGGATTTTTCCAGTTATCCCAACCTTCGGGTTTGATTCCTTTGGGCAAACTGCAATTCATGTACAAAGTCATGGCATAAGCCCTCCACGGACGACCAAGATATTGGGCATTGACAGTTGAATCCTTTAAAGTTATATTGCAATGATTAAAAATATAGCCATACTTAATGTTTTCGGGTGTGCTGGCGGCGGTAATATACGAATTGCGTTTGCAAAGAATCGAACAAGCTTCAAACCAGGCGGTGGATGGGCCAAAAATAAAGTCGGTAGTGCCTTCGATATAGCAATTCAGGAAATACTGACGGGCATTTTGTTTTCCCGTATAAATTGTATCCTGATTGCCAAGAAAACGACAGTTCACAAATACGGCGCGATCTCCTTCCACATGCAAAGCCACTGCCTGACCGAGTTGTGCAGCAGTATTTTCGACAGTAAGATTTTCGAGCCGGATATCGTTGCCACAAATTTTAAAAGTAAAAGTGCGGAAAGTTCCCATTTTGCGGATATTGGCATGGTCGTCGTAATTGATTATCGTTTTGTCGCGGTCTTCACCAATCAACCGAACATTACAAACATGAGTTGGAATCTCAAGTTTCTCTTTATAAAAACCTTTTTTAATGAAAATGGTTACCATTCCTGCCGGATTAAATGCCCGAACGGAATCAATTGCCTGCTGGATATTACGGAAATTTCCTGTTCCATTGCGGTCGACAATAATGTCGTAATGTTGCTGTGAAAAACCAAGTCCGGCAACCAATAAAAACGCAACGAGAAATATATTTTTTTTCATTTTCAAAGATTAAATGGCAATCTTAATGCTTGAAACAGTTGAATCGTAACCAACTACTGAAACGATATAAATTGTTGAAGATAAACCCGAAGCATCCAAACTAATTTTTTGAGTTTCACAAGGAATATTTCTGAGAATTCTCCCGTTCAAATCGCGCAATAAGATTCTTTTCATGTTTGTAGTCGATGAGACTACGATCCGGTTTAACTGCGAATAATAAACGGCAGAAATATTTGCTGAATTGGGAATGAAAGGTGCGAAGAATCCTGTCTGAATGTTTGTAACCGGTTTTGCAAGTTCATTTAAATATACTTCAACATTGGTATACTGACCATCTAACGTAGTTTTTGTACCATCACTGGATGCAGTTGGATTAAGACCGTGAGCAGTTTCCCAACTATCGGGCATACCATCACCATCGGTATCAACCGGAACTGAATTCACATCGAAAGTGTAAGTTGGCCATCCACCCACATCTTTCTGCGAATCAATAAATCCACCCTTACTACCGTTACTGCCGGCAGAACAGGAAATTGTTCCGTTCAGGATATTGTTTGCAATGCGTATATCAACAGCATCACGTTTAAGGCTGGCACCTGCAAATGATGTTACAGAAGTATAGGCATCGTTAGCTGTTTGAGTTGTAATTATTGGTGCAGGAAATGGCACAGTTGATTCTAAATCGGTTATGCTTTTTGTGCCAAGACTATTTGGCTGAAAACCAAGCCAGTTATTGGAAGTAACTGCCGTGTAATTTTTCATGATATTTCCATTCAGATAAAATGTTCCCCAAACTCCTGCAGGCTGACTATTCGTTCCGGTATCGCCATTCGGACTAAAAATACGGTAGGTTGCACTTGAACCTGTTGCAGCACCTGAACGGTAATAATTATTGATCATATTATATCGACCACCTTCGCCGGCATAACCTGAGTTTGAGCCCCAGTTATAAATTACATTGTTTACAAAGTTGACCAATTCAGTGGAAGGGCTGTTTGTATATCTGCTTCCGCAAAACCTTGGATTTCGACTATCATGAAAAGCCAGAATATTATGATGATAAGTTGCAGGTTCACCACCCCAAATACCGCCATAGCCATGCGCACCTTTGGAGTGAACCGAATTCCGCATACTTTCGGCCATGAAGCACCATTGCATGGTGAACCGCTTGTTGTCGTAAAACGAAGAACATTCGTCAATATTCCAGCTCATGGAGCAATGATCAAGAATTATATCGGTTTGGTTTTTACCCCAAATTGCATCAGCGCCATCCCAACTGTAAGAGGTATTACCAGCCAGTTTATCAGCCTCAGCGGCTTCGTCGCCCATACGGAAACGCATAAATCGTATTATAACATTGCTTGTCTGAAGAACAACAGTATAATTTTTCAGACAAATTCCATCCCCGGGAGCACTTTGTCCGGCAATAGTCAGATTTCCGTTACTAATTCTTAGTTCTGAGGTCAAAGGTATAATACCCGCCACCTTAAAAATGATAATTCTTGCTCCGGATTGATTTATAGCCCAGCGCAGCGTACCGATAGTACCATCATCAGTTAGTTTAGTAACATACAATATCTGACCGCCACGTCCACCGGTTGTGTACATTCCATCGCCTTCAGCTGTGGGAAAAGCAGGTGTTTGAGCTTGAATTGTTGCGAAAAATAGAAACAAGAAAGGATACAATAGTTTTTTCATTTGTTTTTTATTTATTTTTTCAATAAAACACTTACCATGATAAATGGACCAACTGCTTTTGGATCGTTATCGCGCTTTGGCTCTGAAATATAGTATTGAAAGCTTCCGTCGCGATAACGGGGTTCACCACCAAGTCCGGCAACAGAACAAACATCAGTCAATGAAATTGTTCCATCGGGATTTTGCTTGATAAATTTCTTCACAAACTGATCGTATGCTTTCAGACCTTTGCTTAAATACTCTTTGGGTAGATAACCTTTCTGAGCTCCTTTCACCCAGGTATAAATAAACATGGCCGAGCCGGACGATTCTACGTAATTTCCTTCTGCCCCCACTTTATCAGTCACCTGATACCACATTCCGGTTTTGGGGTCGCGGTATTTATCAAGTGAGTTGCTCAGTCCTGTTAAAATTTTGATTATTTCAGAACGTTTTGGATGGTCTTTGGGCAAATAATCAAGCACATCAACCAATGCCATCATGTACCAACCCATGCTGCGACTCCAGAAATTGGGCGAACAACCAGTTTCAGGGTTCGACCATTTTTGTGTACGGCTTTCGTCCCAACCGTGATAGTACAATCCTGTCTTCGGGTCGTAGCTGTGTTTTGCCATCGTAACAATCTGATTGGCTACATCGTCAAACAAATCTTTTTCGCCAAAACGGTACCCATATTCGGCTAAGTAAGGCGATGCCATATAGATACCATCGAGCCACATCTGGTTGGTGTATATTTTTTTGTGCCAAAAGCCACCATCCGCGGTTCGTGGATGTGTTTTCATCTGGTTGCGAAGTATGTCCATAGCCTTTTTCAGCTTTTCTTCTTTGGTTTTTGCATACAAATCGAACAAAATCTTGCCGGAATTCAGCTTGTCGATATTATAATCCTGAAGTTTATAGCCGGTAATGCTTCCATCCGGAGCTATAATTGTATCGGTATAACTTTTTACGTAATTAAAATACTTCGGGTCGGCTGTTTTCTTCCAAACCATGTAGATAGCCTGAAGTTCAAGTCCGTTGCAGTAATCCCACTTCGGTTTTTTGGCAAAGTCGGTCATCCAGCTTTCGGGCATACGTTTCATTTCCGAATCAGCCATCCAAACCGAGTAAGGTTTAACTGCTGAAACGATTTCAGCGAAAAAGAATAAGAAGACGAGTAAAGCAGGTTTTAATCTGATTTTTGACATGATATTATTTTTTAGGTATTTACAGACTTTATCAGATGCAAATTTGCAGATTTTTTATGAAATGTAAGGGGAAAAATTGATTTTTAATGGGTAAATTTTGAGATAACGAATTTAAAGGAACAAATACTTGTTGTTTCAGTTTTGCAGATACCATGAATTGGATGACATAACTGCAATTTAAAGCTTATTGCATTAAATAATTAAACACTAAATGATGACTGTCAAAAAATCCTGCATTTCAGTCAATTATTGAACATCTAAATAGTTATATCCATCTACTTTTGGTTGGTTGTAAAATTTAATATTACTTAATTAATCATTAACAATAAACTTATCCTAATGAAAACAAATTATTACATTTTGATGCTTTTCCTCCTGATTTCAACATTATTGGGAGCACAAACCAGCCCAACCACTGTAACATGGGCTTTAGCTGGTAACACAAACCCTTCTTCTACCTCAGGAACAGGATATACAGCTTATGTGCAATATATCAATGATCAATCATCAGCTGGCACTTCGTATTTAAGAGTGGTTGATTATACTGGGAAAAATTCAAGTGGTACAGCTACACTACAAAGAGTTTCCGGACCTTCTTCGAGTACACTACCTAATGGATACAATGCTAATTATTATGTTGAATATGATATTAAAGCAGAAAGTAATAATATATCTGTATCAAATATCGCAATGAAATTAGCCACAAACGGAGGAGGTAATGTTAGGGTTGCAATTTGTTATTCAGCTGACAATTTTGGAAATACTTATTATTTAGGTGGTTATAATACAACAAACAATAATGTTTTAATAAGGGATAATGCAGCACCATATGTAACATCACTAAGCTTTGGAAATTCGGCTTTTAATGGATCAAACAATATTATTGTTCAGGCAGGTTCAAAAATAATGCTTCGGGTTTATCCATGGTACACATCTGCATCAACCGGTAAAACATTGGTAAGTGGAGATGTATCCATGACCTTCACCCGCATTTACAACGTTGGTGGAAGTGGAAATATTGTCAGTGGAAACAGTACCAGTATTACGCTTAGTGGCTCTGAAACAGGTGTTAATTATCAACTTTATAAAGATGGAACTGCAGTGGGTTCAACCACAGCCGGAACAGGTAATAGTATATCCTGGTCGGTATCTGATGCTGGAACTTATACTGTAAAATCTACCAACGATGGTAGTGGTACCACTATGAATGGAAGCGCAGTTGTAACGGTAAGTCAGGCAAGTGCAACTCCTTTGAGCAGCCCTACCAATCTCAGCGCATCTTCTCCAAATTACACTGGTAGTTTTCATGCCAGTTGGGATGCTGTTACAAATGCAATAAGTTATAGCGGAAATGTTTACCAGGGAGCATCGGTAGTAAAAACATTTACAACCGGAAGCACATCAACAGATATTAGCGGGTTAACACAAGGTGGCACATACACATTTACAGTAACAGCTGTTGGAGATGGTTCTACTTATTCTAACTCAGCAGAATCTTCAAAATCAGGAAGTGTAACAATTCCGGGGAATCCGACAGTAAGTTCATTAACTCCTTCAAACGGAGCAACTATTCCTGTAAATGGAACTATAAGTGTTGTTTTCTCTGAAAATGTAACACGCAATAGTTCGAACGATATTACGTTAGGTGGTGCCACAGTTTCTGAATCGAATATAGTGATAAGTGGTGCTACTTTAACCATTAGCTATTCAGGATTAAGCTACAACAATAATAGTTTCGGCTTGTCAATCCCTGCGGGTGCATTTAAAAGCAGCTCGTCAAATGCTCCTACAGCAGTTGCAACAAATGCCACCTACATAACACCGGATAATATTGTGCCGACCTTATCAAAAATGTCAATCAGTGGCGGTGCAACATTGCCTGTTAACGGATTTATTTCGCTGGTAATGAGCGAGGCCTGTAAAGCTGGTTCGGCAACTGTATCGATTGGTTCAAAAACGATAACTCCTTCAATTTCATCGTCAAACAGCAATTTAGTTTATATCAATTACAGCGGTTTGGCTTACGATACAGATTACACGCTAACCATACCTACCAATGCAATTACAGATTTAAGTGGTAATAGCTATACAACAACTACAGTAAGTTTCCATACGGAAGTAGACGCAAAAGGAACTCAACTCTTCAGCTTTACACCCGATGCCACATCGGTACCGGGTTCCAGTTCGGGTACAGTAACTCAAACGGTAAACGGATATAGCATGAGTTTTGCTGCAGTTTTGAGTGCAGGAACCCGTAACGCATCACCCTATACCTATGCTTTTAAAACCAATTCTGTTACCTTGCCAACACTTCCTTCAGTAGGAGAACTAAGTTTCTATATTCAGTGTGGTGGAGGCTCGGTACCTCAGGAATATTATATTCAGAAGTTGGCTATTGATGGCGTTACTTGGAACACTATTGAAACTTTTATTATTGGAACTAATGACAGAACGTTGGTGAAAACAGCAGCGGCTCAATCATCCATTCCAACTACTTTGCGTCTTGTTTATAACAGTTCTAATCTTTGGTTCTACTTTATCGACGTATATCAGTATAACTTAAATGGTCCTGTTGATGATGGATTAAATCCAAGTGTAGCTTCAACTACACCGGCTGCATCGGCAACAAATGCTCCAATTAATGGTTCAATTAAACTAACTTGTAGTGAAAATGTAGTACTAGGTAGCGGAAGTATGACACTCAATGGAGTTACACTTACACCTGCCATTGTGGGTAAAACTATTACATTACCTTACACTAACCTTCAATACTCAACATCATATACACTGAGTGTGCCAGCAGGAGCATTTAAGGATTTATTCAACAATTCATGCGCTGCATTTACCCTTAGTTTTACAACCATGGATCATCCGGCAGTTACTAAAAAAGCCTTTGATTTCGTTGTAGGCGTTGATGGAACTTTTAGTGCAGCCATAGCTGCTGCAACAGCTGTTTCGTCATCGGGCAACCGTTTTCGTATCTTCTTTCCTGATGGACAGTACAATATCGGCGCTGCATCTACGGCTGACGGAAATCAAATGACTACTGTCGCGCTGCCAAATGTTTCATATATCGGTCAGAGTGGCAGCGGGGTTAGTCTTTACAACCTCCCAACAACCGAAGGAATTGGCACAACAGCTACTATCCATCTAACCAGTGCGGCTAATAATATTTATATGCAGGATCTCACATTATCTAACAATTATCCATACGATGGTTCAACGGGTCGAGCAGTGGCTTTGTGGGATCAGGGAACCAAAAATATCTACAAAAACGTAACCCTGTTAAGCCATCAGGATACGTATTATTCCGGTTCAAACGGTCGCACTTATTTTGAAGGTGGAAGTATTCACGGTACTGTCGATTTCATTTGCGGTGGCAACGATGTATTCTTTAATGAAACTCAACTTTATCTGGAAAACCGTACTGGCAATGTAATCTGCGCTCCTGCCACTTCAACAAATTATGGTTATGTATTTTCGGGCTGTACGATTGATGGTGCATCGGGTGCAGATGGTAACTTTTACCTGGGTCGTCCGTGGCAAAATTCTCCAAAAGCAGTCTATATCAACACTAAAATGAACATATTACCAGCTGCTATCGGCTGGACAACTATGGGTGCTACCCCTCCGACTTTATTCGGCGAATACAACAGCACCAACTCTTCGGGTAATCCGGTTAATTTAAGTTCACGTATGACAACATACACCTACAATGCAGTAAGCACCACCATCAATCCATTCCTGACATCCGACCAGGCTGCTACATATACCATTGATAATGTACTTGGAGGTGGAGATGCATGGCAACCACAACAAAGTACCGGTCAGGCTACCGTTCCGGTTATCAGTGGAAACGGCAATGCAATAAGCTGGGTAGATAATAGTTACGTATCCTGTTGGGGTATTTTTAAAGATGGTGTGTTTGTTACTTTTGTGACAAGCAATGCTTATACTATTCCAGGTTCAGTAAGTTCGGGAAGCTATACTGTTCGCGCTGCCAACGAAATGGGTGGGCTCAGTGCCATATCAAATACCTATGCTTTTACTGCGACTACACAAACAACTGATTATTTCCGATCAAAAGCATCTGGAAACTCCGGTGATTTAACATCATGGGAATCATCTGCAGATAACACAAACTGGATTTCGGCAACTTCTGTTCCAACGGTAGCTGCAACATCGGTAACTATTCTGAATGGTCACACAATTACTGTCAACAGCAATCTCAATCTTTCAAACCTTACATTGAACTCTGGGTCATTGCTGAACGTAAATGCCGCAGTACAGTTAACTGTAGGAACTTCAATGACAAATAACGGAACACTGAATTTGTTGTCTGATGCAACAGGAACTGCTACCATTCTGACTCCATCTACCATCAGTGGTTCAGGAACTTCAAATGTTCAGCAATATCTAACTTCGAGTCGTAACTGGTATGTAAGCAGCCCGGTAAGTGGAGCAACAAGTTCTTCGTTGGATGCAACAAATTCTACTGTTTACTGGTATAATGAAGCAACTGCAACCTGGCCTCAAATTATTGACAGCAATACAAGCTTAGGATTAATGAAAGGTTATGTAATAAGTCCGGCAACAACAGGATCAATTACTTTCAGCGGTTCACTGAATACAGGTTCTAAGTCAATTACGATATATCGTACAGCGGGACAGACCAAAGAAGGATTTAATTTAGTTGGAAATCCATACGCTTCTTTCCTCGATTGGTCACAGGTAAGTCGTGGTAATGCAATGAGTACCTTGTGGTATCGGACTAAAAATGCTGAGAGTGCTTATGTGTTCGACACTTACAACGCGTTGGGTGGTATGGCGACAAGTTTGGGCGTGAAATCTATTACCAATATGGTTCCTCCTATGCAGGCATTCTGGGTACGGGTAGCTGATGGTCAGTCACAGGCAACTATATCAGTATCGAATGCCCAGCGTGGACATGCCGACGTGGGTACAAATGGATTCAAAATTAAGTCTGAGGCTAACTCCACTCAAGCAGTATTGCGTATGGAAGTATCAAATGGAATAAACAGTGATCAGGCTTTGATTTATTCAAATCCGAATGCATTGAATAGTTTTGATGATTATGATTCTCCTAAAATGTTCAACAACTCAGTTGCCATTGCTGAAATATTTACGGTTGTAGGTGCTGAAGATTTGGCTATCAACGGATTAAATTGTATTCCCTTCGATACTGAATTATCACTTGGATTCACTACAAGCACTGCAGGTACGTTCAGTCTGAGAGCAACACAGTTCAGTAACTTTACACCCGGAACTCAGGTAATACTGAAAGATTATGCCGATGTAAATAATCCTGTAGTCGCTGATTTGAGTGACGGTAACAGCTATACATTTACTTCGGAAATTAGCTCGAACAACACGACTCGTTTCACACTTCTATTCCGTGCTCCTTCTGTAACTACTGGTATTAATTCAGGTAGTAAGGACAATGTCTGGATTTCGACAAAAGGAAACAATTTGATTATTAATGGTACTCCAACAAATGGAACTACTGTAGAAGTATTCAATGCTATCGGTCAGAAAATAGTTTCAAGAAATCTAAACTCTGTAAGTGCTTTATCCGGTATTGCGTTACAATATGGAATTTATATGTTTACAATTAATCAAAACGGAAAAAAGATAACACAGAAGATAATAGTGGATTAGCACTATTAAATCTAAAAATAAGACTTCCACCTACCCTGAATGGGGTAAGTGGAAGTTATAAAATCGGAAAATCAAGCTCTAATAAAATACACTCTGCTTATTCATTTCAAAGTGAAATTAATCGCTACTTTTTGAATGCTTGAAAC
>CAZTDH010000028.1:0-18497 GCA_964612615.1 uncultured Paludibacter sp. | reverse complement strand
ATGTTTCGGTGTATGTTATTGGGCGCGACTTGTCAGAAACCGGAGCACCCAAAACCATATACAACGAACTTAAAACCCAGAAAATTCATGTAGATTACCTGATTAATAATGCCGGATTTGGTGATTTTGGATTGTACGAAAAATGCAATTGGGAAAAACAACTCCAAATGATAAATTTGAATATCACAGCAGTAGCTTATTTTACACGTTTGTTTTTGCCTGACATGATTAAAAACAAGTATGGAAAAATATTGAATGTAGCCTCAACCGCTTCGTTTCAACCTGGTCCAACCATGTCGGTATATTTTGCCACTAAAGCTTTTGTGCTGAGTTTTTCAGAAGCGATTGCCAATGAAGTGAAGGGAACAGGTGTAACAGTAACTGCCTTGTGCCCCGGAGCCACTGCCACAGGATTCAAAACTGCTGCATCGCTCGATAACAGCAATTTGTTTAAAGGTGAAATTGCAACTTCCAAAAGTGTGGCCGAATATGGATATAAAGCCATGATGAAAGGAAAAACTGTTGTAATTCATGGGCTTATGAATAAAATTATGGCCTTTTCGGTTAGGTTTGCACCCCGAAATGTGGTAACTGCCATCGCAAAACTGAAGATGAAAGCTAAATAATGCAAAAGCGTTGTTGCGTTAAATGGCGTAAAAACAAGGTTTTTGGAAAAAAAGAATCCTTTTTTTATTTTTTTTACGAAAAACAGTGATTTATAATAATATAACTGTATCTTTGTCGGACATTAAAAACAATAATTATCAACAATGAGTAAAGGAACAGTAAAATTCTTCAATGAATCTAAAGGATTTGGATTCATCAGCGAAGATGGTTCAAAAAAAGAACATTTTGTACACATTTCAGGTTTAATTGATCAAATTCGCGAAGGCGATACAGTAGAATTTGACCTGCAAGAAGGAAAAAAAGGATTAAATGCCGTAAATGTAAAAGTAATTTAGTATATACTAATTTGACTTTTTTGGTAAGCAGATTATTCGAAATTTAAAAAGAGAGGTTGAAAAACCTCTCTTTTTTTATGCTTTTTAGTAAGGGCTTCACTGGAGTGAAACCCTTACTTTCAATTTTAAAACGAAACTAAAATATACACTTAATTAAGGGTCAAGTGTCGGATCATATTCTTCAACCATATTTGACACAGTACCACCTGTTAATTCACCACCTATTACATAGATTTTATTGTTAACCAATGCAACACCTACTGCCTCACGAGCCATTGACATGGGTGTTTTTACAGTCCAGGTATCAGTTGACGGGTCATACATTTCAATAGTAGCTAACGTACTTGTATTGCTTCCTCCTATTACATAAACTTTGTTATTATATGCTACAGAAGCCGGCGATCTTCGGGCTGTTGGCATACTTTTTTTTGATGCCCAAGTGTTGGTTGAAGGATCATATTCCTGATTGAGCGCATACGGACTGTTTTGAGAGTACTCGCCTCCGGTAGCGTAGAGTTTATTATTCACAGTCGAAACGGGCGTGCTGTTTCGCCAGGTTATCATGCCCGTTTTGCTTGTCCATATATTGGTTGAAGGGTTATATTCTTCATTCGTATTAAGTGATCCGGTAATAGAATTATAGCCTCCAACAGCATAAATTTTATTGTTAATCACAGTAAGGAAAGGTACTCTTTGTGTTAACATTGATGCTTTGGTGGTGTAGGTGTTGAGAGCCGGGTCATATTCTTCAACAGTTTTTATATCCACGCCACCGATGAGATAAATTTTAGAACCCACTGTTGCAGCAGCTAATGCTTTGGATGAGGTCATATTCGATTTTATTGTCCACGTGTCGGTACTTGGGTCGTAAACTTCTACTGTAGATAAATAAGTTCCAAATTGATTTACCCCACCGAAAACATAAATTTTATTGTTGTAAACCGCAATGCCAAAACCGTATCTTGCTGTAGGCATGGATGTTTTTGTTTTCCATGGTGAAACTGATGAGCTTGAGCCGTCTTTTACACAACGCACAGACATTCCCCAGTTTTTAGGTGCATTATAATCGTCCAAACCTCTGGTATCGTACACTAAAGCCCAACACATGGCACTTGTAGTCAAACTTGGATATTCAGAAGCTGTCCACATAACCGTACTGTAACCTAAATCGTAGAAAAGTCCATCATCCTTTCTGAATCCGGCTGGCACAGCATTAAAGTTGTAAATGTCTGTAGCTCCGGTATTTGGATATACCCAATGTGATGTTCCAGTTTGTTTTAGTTGAGCACCCACCAATGTGTCACCTCCCAGATAGTTCCATAAGGTTAACCATTCAGCATAGGTAGGTACATGCCAACCAGTTGGAGCAATGTTATGGGAACTTGTAACCGCATACCAGTTATAAAGATGTCCATAGGTTTTTGCATTTGTACTGTTATTATATACCGGACAATAAGCTCCTGTGGTTAATGTTCCCCATTGCGAAGTTCCTGTAACGCTGGGTATTGCACTTCCATCTCTGTACTTTGTGGTTCTCAGGTTCTCAGTCATCCATACCTGTGTTCCAATAGTTACTGTGCCATACTCATTGCCGTCGATATCAGTGACAATTCCGGTACTCGAATCTTTAAAATTAGTTTGGGGAAAAGGAGATTCTTCCAAACAAGAATTTAATATAAAGATGCTTGCCATCACAAACAGTATTTGGGTGAGATTTACAGTGAATCTTACTTTCCTATTAATCAGGTTCTTCATAATTCTTTAGTTTTTAAAACATTATACCTAATCCTGCTGAAATTTCGTAGTATTTAAATCCGATATTCGCCACACCTACAGAAAACGTAAGGGTTTTACCACCAAAGATTAATCCTGCTTCACTTTCCATTCCAATGACAGAGTTTGGATCTCCTAAAGATATCTGTTTCACATAACTATTGTCGGAATATCGGTACAAGTCAGTAGTAATATAATGGTTGTAATACCCAAATCCGGCACCAGCATAAAGTGTGATTGGACTGACATGCAACATGGCACCGGCCACAAATCCAACTCTACTGTATTTTTCTACAGGAGTATCTGAACTATAATAAAAATAGGTTGAGGGAATGTTTGCCGTTGTATAATCAATTTCTTGTGGAGAACCGCTGGTTTCGTATTTCACATAAAAACCCATTGTTTTCATATAGGCAATTCTTACCTGATAAAACATATTACTTAAAAACTCCGATTGGGAAGATATTAAAGGGACAGCCAGACCTCCTTCAATAAATAAATGTCCTGCAGTTTTCTGTTTCAACCGTACATTCAACCCATCGTCTTCGCAGCGAAGGGTATTGGTCGATTCAACAAAACCAGCTTTCCCGATTTTCACTTTAAGCTCTTTGTTTTGAAGTAAATGCCTCATAGGAGTAGTGCCAATGATTGTTCCATCTACAATTACATTTGCTCCGCTTGGAAATGAAGTGATTGATTTGGTTTGATTACATTCATACAGTTGATACATTAATAAAGTGGCAGATTCCTTGCTAACATCAAGTTGTGATTCTTTGCTTATTTTGCCATCCGTCACCTTAATAATGTGGGTGCTGTAAGACAATGCAATATCTTTGGGTGTTTTGCCCGAAGCAATTCCATCTACAAAAATGTCAACTCCCGAAGGAATGGATGTTATAGAAAAAACTAATCCGGCAGAAAGTTTTTCGTCCAGTTTAGTAGTTTCATTCTCACGGATAATTACTTTTTTCAAAACAGACGAAAAGCCTTCTTTCCGTAGTTCTACATCATAATTTCCTGAAGGCAAATTAGTCATTAGGTTTGGAGTTGTTCCACGCACTTTGCCGTTGATTAAAATAGTTGCTCCTGCCGGATCAGTGTTAGCATCTAACATACCAAATGACTGAACAGGTTCAAGTGTGATTTTCTGATTATCACCTTCGTATAATTCAACTTGTTGTTGGGCTGGTTTTAATCCGTCTTTTTTTACTTCGATCCGATAAGTTCCGGATGCAAGTTTTCCCTGCCAAGTGCCTGTTCCTTTGTATTCTCCATCAATATAAATCGATGCGTTTGACGTGTTTGAAATGTCGAGATTTGCAGAACCAGCTGTGAATGTCAGATTATAATTTGAATTGTCCGATTCATTTACAACCAGATTTTTATAAGCTTTGGTTAAACCCAGTTCCAGCTTAATTTTATGACTGCCATACGAAACAGGTCCTGTGTAAGGAGTTGTGCCAATTGCTACGCCATCAATTGTCAGTGTAGCACCACTTGGATCGGAATTAATGGTTGTGTTTCGTCCGTTTATAAGTGTGGTATTGATAATGGCAGTTTGACCTTCGGTAACGGTAGCCTTTTCAACTGCAGTAGAATAACCCGGCAGCGAAATTTCAGTGGTATAATCACCGATAAGCAAATTCCGTAAGGTGGTTGGCGTTTGTCCCATCACATTTCCGTTGATTTTGATAGTCGCTTCAAACGGATTACTAATCACTTTCAGGTTTCCTGTGCGAGGTTTGGGATGGAGCGTCAGATTTACAGGTATGCCAATATCAACCGTTTGTTTTTCAGTTGCTGTAGTGTGTTTTTCCAGTTTGGCTTCAAAAGAATATACAGCCGGAGTTAACCGTCCCTGCCAGCTTCCATTAGCTTTGAATATGCCGTTGATATAAATATCAGCCTTTGGTTCCGATTGCAATGACACTTCGGAAAAAGCAGGATTCATATTAATAATTACCGGTTTTGTTTCACCCGGAATTACGGTTACTTTTTGCGACGTAGTTTCGTACATATCGTAACTTACTTTTACAGTATGTTCGCCTGCCGGAACCATTTCAATTTTACAGGGTGTTGTTTTTCCTGTCGGCATACCGTTTAAGCTAACTTTGGCACCATTTTCGGGTGTGGTGGAGATTTCCAGCGTACCATAGTTTGGTTTCAACTGTAGTTTTATGATTTGCTTCTGATCGCCGGGTTTTAGTTCTACAATGCCGGCTTCGTTGTTGTATAGGTCTTTTTGTAGTCGGTAGGTGTATTTCCCAACCGGAAATTCATTTTGATAAGGTGTTTTTCCTACCGGTTGGTCGTTGATATAGACATCGGCACCGGTTGGGTCGGTGTTAATCAACAGCCATTGAGTATCCATTTCACTTTTCTCAATGGTAGTCACTACTTTATCGGTTGTCAAAACCAATTCGTAGACTGTGGCCTTTTCTACCGGCATAGGAAACATATAATCCCTCAGAAACCCCAGTTGAGGATGTGCAATGGTGATACGTTTGGTGGAAAAAGGTACATAAACCCATATTTCTCCGGTTTTTTGTACTGTTTTCATAATGCCAATCTGGCCGCAATCGAAGGTGAATCCGGTTTGGGAAGTAACCACTTTAATAATGGCGCACAAATCACCATTCTGATCTTTAACTGCTTCATTCAGCCGCGCATCAAGGTCGGTTTCAAGCCTTCTGAACGACTTTACGCTGATTTCTGCAAATAAAGATCCACTAAAGGTTATTAGCAAAACAAAGGTTAATAGTCTCTTAATCATAAGATTAAATTTTATGGTTAATACGTTCTCATTTTAAAAATCAGATAATCCATAAATACTTCCATCCGGATTTTTCTCTGGCTGCCAGGTACGCACATGAATTTGAGGTGAAATGGTGTCGGTAAGGTCAATCAGCAGAAATAAATAGCCTGAATCTCCGTAATTAGTTGAGAAATAGTCCTGTTTAATCTGAATCCCATAAATATCGTTGCTTTTGCCGGAACGACGCACCGTGTTGTCGGCAAAACGGATATTGATATATTCGTTACTTTTAAAAGAGTATTCAAGGTTTTTCAGGTACTTGGCTTTTGTCAACCGATTGTATTTTATGATGTTATTGCCTAAAAATCTGTTTTCGGGCGAGTTGCTCACTTTCGTAACTGTGCCCGTTATGATTAATGCATCGTCCGAAAATATTTTCTGAATATAATCCAGCCGTTTCAGCGAATAAGCTGTTTTGTAATTTTCCATAAAACTCATCAACAACATTCGGGTTTGCTCCGTCCAGTTGGTATTAGAGGCAATATCATCAATAGTCTGTTTCGATAAACTGAAAGTCAGATTACATATTTTGTTGTCTTTGTCGAAGTAGAAAACCACATTTTCAACAAAAGTCCGGTTGTTTGATTTGAAATTAAAACTCATAGGAATGGAACGACAAATCACAAACTGATCATACTGATAGTATTTTAGTTCATTCATTTTCAGGATTCTGGCATTGCCATATTCCAACAGTTTCTGGAAAACTGAATAGCCTTCACCAGAAAAAAGTCCCTGAGCAGCTTCGTATTTTTTTGTATTGATGGCCGAAATAATTCTTTTCATTACAGATTCTTTATCGGCAACATTGGTCAGCACCTTCATAGAATTAATACCACCAGTTACAGGTTTTTGTTCTGGTTCAGCAGTCGGAACTACTGCCGTTTCGTTAATAGTACTTGCAGGAGTATTTACGGCTGTACTGTTTATTTTTACTGCATGAGTTGTTTGTGAAGCTGTTGCAACTGCTGGTTTTTGTGGTTCACTCGATACGGCTTTTGTGGTTTTTGTATTGACAATCACATAACTGCTTTTATAAGGAACCTGAGGAATTTTTTGCATTACATCGCGCAATTCCATATCGATATTAGCTTCACCTTCAAAAGCATATTCTATTTTTAAACGAATGTCAGTTCCATTATCCGTTCTGGGAAGTTCTACCACTCCAATTCCATCTTTGGCACTTGTAATATTCGACCAGTCCTGCCCACCCCAATAGGTATAATCAAAACTGTGAACGGGTTCATTCTTATAGCGGATATCAAGCAGGCAGTTTGTATAACTTTCTTTTTTATCCACTTCGTCAATTTTGATAACCATATTTCCGAAAATCTGATTTATCTGAACCGGAAGCCAGGTTATCAGTAATACTTCCTCGCCTGTGGCTGCCGTCATTTTTATATCCGAAGCATCAGGATGACTTCTCAATAAAGTCTGAGACCAGTAGAAATAACGCAAAGCATCAGCAATCTGAACGTTTTTCAGAGCAGCTTCTCCGTTGTGTGCCAGCTCAATAAGTTTATTTTTACGCGATTCGAATACCTTGGTTACTTCGCTTCGTTTCACATAGCGGAATACTTTGGCATCCGGCTCATTCTGAACAATGATTCGATCTGTGTTTTTCAGTGTGGCACTCGAATAGGTTTTCAGCACATCATTTACCGTTTCTTTAAATTTATTGCCGGTTTCTGATACCGTTTTCTGAAAGCTACTTTCAACCTGTGTAGAAATTTGTCCGATAATGTCAGCAAGTGCTATCTGATCAGCTTCTTTCAAAGTAGCACCTGTACCTTCTCCCCAGATAAAATTTTCCCGGTCGGCTTTTATTGCATCAATGTTCTGTGCTTTCACAGCGTTCAGAAAACTGCTTATAAAGATGCAACCGCAAATGAATGATAAAATCTTTTTATTAATCATAATGTCTGGTTTAATTTATTCGGGAAATACATAATTAGTTATCAATCAATTTGTTCCTGACACTTTATTCACATCAACCACTTCGCCGTGTTTGATTTCAAATACCGACCAAACGTTTCCTTTTTTATCCCTCGGGATGTAAAATGTATCTTTTAGTTCGTTGTTGTTATAAATGCGTAGAACCGCTTTTCTGCGTGACAGATTTGACGTTTCGGGGTTTGATTTGTCGCTGTAGTCGTGTACAAAGCAACTATAACTGCCGGTATTGTCGGTTTTGTTTATTGTTATTGTTTCCGGTCCGAAGCCGTCCATATCGTCGCGGTCAAGCTGAGCAGTTCCGTCAGCCGACTTTATCATATCGTGAAATGAAATGTGGTATGAGCCTGATTTAATGAGATGTAAGTCCAGGTCAGCAGGTGAACGATCCCAGTCAAGTACAATGCGGATAGCACCAAGTTCCGTGCGAGGACAAACCGAGAAACGATTGAAGAAAATGGTTTCTGCTATTACTTCGAACTGATAATCGGCCGAAACATAGCCATTTTTTGAAAAACGAAATGCATATTTTCCATCCTTTTGCTTGTCAAAACGAACTTTACCAAAAGCATCTGATGTAAATTCGCCGACTCCTGAAATAGCGACCGTGGCATCTTTAACGGTTTGAGCTGTTTCAGCATCGAAGAACCGCAAAGTCAGTTTTCCATCATTCATTTCAGATTCTGTATCTTCCAGGATATCAATCATTTTTGTGTATTGAGCCAATAAATTAAATGGCAGCAGGAAAACCAGCATCATGCAGAAAAAAGTAAATTTTTTCATATCTGTAGATTTATAAGTTAGTTTCCGGAAAATTCTGTTTTTATCTTAGTGTATATCTTGTTTTCGAAGTAAACGCCACCTTTAAGAGTGGTACTAAACCTAAAAAATCCGCTTTCGCGATTCAGTGAAGTCAACTTGTTTTCATATCGGTCGCCAACTTGTTTCACGCTCAGAAACTGTGGTTTCAGTTGCGACGACAATTCGGTGTAAATACTGTTTGCAAATGCGAACCAAAGTCCATCTGTGGTTCCAAAAGCCTTATCCTCAAAACCTGTTGTATCATTTTTACAGTCAGTATCCGTTACGTAAAACAGTTTGTGCTGGCTGTTATCAATTTTTATTGAATCTAAAACCGATTCCTGACTAATCCAACGGTTATTACTTAAAAAATAAGTCAACACTTCGGTATGGCCATTTGTGTCTCCCGAGTATGACGTAGTGTTTTTAATTACAATTTTAGTGGCGGTTTTCATATTGCCGTCCACATTTGTTTCTTTATTATAAATCTCCGCTGAACTTTTAAAACAGAGTTTTTCAGCAGATTGCTTGTTTGTTGAGTCCAATTCCAGTGTCAGAATCATTTCACCACTTTTCAACCGTATCATATTGGCCACTTTCACTTGGGAAACCGGCAACTCGAATGCTGCTTTCAACTCACAAAATTCTTCATAGTTCGACGTTGTACTTCCATCAGTAGCATCGTTGAAAAAATCACTCATTCCACGTGCTTTAGCATGTTGCAGTGCAAACACCGACAATGCTCTAAGATAAGCCTGATGATAAGCAGTTGCAGAATCAATCCGAGGCTCAGAAATTCCAACATATCCGCTTGATATACAATCACTAAAATCACATGGCAGCATTACTTTCACCGGTATCAGATTCTGTCTGGTTTCTTTTCTCACATCGGGCAGCGTGTTGATTACATCGCGAATCGAATTCTGAGAAAACAAATTCGAGAAACACAGCGTAAATGTCAATATGACTGTATAATAACGCATAAAATGAAAAGTTGAAAATCCGAACCTCCTCTCAAAAAAAGAGAGGAGGTTAAGGATTTAACGGGTTGGTTATTGGCCGATTTTGCCCATTTCTTCGTTGAAGGTCTTTTTGTATTTTTCGTAGTTGTAATCAACTTTCAACTGTTCGTTGTTCGTCATTTTATTATTGATTTGCTGCAAAATATCGTTTCCACCCAATTCCAGACAAACATAATATTTGTATGTGCCGGATTTAGTCATGGTCGTTTTTTCGCAAATTACTGTACTGCCCGAAATACTTTGATTCAAAACTTCACGAGTCATTCCTTCGTAGTTTTTCATCAATTCTTCTTTGTTGTTGTAATTGCCTGATTTCACGTAGTTATCGGTAACACCTTTAACCAGAGTATTTACAGCAGCAGCAAGTCCTGCACGAGCTTCGCTCATTGCTTTCTTCTTGGCAGTCATTTGATCCATACTTTCGCCAATGGCACTGTAACGTAAAGCCTTTGAATTACTCTGATATTCAGCCCCTGAACAAGGAATTTTAATTTCCACTTCACCTGAATCAGCGGGAGTAATAACTTTAGCAGTTTTGCACGATACAAACATCATACTCATGGCGCCAATAAACAGAGCACCTGTTGCTACTTTTAGAAAATTCTTTTTCATAACGATTTTGTTTTAAAATTAATATTAAGGGAATTATATATTCATTATTGAATAATTCGTTTTGTGTAAATAATTGTATATCAGAATAATTGCTCCATCATATCCGGAACAACTCTTGTTTTAATATATTCGACAGCAGCATTATAAGCATCGCTCCCTGCCGAATCATATGAGGTTTGTACAGCATTAATATTGTTCATATTTCGTTGATACAAAACTTTAGAATCTTTATTCTTTACAGTTACAACTGCATCGAGCGACACTTTATAAATACTGTTTCCTGACTCGGCATATCGGGTATCGCTCACAATCTCAACCCAAAAATCGGCATCTTTCTGATTTCTCGTAGTATTTACACTGAAAGGTGTTAAAGCACTGTTTAAAGCATCTTTCAAAACAGAGCCATTAGTTGATCTTGCAAATTTATTCTCTGTTGAGCTGACAAAAAATACCGGATTCAGTATATTTACCAGCTTTGTGTATGAAACCGGTTTAATATTTCGCAATAATTTTCGGATTAAAAAGTCATTTGTCGCCTCCTGCAAAAGAGAATTCATGTTCAGTTTTGCTGAGAAATATTCCTGATTCTTTTTCGACTTCACTTTCGGAATTGAAAATGAAACTATGCCATTTGAAGTTGTTCTATCCATATCATTAATCAATGAACTGGCTGTAAAATCTGCAACAATGGGCATATTTTCAATTCTGTGCCCTGCTTTATCTGAAACAGAAAATGTAAGCAATTCTTCTTCTACAGCTTGTCCTTTCTTAACGGTAATTTCTTTTAAATCAGACGAAATGCTTAGTTGATTGAAAATTCCGAGAATCTCATTAAACAGTTCATTTCCAAGGTAAATATCCTTCTCCTGATACTTTGTGAGCAGTTGTTCAGTCAGATAAGGTTTTACATCTTCAATGGCTTTTACAAACAAAATCAATGCGTTATAATATTGCTGTTGTGATTTGAAAACCAGTCCTTTATCATATTTCGAGAGTGCATTATCAATTGCTTTCTGAATCCGTTGCTGTTTAATTTCTTCGTAGGTTAGTTTCGATAACTTATAATAAACCCAATAATTGTTCTGATCTTCATACGTATCGACCAATTCGTACCCTTCCAGCGATTCGTCAGTTGAAGTAAGTGTCTTTGAATCAAAGGTTTCATTCACCGAATTGTTTACAGCAAGTGTGTAAAGAAGCGATGAATTTGAAATTTTTACCCGAATTTCACCTGCCAGATCATTTAATGCATTGTTTTTAGCTGATTGCTGATATCCGTTGATATTTGCTTTTTTGTTTCCTGAGCCAATGCCAATATAATATCCGGAATTTATAGGGCGATTCTGAAGCCATTCCGGTTTTGGCGGAACTACTTTTGTACTGGCACATTGTGTGAAAATAAATGCAACAACAAGTACAGAAACTAACCCTTTTATTTTGATTCTTATATCCACAATCAATTAATTTTCAGGGTTAAAGTTGATAATTTTGTCAGAAATGCTTCTCGAAATTTCATTGGATAATTCTTCAGATAGTCTGTCGGTTGTTTTGATGTTCCGATTTGCTTTGAACAAAGATTGCAAATTATAGATATCGTTATAATTTGTATTAACCACATTTTCAGCAGCTTTCTGTGGATTAGATGTCCAGTATCCCGGAACAACATTACGATAATCGCCATCGTAAACCGCAAAATGAACCAAATCATTTTTTGTGAGCGTCATCTCATCAGTTACTAAAATGGCATCTGTTTCTGTCGATGTAAGTTGATATTTAAACGTACAAGTCACCGTATTTTGCTGACTAAATTCATTATAAATAATTTTTTGATACTCGTAATTTGTAACAGTTTGCCCATTCTCAACCGCAGTTTTAGCCACTTTATAATAGCCTTTCATTTCATTTCGAATTAAATTTCCGGATGTTGTTCTGTAATTAATGACTTTGCCAATCAAAACAGCCTTTATACCATATTCCTTACCCAACTGTATCTGAGTACCATTATTTATTCCTCCCAATATTGCATTCTGGTTGTTCTGACTGTTCTGCTTGTCAATAATTTTCAGAAAAGGATTGCCTGAATTTATTAACATTGAAACAATCAAACTTCTCAGTTTATAGCCAAATGCCGGAGATGAATTGTAACTTTCAAACTGGTTGACTGATATGGGAAATGCACCGGCATTCAAAGCATCTTGCTTTACTTGAACTGCTTCTTTGTATTCACCGGTTTCTTTTACTATCGTGTTGAAATTATAATATGCTTTACGGTAGAATTTATTGTCAAAATAGGCTTTCCCTTGTCGGTAAAGTGGTTCATAATGCGATGTTTTCCACAACTCCTTTACATCTTTGTATCCGTTTTCCAAATTCAGAATTTCTTTAAATATCGGTTCACATTCACTGAATTTTTCTTCGTTCAAAAGTCTTATCCCCTGTTTGTATTTTTCCTCAACAAGAATCAGTTTTACCTCATTATACTGTTCATTATAAGCGTCAGGAAAGTCTAATTTCACGCCACTATCCGAAAACTTCTGCGAAAAATCCTTTGCATTCAAATAGATGTAAACTGCATTTCGGCTGTCGCCGGTTGCATAAGCTTTTGAGAATTTCCCCAATTTATCATCAAGTGCCAGTTGACCGTTCTTTTTCGCTCCGACTTTAGCATTTATGTTTTCTTTGTCGGCAAGCAATGATTTTAAATATAACTCGGCTGCATCTTCGTACAAACCGGCTTGTTCATTCTTTAAAGCAAGTTTAGCATAGCGTTGTGATGCACAGCTTGATATAACTAAAATTGCCAACGTGTAAATTGCTAATTTTAATACGTTTTTACCTGATTTATTCATCCAATTTTATTTTGTGATTTAATTTAAAATATCTTTCTGCACATTTACTGTTGCTTGCGAATGGTCAGGTGAATAATCGAACAGTAAATTGCCTTTTCTCGAAATCATTTTGATATAATTCAGATTATACCAAACCACTAATTTGCCAACTTTAATACCCGAAAGAATGTCAATTTTGTAATCGCCTCCGGGCACTTCAGAAATTGAAATACTGCTGTTATTGGTTACTTTTACTTTATCAAAACCAATATCTTTGCCATTTTGAGTTTGAATGGTAATAACCCCTTTTGCATTTTGAACAAAATTTATTTTTCCCAGATTGCCGTAAATGTTCGGGCATAATTTTTTGAAAGTTGGATTATTTTTGTCTAAAGCGTCTTTAATTTTTGAACCGGTCAGACTCACACCCATATATTTTACCAACCGAATTGCGGCCATCAAACCTGCAATAGCTTTATCGGCTTGTTGTGCCACAAATCTATCACTTTCAATTCGCAGTAAATCAGACAAATCAGCCGCACTTTCCGAAGCAAAAGCTACTTTCTTTTCATTTCCGGCTAAAGCTAGTGCATTATTCATCATTCCTGAATAGAAAACTCCGCCTTTTGCATCTACAAATAATCCCGGTGTTCGGTCATCCAGTTGTTCCGAAGCGTGCTTAACGGCTTGTTTTACTCCCTGACTACTGAAAGTGACCGAGAAAGCTGTTGAGTTTGTGTCGGGTAACGCTTCCAAACCTCCGCGGTTTAACCACAGTAAATCACCTGATGGAGAATAAGATGCAATAAATAAATCGGCTTTTCCGCGTGCGGAATTGATGCTTTTTTCACCTAAACGAATGGAACCGGTGAATACACCTGCGACAATCACATTACCCGATGGGGAAGTTTCAACTGACATGCCAACTGCATTTCCGCTTGCAACTACCGATTTTGCCCAAACCGTCTGACCACTTTGGTTCATTTTGGCTATAAAGCAATTATGCGTATTGGAAGTGCCGCTGAGTGCAACAGAACCTAACTGAACCCGATTAGCAAAATATCCTGTCAAAACAGTATTACCATCACTTAGCATTTTACTGTTCTTCAGGTTACTGCCTTTATAGCAGCCTGCACTCTGAGCTGTTTCCCAAAATTTTTCAACTGATAAATCTTCGGCATTACGGTTTTTAATTTCAAGTATTTGTGGAGAAACTGTTTTATATTTTGGCATAGTCAAACCGGCAGGAGCATTAATGTAGGTAGGGTCGGACACTACAAATTTACTGTTTTTGTAAACCAGATAATCACCAATAACCGGAGCAGTAAATCCTACTGCAGCCGCCACATGTTCGGGGTATTCAAGTCCGATAACTTTAAGTCCAAGTGTTTCGCGTACCAGGTAGGTGAATAACACATCGCGGTCATCGCAATCCGAAAAAGGATAATAGAAAATCTCGTCTACAAAATCAAATTTCTCACGACCAAACTGTTCATCATCAGTTTTGTACTGGAAAGCTGTTTGAACAAAACGAAGAATCAGATTTACTGCTTTTTCTTCGCTTAAACCAGCAACAAGTGGTTTAAATGCAGCTGCAAGTGATTCTTTCGCCTTTACCGAAGCCGCAGCATTCAGATTCACACTGTAATCAACCAAAGGATAATCTTTGTAGAAATTCACCAAATCAGGATCGTAGCTCACATGAATTTCGTAAGGTTTATCTTCGAAATTAAACGACAATGTTTTATCTACTTTTCTTTCAGCAAAGTTTATCGGTGAACTGATATTGAAATCGAAAGCACGACCAGCAGCCTGATAATCTTTATCATACGTAAAATAATTACCGCCTTGCAATTTTGGAAAAATATAATAATTTATTCCGCCCAATGCCAAAAAACTTGTCGCATAAACCTGCTGCAAAGTTGGAACGAGCAGAGCCACTTCCGTATTCTGAAATGCCACACGCACACCGTAACCGGAGCGCACAAGTAAGTACCATGCCATGAGGCGGGCTGAATTTTCGCTCTGAGGGTAGAGGTTTTTTGCAAATTGCTGAACAATCATAAAATAACCGTAGTCGTTGATATTCATGTCAGCCTTGGTCTGAAGCAGTCGTTCAACAGCCGGAGTATAATTAGTAGCACTTGCTTTTTCCCAAAAAGTTCCTATACCAATCTGATCAACTGCAATTAATGGAAATCGGGTCATTGCTGCATCGTAAGGAATTGAAATATCTCGTCCGTAAAACGAAAAGCTGGCAGTAGCCATATTATTCAGTGCTTCTGCAGGTTTACGAATTGGTTCTACGGGTTGTGGAATGGGCTCAGGTGTAACGATAACGGGGGTTGCAATCGGTTTAATTACCTGAACTTCTGTTGTAACAGAAGGATTTGGTTTTGTTGGTTTTGCAACAGGATTGGTTTTTGGGGGAGTATAGGTAGGAATGGTTTGAGGTTTTGGCTTTTCCTGTAATTTTTTTCCGCTAAAAACCTGATAGTTTTCCCATTCTTTAAGCAGATATTCAGTCCATTCTTTATCTCGTTTCAGCACATAATCAGCATAATCTTTTTGCAAGCGTGCAAGTCCCTCACTTTGCTCATTGGCATATTTTTGCATTTTGGCCTGCTCATTTCGCTGATACTCCTCGAAAGTCTGAGCTGAAACCCCTGTAATAATGAAGCTGAATAGTATCAAAAAATAAATATTAAGTGCTTTCATAAATTAAAAAATTGAGGTTAATGATCATGTAGTAAAATCTATCAGATTTTGAAGTGAAAATCATATTTTAATTAAATAGATTTTAATGTTTTGGAATTGGCTAAATAACAGAGTTTTATCAGTAATTTAGATTTTTGTCATTAGTATGGTCGCAGAAATCATTACTTGTAATCTTCAATTTTTTGCATAACTTAAAGCGTTCTCTTCGCAGGATTCGTTATCCTGTTGATAATGTGCCTCTTGACTGCTTAATTTCAACTGTTAGACTTGCGGAATGTTAAAAATGTGTTCAAAAGTGAAATTTAGTGTACAAATCTATCAAATTATTTCGTAAATATATCACAATTTTCAAGTTTTTTTTAGTTTTTCTTGCTGTTCTAATTTACTTTCAACTATGTTGATAACTTGTGAGTTAAGTCTTCTATATTTTATGAAATCAGTTTACCACTAAAACTTGCTATGGGATTATTGAGTATTCTGCACATTTTTCGGTGAAGAGTTTATTGATAATCAAAATATCATTAATTCAGACTAACTGATACTAAAAAGATGTTTAATAATCGGGTGCAATGACTATTGTAATGTAAATTTTCATAGTTTTGTGTGTTTTAAAAGTTTTGAATTATAAATGTATTTAGATTGAATAATTATCTATTTAATTTATTTTTCAGATAATTAAACCATTATCGAAAAGTTTAGTCTAAAGTCCTTTCTGCGTTGCTTTAAATAAAATTAATAACCGAACAATTTAACTCATCCAGCAAACAATATTGAATATTTATGAAAAACAAAACACTATTTCTGAATGGAATTTTTCTGTTTGTTACGATTCTTTCTTTTTCTGCAACCAAAAAACAAAATCCAACTTTTTCACAGACGCTGACTTCCCGTTTCACCAAACAATGGGTGAATTTTTTTCAGGAAAAGGTTTATGTTCAGACCGACAAGCCCTATTATAGTGCTGGCGAGGAAATCTGGTTTAAAGCATATCTTGTAAATGCAACCACTATTCAGCCTGATGCCATGAGCCGATTTGTATATGTTGAGTTAATTGATAAACTCGATTCAGTACAATACCGGGTTAAACTCTGCAAAGATTCTCTTGGTTTTTCAGGACATATAAAGTTAAAACCTGAAATTCCAGCTGGTCAATACAAACTCAGAGCCTATACTTACTGGATGCAGAATGCCGGAAGAGATTTCTTTTATACAAAAGATTTATTTATTGGTAATGCCATTGATGACCGTATCTCAAGCAAGATTTCGTATGGAATTCCTGTAGATGGGGTAATTCCTGTAATATTGAGCTTTAGCGATGCAGTACATAATCCGATTGTTGGAAAAAAAGTTGAGATTACTGAGAATTGGGCTGGTGGAAGCAAACGAAAAGTAGTACACTCAACCGGTAAAGATGGTGAAATTTACTGGAAGATAAAGGTTTTACCTAATGACAGTTCAAAGAAATTCATGGAAGTATCAATAAAAGATGAAAAATATACTACTAATTTGTTTTTACCGGAATTCAGTAAGGATTTTGATATGCAATTTTTCCCCGAGAGTGGAACTTTTCTGAATAATTCGTTGCAAACAGTAGCATTCAAATCAATTGGCAAAGATGGATTGTCAGTTGAAGTAAGCGGAAAAGTGCTGACGGATAAAAATGAAGAGATTTGTGATTTTTCGACACTGAATAAAGGTATGGGCAAGTTTTCGGTGCAAACACAGCCCGGTGAAACTTATTATGCTCTTGTAAAATCGAAAGATGGTCTTGAAAAACGCTTTGATTTGCCCAAAACTCAGGATTCGGGTGCGGTGATTCATTTATTGTATAACCGTGGAAAAATTCTTTACGAAGTAACCAACAACACCGGCTTACCCGATAAAAAACTCTATCTGCTTCTGCATTCACGAGGTAAAGTATTTGTTTCTCAGGCTTTACGAAGCCTTGAAGGTCAGATTTCCGAATCACTTTTGCCATCTGGTATTGCTTCATTTGCAGTGGTTGATTCGCTTGGCCATACTTTTTGTGAACGACTAACATTTGTACGTGATTTTGATTTCCCATTAATGAATATGCAAAGTGACAAACCTGATTATGGGAAACGGGAACTGGTTAACCTCGATTTTAACCTCAAATCGACTCAATCGCTTCCGGTAAACGGGAATTTTTCGCTTAGCATTACCGATAGTCATACAGTTGTACGCGATTCGGTGGCAGACAATATAATAAGTAATATGCTATTAACATCAGATATTCGAGGATATGTAGAAGATCCCGCTTCCTACTTTTTGGATGACAAAATTTCTACCCGCGAAAAAACCGATGTACTGATGCTCACTCAGGGTTGGCGTAGATTTAATACTGCAGACATAGTGAAAGGAGTTTACAAAAAACAGACATATTATATGGAACAAGGGCAGGCTTTGTCGGGTAAAGTGCTGAATCTGTTTAATGCTCCTTCTAAAAAATGTGATATCATTATGATTTCACCCTATAAAAATGTGATTAAGCTTGCAAAAACTGATTCTCTTGGAAAATATCTGATTGATGGAATTGAATTTCCTGACAGTACGATGTTTGTGCTAAAAGCTAAAAAGCCAAAAAGTCTGACTGATGTAGAAATAATACCTGACAATGATGAATTCCCCGAATCTGACATTTTTATTCCTTCGCCGTTGAAAGCCAATATTGCAAAAGCTGAGGATGAATACTTCAAAATGAGTAAGGAAAAGTATTATTATGAAGGTGGTATGCGGGTGATTAACCTGGGAGAAGTAACTGTAAAAGCTGATAAAAAATCTACTAGTTCAGATACTTATTATTCTGGTATGGCTGATAATGAAATTACATCAGAGCAGCTCGAAAGATTTCCCGGTACGAGTATAATCAATCTGCTTTATACTATTCCGGGTATTCAGATATCAGGCGATAAAATATCCATTCGTGGAGCTACTGATAATCCCATGTTTTTAGTAGATGAAATTGAAGTTCCTGATATTGAAGAAATATCTTATC
>CAZTDH010000027.1:6013-19420 GCA_964612615.1 uncultured Paludibacter sp. | reverse complement strand
AATCCGCGTTCTATTCTTTTGCTAAAATATGATCGCTCGAACTTGTTCGCTTTGCTTGAAAGAATATATTCCAACCATTATTTAACGGCAGCTTTCACGTTCTGATTTTCTACTAACACACATTTTAGTTTCTTAATTCAATGCAAATTTTACTAATCCAACGCTCCATGCTTGCATCGGTTAATTATTTTGTTTATATTTGTAACTTCATGAAGCAAATCAGGTTTATATACAAGTATATTCTACACACACTTACAGCCCGAAACACCAAGGGGTACGGTGTTCATTCACCTTTTTTGTTTCAATTGGTACGGTTTGTGATATACGATAAAAGTCAGTATTACATTTTTCCCAAAATTGAAAATTTGAGGAAGAGTCTGAGTATAGATAATCGGGTGTTGCAAGTTGAAGATTTTGGTACAGGAAAAAGTCGTGGCAGGAAAGTATCTGATATTGCTGCACTTTCGGTGAAGCCTGCGAAATATGCGCAGATGATGTTTAAATTAGTGCTTTTTGCTAAAGCGCACCAGGTGCTTGAGTTGGGTACATCGCTGGGGCTCACAACGTCTTATTTGGCCTCGTCTTCGTCGGATATACATTGCGTAACGCTGGAAGGAAGTGAAGATATAGCTGCTGTTGCGAAAGAAAATTTTCAGAAACTGCATGTTAAAAATGTAGAAATCGGGACGGGAAATATTGACAAGACTTTACCTGATATACTAAACGGTTTTGAGCAGTTGGATTTTGTTTTTATTGATGCGAATCACCGTTTGCCGGCTGCGTTTGATTATTTCGAACAATGTGTGAACAAGATTCATGAAAAATCGGTTATGGTGGTCGATGACATTTACTGGTCAGCCGATATGGAAGAAGTATGGAACAGGATAAAAAATCATCCGGGAGTAACTTCCACGATAGACTTGTTTCACATGGGAATTGTTTTTTTTAATAAAGATTTAAACAAAAACCACTACAAAATGCGTTATTGAGTTAGGTTTAGTAGTTTAAAAGTTTAGGATTGAGATAAGAGCACAAAATAATTTTCTAAACCCTAATCACCTAAACCAGATAAGCTCTAAACAAATAAATGAGAAATACAATGAAACTTTATACAAAAACAGGCGACAGAGGCGAAACCGGATTATTAGGCGGAACGCGTGTGCCTAAAAATGATGTGCGGCTGGAAGCTTATGGAACGCTGGATGAACTCAATTCATTTATCGGACTACTGACTACGTACGAAATTCCGGCGGAAGAGGTGGCTTTTTTACGAATCGTTCAATGCAATTTATTTACTATTGGATCGTATTTGGCTACGGATACCACCAAAGTGGAATTGCTCTCAGAATCTATTTTGCATCCCGACAGCATAGAACAAATAGAACAGGAGATTGACCGCCTTGATGCCAATCTGCCCGAATTAAGTTCTTTTATACTTCCGGGCGGCTCGCAAAGCGGTGCGTTGGGCCATGTTTGCCGAACTATTTCCCGTCGTGCAGAGCGTCGTCTTTTCGATATGAAGAATGTGTATGATATTGACAGTAAGATACTTGTGTATGTAAATAGACTGTCCGATTATTTCTTTGCCCTATCCCGTTATCTGACACACATTTCGGGTGCTGAAGAAATTTACTGGAAAACGCATGTTTAATAAAAAAAATTCCTATTTTTGCACGAAATTAGAAAAATTATATACTCACTTATTATTTTAAAAATTCAAGCTAAATTATGTATTGGACGTTGGAATTAGCTTCTAAAATTGAGGATGCACCCTGGCCGGCAACAAAGGACGAATTAATTGATTATGCAATGCGTTCGGGATCGCCGTTGGAAGTAATAGAGAATTTACAGGAAATAGAAGATGAAGGCGAAATATATGAAAGTATAGAAGATATATGGCCTGATTATCCGAGCAAGGAGGATTTCTTTTTCAATGAAGAAGAGTATTAATGCTTGAAAATCAACATTAAAGAACGATTCCGACCTGTTTTGCCTGAATTCTTATGTGAAGAATTAAAAACTAAATTGAGAAATAAAACAATTTTTTGACTGATTTTTAGTTTGATTAATGACACAATCTGAAAAAAGGGAGAAAACGCATAGGTTGTGAACGATATTTTAGCACAGTTTCCTATGAAAAAAGTAGTTTTAAGTTTATTGTTATTACTAGTTTGCGTAGGTTCTGCAGTTTCACAGTTTGATCCCCAGATGAGTCAGTATATGTTTCATACCTCGTCATTCAATCCTGCAGCGGTAGGTGAGGGCGATATGATTCAGATTACAGGTCAGCACCGCATACAATGGGTGGGAATGCCCAATGGCGGTCAGACCACTATTTTCAGCATCAATTCACCCTTGAAAATTGAAAGTCTCAATGTTACTCAGGGAGTTGGGTTGAATTTTCTGAACGACAAGGTCGGACAGTTTACCAATCAGGCTTTTCACCTGCAATATGCGTTTAAAAAACAGCTTGGAGCAGGAGTTTTGAGTATAGGTGCCGAGTTGGGATTTGTAAGTCTTGGATTTCGTGGTGACAGTGTTCACACGATATCATTGGGGGAATATCACGATATGACTGCCGACCCCGAGATACCAAAAAGTGCTGTGGTGGGAATGGCTTTTGATATGAATGTGGGGCTTTATTATGCTGCTCCGAAGTTTTATGCCGGTTTATCATACCAGCATTTAAATAATCCAACTGTAGACTGGGGAGACAGATCCAGATTTAAACAAACAGGTATGATGTATTTAACCGGTGGGTATAACTATACAGTGCCTGACACGAAATTTGTATTTAAACCAAGTACGCTGATAAAGACCGATTTCAGTTCGATGCAGTGGGATTTGACTGCAAGGGCTGAATATGATTCGAAATACTGGGGTGGTTTATCGTACAGATTGGAAGATGCAGTCGTCATTTTGGCTGGGATTAATATAGCAGGAGGTTTGTCGATAGGATATTCGTACGATTTACCAACTACTCAGATTTTAAGTGTAAGTTCCGGTTCACACGAATTCATGCTAATGTACAGTTTCGAATATGTTTTCGGAAACCGTAACAGTAAATATAAAAGCATACGCATATTGTAGTAATCAAGTAATTGATAAATAAATAATACCAACGTTTTTATTTCAAAATAATAAAACAGAATGAAAATGAAAAAATATCTGATAATCATTGTACTGGCTTTCCTCGTTGCTTCGTGTAATAAACCGGCAGGAGAATTGACAGGTCTTGGTGGAAATAATAATTTTTATGAAGCTCAACCTTATGGTATGGTTTTCGTAAAAAGAGGTTCGTTTATGATGGGAGCAAACGACCAGTCGGCTATCGGATCATTCAATGATAAATCTATTAATGTGACTGTTGATGCATTTTGGATGGACGAAACTGAAATAACAAATGATAAATACAAGCAATTTGTATACTGGGTTCGCGACTCGATAGCTTTACGTATGCTGGTAATTGCCGGTAAAGATGAGTTCCGTTTGAAAAACAGAAACCAACCCGATGATGCTGCTCCTGAAGTAGCCCGTTTGAACTGGAGAACGCGAATTCCATGGGGGTCGAAAGATGAGGAAGTGCGCAACCTTCTTGAAACACTTTATTATACCGATAATAATGCACTGGGTTTGAAAAAACAGATTAACCCCGGTAAACTTCAGTACAAGTATGAGTGGTTGAATTATGACCAGGCTGCTTTACCTCAAAACAAATACAATGTAAACACCGGTGCATATCCTAAAAATGCTGAGGTGAGAATTGATACATCCTATGTTGAAAATGGAGTAATTAAGAATACGACTAAAAAAAGACCCTTGCGTTCGCGCAGAGATTTGATTTCTACCCGAATTGTAAACGTATACCCTGATACTATTATGTGGTTACGCGATTTTCAGTTTGCCTATAACGACCCGAAAATGCGTATGTATTTCTCGCATCCCGGATTCTCAAACTATCCTGTTGTGGGTGTAACCTGGGAACAGGCACAGGCATTTTGTCAATGGAGAACAAAATTGTATAACAGTATTAATACAGTTGCCGCTCAGGACTACCGCTTGCCTACCGAAGCCGAATGGGAATATGCATCACGTGGTGGACGTAAGCTAGCTTTATATCCATGGGGTGGAAACTATATACGCGATAATAAAGGATGCTATATGGCAAACTTTAAACCAATGCGCGGTAGTTATACCGACGATATGGGTGCAACTACCATGAAAGTGGCTTCATTCCCACCGAATGATTTCGGATTATACGATATGGCCGGTAACGTTGCAGAATGGACTTCGACAGCGTATAATGACGGAAGCACTACGCTTGTTTCGGATATGAACCCAAGCTTTCAGTATAATGCTAAAACTGAAGATTCGGACTTGTTGAAACGTAAGGTGGTAAAAGGTGGTTCGTGGAAAGACATAGCCTACTATTTACAATGTGGCGTGAAAACATACGAGTATCAGAATGAAAGCCGTCCGTATATCGGATTCCGTTGTGTTCGTTCGTATAATGGTGAATAATAAGAACTTAAAAGCAAAAAATAATGTCAACAAAAGAATCTAAGTTTGATCTCTGGTGGAATTCACCTGAAGTACAGTCGTTTGTAGCAAAAGCATATAGTTTGGGTGCCTCTGTGGTAATTATTGGTGCCATGTTTAAGATATTACACCTTCAGTTTGCCGGTCTTATGTTAGGAATTGGTATGTCGGTTGAAGCGTTTTTGTTTGCGCTGGGTATTCTTGATAAGCCTCATAAAAATTACGATTGGGATAAGATTTATGATTTCGAAGGAGGTGCTGCAAAAGAAGCTCCACAGGCCAAAGCTGATCAACAAAACAGCGGAGTTGTATCACGTGCTGTTGGTTTGAATTACACCGAAACAATCAATGATGACGATGTAAAAAAACTTTCAGAAGGAATTAAAAATCTGACTACCACTGCTCAGCAGTTTGCCGGATTGTCGAATGTAGTTGGAGCAACCGATCAGTTTGTGAAGAATATCGACAGTGCAACTCAGGCTACCGGTAAGTTTGTAAA
Organism: uncultured Paludibacter sp.; assembly: GCA_964612615.1. Taxonomy (GTDB): domain Bacteria; phylum Bacteroidota; class Bacteroidia; order Bacteroidales; family Paludibacteraceae; genus Paludibacter. The sequence continues at coordinate 14,382 of CAZTDH010000027.1, read as the reverse complement.
AACGCAGGAAGAACTCAACGGTTCAACAACTCAGTTATCTACTTCGTACAAAGGTATTTCGGACGGAATGGAAGCAGTTGAGAAAAATACAAAAGTGTATGCCGGAAAAGTGGAAGAAATCAATAAGAATCTGGCCTCTATTAATTCGATTTATGAAATTCAGCTAAAAAACATACAAGCTCAAACAGAGGGTCTGACACAACAAAACGAACGTTTACGCTCAGTTAATGACGAATTGACAGTTATTGTGGGTGACGTACAGAAAATGAAAACAGCTACTACGGTTGCAGCTGCTGAAGCTGATAAGTTCAAGGCAAGTACCACCAAATTAGCTCAACAGGTTGCCGATTTGAATCAGGTTTACGGAAATATGTTGAATTCATTAGGCTAAACAAACAGGAATTGTATTCCTAACGAAAAATTAAAAGAGAATTCCAATGAGTGGAGCCAAAAATTGTCCCGAAACGCCCAGACAACGAATGATAGGTATGATGTATTTAGTGCTGACAGCGATGCTGGCATTGAATGTATCGAGCGAAATTTTGAACGGATTTACGATGGTAGATAACAGTTTGCATAAAACAATTGAATCGTCGGAAGCAAGAAACCGAAATCTGTACGATGATTTTCAGGCGATGAATCAAAAAAATCCTGTCAAGGTAAAGGAATGGTTGGACAAAGCGAATGGCGTGAAACAAAAATCGGACGAAACGTATAAATTTATTGAGGATTTTAAGCGTAAAATCATTCATTTGGCAGATAAGAAAGAAGCAAATGACAGTGCTTATGTTGAACAAATAAAAGCAAAAGACAATTTGGATAAAGCCGGTGAGTATGGTTTAGTTGGCGGTCATGGAAAAGAACTGAAGCAAAAAATTAACGAATACCGCGATTTTCTGATTAAATTATCAGAGGGTAACCCAACCAAACAGCAAATGTATCGAACCATATTTTCTACCAACGATACACATGGACGGTCGTGGGAGGATGCCATGTTCGAGATGATGCCTGTTTCAGCTGTTGTGACTATTTTGACTAAATATCAGAGTGATGTTCGCTCGTCGGAAGCTGAAATAGTACAGTACCTGAAGGGACAAACCGACTTAAATGATTTTCGTGTAAATCAATTAGAAGCAAAAGTTATTCCAACATCTAAATATGTTATCAGAGGGGCTAAGTATTCAGCAGAATTTGTTATTTCTGCTATTGACAAAACCCAGGTGCCGGAATATTTTATTAGTGGTTCGAAACTGAGAGGTAACTCTTATGAGGTTTTGTGTAATAAATCCGGTGCATTCAAGTATTCAGGATTCATTCAGATAAAAGGAAACGATGGAAATCCGTTAAAGATACCATTAAATGGAGATTATTTGGTTGGTGATCCTTCAGCTACTCTGTCAAACGAAGACCTGAATGTGGTTTATCGTGGAATTGACAATAAATTTAGCATCTCGGTGCCGGGCGTGGCTGCCGAAAATGTATCGGTACGTGCCAGTGGAGCAACTCTTAACAAGGTAGGTGGAAAATACATTATTCGTCCAACTCAGGATGGTGAAATCAATATCTCGGTTTATGCCAAGATTGATGGAAAAGATTTGGCTATGGGCGGTGGCTCATATCGTGTGAAATATATTCCCGATCCGAAATCATTTCTTCAATATAATGATGCAGGAAATATACCAAGGGTGATTCAGGATGGTGTTCTGACTAAAAGAACACTTAAATCAGGAGTGTCGGTTATTGCCAGCTACGGACAGGATGAACTTATAAAAGCGAACTTTACAGTAACATCGTTTACCATGGTAACTATTTTCGGTTCGGTAAATACAACAGGTTCACGTCTGAACTCCAGGATGTTATCCGATATTGACAAACTGGAAGGTGGAGAAATTCTTACTCTTAAAAATATAAAAGCTGTCGGACCTGACGGTAAACAAAGAAGTTTGGGCTTGATACAGGTTCAGATTTAGGATTAATCGTTAAACAAATAAAGCATTGTTGATATGAAAAAATATTGTATTGTTTCGTTGCTAATTATTACTATACTTTTTCCGGGATTAGCCTCCGCTCAGGAAAAACAGATTCCGTTCTTTGACCGGAAAGGAGATGTAAAGATTCAAACAACACAGATGGATGCTTTATCTGACACTATTACAAACTTGAATCACCGATGGGATGATATTGTTTGGTCGAGAAAAGTTTACCGAATCATTGATATGCGTGATAAACAGAATTATCAGCTATATTTTCCTATGCGTGCCAATGATCAGTATAAAAGTTTGTTCCGTACTATGCTTGATGCAATTTGTAAAGGAATTCCTGTATACAGACGAAATGCCAGAGAAATTGTTCCATCGTTTAATGACAGCGCCCGTTTAGAAGGTGATGAGCTCTCTAAGGCTTTTGCATACGATAATAATATGGATAACAACCTGATTCAGATTAATCCTATTACCAAACAGGCAAAAATTGTGGGTGACCAATACTATAATTATGTAAAGAATCAGTATAAATATTTGATTCAGGAAATTATATTTTTTGATAAACACACTTCACGTATGTATTCAAAAGTTATTGCTATTGCTCCTATTTATGCTTTGCATCCCGACAATTCACAATCAAAGAATCCCATGAAATTCTTTCAGGAATCAGTGCTTTGCTGGTTTGCTTTTGATGAACTTCGTCCGTACTTAGCCCGTCAGTATGTAATTCCAAATGGTAATGAAACAGCCCGTTTGACATACGATGAGTACTTTGCTCAGAAATTGTATTCAAGTTTCATATTGGGTGACAGTAATATGTTTAATCGGATGTTACTGGAATCGGAACTGACTTACGAACGTATTCATAAAGAACAAAACCGAATTGAAACTGAGTTGTTGAATTTCGAAGAAGATCTTTGGGAATATTAATCTACAATGAAATAAGATTTAAAAAAGGCGACTTTGGTCGTCTTTTTTTGTATTTGTGATGAATAACCAACAGATAATCCGTAATTTTGTAGTCAAATAGAGTTTTCAATCCGTATGAGAAAAATAATAATTGCTGATAATCAGGATATTTCAAGAGCCGGTTGGTGTTATTTGCTTCAAAATCAGACTGAAATGCCTGAAATAAGTGAAGTTTATGACAAGAAAGAGCTGGTGTCTTTGTTGACTTTATTTCCTGATTCTCTGGTGATTTTGGATTATACGTTGTTTGATTTTGAAAGTGTCAATGATTTGGTTATCCTGCAAATGCGGTATGAGCGTGTTGACTGGATTATTTTTTCGGATGAGTTGAGCGAGGATTTCTTGCGTACTTTGCTCTATAATACGCATTCATTTAGTGTTTTAATGAAGGATTCTTCGAAAGAAGAATTAATGCGGGCATATAAGGATTCGGTAAAGGGTATTCGTTATATTTGTAATTATGTGAGTAACATACTAATAAATAACAATAAAAGTCAGAACAATCTGAATCCAAAACAGATTCTGACCATTACCGAACAGGAGATTCTGAAAGATATGGCGTTGGGTAAAACCACTAAGGAAATTGCAGTGAAACGTTTTGTTAGTATTCATACTATCATGACACATCGTAAGAATATATTCCGTAAAATAGAAGTAAATAATGTGCATGAAGCCACAAAATACGCCATGCGTGCCGGCATTGTGGATATGGCGGAGTATTATATTTGATTTACCATTAATCATTTACAATTTAAGAGTGAATATTGCAGCTTTATTATCGGGAGGAGTAGATAGCTCGGTGGTGGTACACTTGTTGAAAGAAGCAGGCCATACACCGACTCTTTTTTATATCAAAATCGGAATGGATGATGACGAGTTGTTGCATTGTTCTTCGGAAGAAGATATTGAAATGGCTTCACTTATTGCACGTAAATATGGTTGCAAGCTCGAAGTGGTTGATTTACATGCTGATTACTGGGAAAATGTAGTTTCGTACACTATCGAAAAGGTAAGGCAAGGCCTGACACCGAATCCGGATGTGATGTGCAACAAGTTGATAAAATTTGGTGTTTTTGAGCAGCGGGTAGGGAAGGAGTTTGACAAAACTGCTACAGGTCATTATGCAACCACTATTGAAAAAGACGGCAAAGTGTATTTGGGTACAGCCAGTGATCCCGTGAAAGATCAGACCGATTTCTTGGCACAGATAAATTACCTGCAGGTTTCTAAACTGATGTTTCCTATTGGTCACCTGATGAAAAGTGAAGTGCGTGATATAGCTGTTTCGGCAAATCTGCCAAGTTCAAAACGTCCCGACAGTCAGGGTATCTGTTTCTTGGGCAAAGTGAATTACAACGATTTTATCCGCCGTTATCTGGGGGAAAAAGAAGGACCAATTGTGGAATTCGAAACTGGTAAGATATTAGGTAAGCACAAAGGGTATTGGTTTCATACGGTTGGACAGCGCAAAGGACTTGGACTTTCGGGTGGACCGTGGTATGTGATTAAAAAAGATGTGCCTGGCAATATAGTGTATGCTTCCAAAGGTTTTGATGTGGATACGCAATATGGCAATGAATTCACGATGCGTGATTTCCATTTTATCACTCAAGATGAATGGCAAGACTCACAGAATGAAGTTGATATTACTTTCAAAATCCGTCACACTCCTGAATTCACCAAAGGTAAAATAATGAAAACCGCTGAAGGATATCATCTGATTTCTTCACAAAAACTGCAAGGTATTGCTCCGGGTCAATTTGGAGTTATTTACGATGCAGATTCCAAAATTTGTATAGGCAGCGGGGAGATTATTTGACCCTCATAAGTTTACAGGTACTATCAATTTCAAACTTACATTTCGTCCCATATTAAACACCCCTGTTCGTCCGGTAAGTAGGTTTTCAGGTGCATATTTCAGGCGGCTGAGATGGCTTTGATAAGCTTCGTCAGTAAGGTTTGAACCATTTATATAAACAGAGAAAATGCTGTGTTTCTTTATGACTACTTCAGTTCCAATACTGGCATTCAGAAGTGTGTAGGCAGGTGTGGTTGTCTCTGTATTATAAGCCGAATAAATATTATTTTGAGCAAAGTTATGCTCAATTCCAATCATAAAATATAAGTTCTTTAGGTTTTTCAAACTGTTGTGAATATCCACACGGACATCTGATTTCCATTTTGGAGCAGGAGTCATGGGTAAATAACGGGTTGAGTCCGGTTGATTTACTAACTGTGAGTTGACATAGGAAAAACTGTTTTCGAAGTGAAGCCAATCAAGTGGATGTGGGTGAATATCAATACTGAACTCACCTCCCATAATACGGGCATTGCCTGAAGTGAATTTAAACGCAGGGAAATTATCTATTATAGAATCATTCCCATTCTTGCCAGGTAACTTACTGGAAAAGATATAATTGTTGATTGAATTCAAAAACAGATTCAATTTTGAACTAATATGTTCACTCTCAAATCCCAATTCATAATCAATTTGCAGACTGCTTTCCGGTTTGAGGTTCGGATTACCGATTTCGTACCGGATGGTTCCTTCGTGAACGCCGTTTGAACTGAGTTCATTGATAGATGGCGCACGAAAACCCCTGGAGAAATTCAGTTTTGTATTCCAATATTCGTTGATTTGATAACTTGCTCCAACGCTTCCGCTAAACCCGGGGAAGTCGGTTTTAAAACCCTGAAAGCGTTGAATGGCGGTAATGTCTGCTGCAGTAGTTTTCTCTCCCGAAGGTTTCAGGTAAAGTGGATCTGCGGTTTCGGAGCGATTGTCAATGCGCAGACCTCCACTGATATCTATATTTCCAATTTTCTTTTTGGCAATTACAAATCCACCAATATCGAACAAACGATATTCAGGTACAAGATATTCTGAACCTAAGTTCAAAGAATTTTGGTACATTCCGTTTACACCAAAAGAAATTCCGAAGCCGTTACTTTGTGGAAGCAGGTAATGAATGTCGTAATTGACCGTATGCAACTGAAAATAAAGTCCGTAATTAGTTGGATTCAGCACATCCCCAAATTCCTGACGACGATTTTGTTGATAGCCCAATGTGGTTTTCAATGTTCCCGAACCAATCAAGATATTGTTATTCCACACCGCTTTGTAATGATTTACGACCTGATAAGGGAACGGTCGACCATACGAGAGAAAATCATTTTGAGTAGCAATAGTTTCATCAGCCGTATTATTGCTTTTTGCAACAAGTTTTGTGAAATTGCCTGTCAGGCTGTCGCGGTTGCCTTCCACCATGCCGGGAATAAGCTGATATGCACTCAGGTTGAGGTGTGAATATCCCCACGATTTATTCAGCCCGATCAAACCTGAAATGGCATTCTCGCTGAACCCCGAATTATAAACATAGCCATCGTAGCGGTTTTGGTAAGCATGAGCCTGTTTGTTGCTGTAACGCAAATCCCAAATCAGTTCTTTTTTATGACCGGAAAAGTCTGCCGAATAGGCTATCAAACCGTTGTTTGTCTGATAATCGGCCATTAGGTTTAATTTCATTTTTCCTTCAGAAAGTGCCGGAGCTGAGAAAAAACTAATCACACCCGCCATGGCATCAGAGCCGTAAAGCAGACTGGCAGGACCTTTCAAAATTTCAGCACTGTATACGGCTGCTTCATCAATTTCAATACCATGCTCGTCGCCCCATTGCTGACCTTCCTGACGAACTTCATCGTTTACTACCACTACACGGTTATATCCTAATCCCCGAATAACAGGTTTAGAAATACCACTTCCGGTGGTGATTTGCGATACTCCGGGTTGAGAGGCGAGTGCATCAATAATGTTAGTTGACGATTTTTGCAATAAATCAGTCTGAGTAACAATGGATACAGGTGTAGGTGTTTGAAGCATTTTTAAAGGGTTGGAATGTCCGTGAACCAATACTTCGGTAATTTCGGTAACAGATTCTTCCAAAACAAAGTCTTTTTGCTGAATTACCGATAAATCAAGCGTTTCTTCAACTTTCTTGAAATTAATAAAACTTACTTCAATCTCCAGTTTCTTTTTTGGAAGTTTGGCTATTGAGTAGCTGCCATTCACATCACTTACCGTACCTGTTCCCAATTCTGGAAAGAAAACAATAGCCCCTGTAAGCGGTTCGCCTGATTTACTTCGTATTATTCCGTGTAGCGAAACCTGTGCCTGTATGCTGAAAGGTAATAAAATAAGGAAAAGGAGATAGGTTATTTTCTTTGACATGACTAAATGAATCGGTTTTGTGCTTAGCAAATGCAAATTTCGGTCGAATTGTTTGAATACCTGCTATTAATTAGAATGATTTAACAGCTATGAGGATAGGTTTTTTTTATGATTTCAATTCCGAAAAACTGCTGTACCTAAAAATAGGTATTAATATACCACCTCAACGGTATGGTGAGGGTATGAAGATAGCCGTAATTTTGCAGCAGAAAAATAAATACCTATTTATATGAGTAAAACTAAACTCACACACCTGAAAGAATTAGAATCGGAATCGATCTATATTTTACGTGAAGTTGCCGCACAATTTGAAAAGCCGGCATTGCTGTTTTCGGGTGGTAAAGATTCTATTGTAATGGCCTATCTGGCTTATAAAGCTTTCTATCCGGCAGCTATTCCGTTTCCGTTTGTGCATATTGATACCGGACATAATTTTGAAGAAACTATAACCTACCGCGATGAACTTGTCAAACTTCTCGGAGCGCAACTGATAGTAGGTTCGGTGGAAGTATCGATAGAGCAAGGGCGGGCGGTAGAAGAAAAAGGATTTTCGGCAAGTAGAAACAAATTGCAAACTGTTACTTTACTCGATACACTTGAGCAACACAAATTCGATGCAGCCCTTGGTGGCGCACGTCGTGATGAGGAGAAAGCCCGTGCGAAAGAACGTTTCTTCTCACACCGTGACGAATTTGGTCAGTGGGACCCGAAAAACCAACGTCCCGAGCTTTGGAACATCTTCAATGGTAAAAAACAACTGGGTGAGCATTTCCGTGTATTTCCAATCAGTAACTGGACCGAAATGGATGTTTGGCAATACATTTTGCAGGAAAATATTCCGCTGCCGTCGCTTTATTATACGCACGAACGCGAAGTGTTCGACCGTGATGGGATTATCTATGCAGCACTGCCCGAAATGCCCCGTCGCGAAACGGAGAAAGTGGAAGTGAGACGAGTGCGTTGCCGTACCATTGGCGATATTACCTGTACCGGACTGACGCTTTCAACAGCCGACTCACTGGAAGATATTATTGACGAAATTGCGAGTTCACGGGTTACTGAACGCGGTGGTCGAGCCGATGATAAACGCTCGGAAGCTGCTATGGAAGATCGAAAGAAAGCGGGATATTTTTAATTAATTATTAATTCGTATGAATAATACATCAGGATATTTAGATATGGAGTTGCTG
>CAZTDH010000027.1:0-5913 GCA_964612615.1 uncultured Paludibacter sp. | reverse complement strand
TTAATTATTAATTCGTATGAATAATACATCAGGATATTTAGATATGGAGTTGCTGCGGTTTAGTACAGCAGGAAGTGTGGACGACGGCAAAAGTACGCTCATAGGGCGATTGCTTTACGATAGCAAGTCCATTTTCGAAGATCAGCTTCAGGCAGTGAAAGATGCCAGCAAACGATTGGGCGGAGGCGAGGAAGTCAATTTGGCCTTGCTAACCGACGGACTGCGTGCTGAGCGTGAGCAGGGAATTACCATTGACGTGGCATACCGCTACTTTGCCACTCCTAAACGCAAGTTTATTATTGCCGATACTCCGGGACATATCGAATACACCCGTAACATGGTGACAGGTGCTTCGACTGCTGATGTGGCTATCATTCTGATTGATGCCCGCAACGGAATCATCGAGCAAAGCAAGCGTCACTCGTATGTAGCTTCGTTACTGCAAATTCCGAATGTGATTGTGGCTGTAAATAAAATGGATTTAGTTGATTTCTCGGAAGAGGTTTTCAATACAATCAAAAAGGAATACGAAGAAATCGCCACTATTCTGAAACTGAAAAATGTGATTTTCATTCCAATTTCGGCACGTGATGGTGATAACGTGGTGGATGTTTCCACTAAAACTCCGTGGTACAAAGGTGAAACATTGCTGCACTTGTTGGAATCATTGCCTGTACGTAAAGATGAAACCAATCTGCCTGCTCGTTTTCCGGTACAGTTTGTTATTCGACCTCATAGCGACGAATTCCACGATTACCGTGGGTATGCCGGACGTATTTCGGGAGGTAGCTTTAAAGTGGGTGATGAGGTAACAGTATTGCCTTCGCATACCCAGTCGAAGATTATTGCCATTGACGAAGGAACAAAATCATTGGAGGAAGCCTTTACACCACAATCGGTGACCATTCGGCTTGCTGATAATGTAGATATCAGTCGTGGTGATTTGATTGTAAAGAACACAGATCCGAAACCAGTGGTGAATGCCAATGTGTCGCTGATGATTTGCTGGTTGAATCATCGTCCGCTGAATGAAGGTGGAAAATACATTGTGCGCCACGGAACAGAAGAAACACGCGCCATCATCAAGGATGTTCATTATAAAGTAAATATCAATACGCTTGAAAATATTATTGATGATAAAACTGTGAAAATGAATGATATTGCTCATATTTCCATAAAAACATTGAAACCACTGAAGTACGATTCATATGGTGAAAACCGTACAACCGGAAGTTTGGTGTTGATTGATGAATATACTTTCGAAACAGTGGGAGCAGGTATGATTGTGCATGATTTGGAAGATGATTCGTTTGCGATATAAAATGCCCACTAACCCCCTGAAGGGGGACTAAATTACCATTTATTTTTAAAAAGATGTTATGAGTGATAATAAAAGAGACGAAACTAACTCAGTTCCCCTTCAGGGGTTAGGGGCTCTAAATGCCAGGTTTGTAGGTAAATCGCCAGAAGAACTGCTAACTTACTTTCTGAGCGAATACAAAGGTAAAATTGCTTTGTCGTCGAGTTTGAGTATCGAAGATCAGGTGCTGACGGACTTGATTGTAAAGATAGATAAATCAGCACGCATATTTACATTAGATACGGGACGCCTCTTCCCGGAAACCTATAGTTTGATTGATAAAACAAATACTCGTTACGATATTAAACTGGAAGTACTTTTTCCCGATTATAAAGAAGTGGAGAAACTGGTAAAAACCGAAGGTATCAACCTTTTCTATGCCGGCATCGACCAACGCAAAGCTTGTTGCCGTGTGCGTAAACTTGACCCATTGAAACGTGCATTCGAAGGACTGGAAGTCTGGATTTGCGGTTTACGCCGGGAGCAATCGGTTACTCGTCAGAATGTACAATTGGTGGAATGGGACGAAGCCAACGGACTGATAAAACTGAATCCCCTTATCAACTTCAGCGAACAGGAAGTCTGGGATTATATCAAAAAAAATTCTGTCCCCTATAATAAACTGCACGACAAAGGTTTTCCAAGCATTGGCTGTCAGCCATGTACACGTGCCATTGAGCCGGGTGAAGATATCCGTGCAGGTCGTTGGTGGTGGGAAAATCCAGACCAGAAAGAGTGCGGGTTGCATAAGCGATAATTTTAAAAGACAACTTATATTTTAGTCGGGCATAGTTATACCATATTAAGGGTATATAAAATGCCCGACTAATGGTATTTCGGTATTACCGATCTGTACCGATCTTTGCATCATAATTATTTAAAGAGTTTTTGAAGTGAATTTTTCATTAATAAATGCATTATGAGTAAAATATCAGTAAACGGTAAAGCGCAGGAAGTTGAAACACCAATCTCTATCACTGAGTTGATAAAATTAAATAATGTGGCACAACCTGACATGGTTTCCATACAACTTAATGGTGAGTTTGTAAATCGTGAAGACTTTGAAAGTACACAGGTTTCGGAAGGTGATGAACTGGATTTCCTTTATTTTATGGGCGGAGGCTCTATTTAATTAACGATTGAATCATTTACGATTTACGATTGGAAATTAGAACAACTTGCAACTTCGGTCGCACATCTAAAATCTACAATCCCAAATAAAAAATCATGGATTTTACAGAAGATCAAATACAACGATATAGTCGCCATATACTGCTGCAAGACGTAGGTGTGGAAGGACAGGAGAAAATAAATAACGGCAAAGTGCTGATAGTGGGTGCCGGAGGCCTTGGTGCCCCGATCGCCTTGTATCTGGCAGCAGCCGGTGTTGGAACTATTGGAATAATTGATGGTGATGTAGTGGATTTAAGTAATCTGCAACGTCAGGTAATTCACTTCACGCCCGATGTAAATAAACCCAAGGTTATCTCGGCTAAGGAAAAAATCAACCTGATTAATCCTGACGTAAAAGTGATTACCTATAAGAAATTACTTACAGCTGAAAATGCATTGGAAATTATACAGGATTATGATTTTGTAGTGGACGGAACAGATAACTTTCCGGTAAAATTTCTTATAAATGATGCTTGTGTTATTGCCAAAAAACCATTCTCACACGGTGGTATTCTGCGTTTCGACGGACAGACACTGACTTATGTGCCCGGTTCGGCTTGTTACCGCTGTTTGTTCCACTCACCACCACCGCCAAACGCCGTTCCAACCTGTTCTCAGGCAGGAGTTTTGGGTGCAATAGCCGGAATGCTTGGAACCATTCAGGCAGCCGAGGTTTTGAAATATCTCACGGGTGTGGGTGATTTGCTTACCAACCGCTTGCTGACTTTCAACGCCAAAACGATGGAATTCAGAACCGTAAAAACCAAACACAACGACAACTGTCCCGTTTGTGGCAGTCACCCAACTGTAACAGGGCTGGTGGATTATGAGCAGGCAGTTTGCGATATTGAGAGTCACAGAAAAAAATAAAAACAACTGAAATTATGGCAACAACAGAAATAAAACTCGATCCGAATACTAAAAAACTTTCATTGATAGGTTTTAGCGGTGATTTTGATAAGCTGGTAGCGGTATTCACTTTGGCCACAGGCGCTGCAGCCGTTGGTTACGAAGTAAATTTATTCTTCACCTTTTGGGGATTGGATGGTATAAAAATCAAACAAGGTCGCAGTCCGGTCGGTAAAGGATTTTTACCCAAGGTATTTGGTGTATTTATGGGCGGACTTAAAAGTGCTCCGGTAAGTCGGTTGAATTTTGGTGGAATCAGTCCGAAGATTTTCCGTCACCTGATGCGCAAAAACAATGTGGCAACACTCGAAGAACTGGTTGAAGCAGCAAAAGTGCTTGGAATCAATTTTTATGCATGCGAAATGGCCATGCATATTCTGGGTATTCAGAAATCTGATTTAATTCCGGAAGTAAAAGAAGTACTTGGTGTAGCTTCTTTCCTTAAAATTGCTGATGGAGGACAAACCTTATTTATTTGATTTAAAATTAATTCATTTACAATTTAAGAAGATGGCAAACTACAAATTAGATATCACAAAGGAACATTGCCCAATGACTTTTGTAAAGACAAAAATAGAATTATCGAAACTGAAATCGGGTGATACGCTCGAAGTATTGCTTACCGAAGGTGAACCGCTGGAAAACGTACCACGCAGTTCGACAGAACAGGGATTTAAAGTGCTTTCAATCAGCGCAGCAGCAGTACAGGGAACTCATATAGTTGTAATAGAAAAATGATACGTATTCCGGCACATATTTACGATGGAATAGTGGCTCAGGCATACTCCGAATTGCCCAATGAAGCTTGTGGATTGTTGGTTGGCACCGAGAATGAGGCTGTGAAACAACACGCCATGACTAATATCGACCACAGTCCCGAGCATTTTTCGTTCGATCCGGCTGAGCAGTTTCAGGTATTTCGCTCAGCGCGCTCGGAAGGAATGGCCATTATTGCCAATTATCATAGTCATCCAGAAACACCATCCCGACCATCCGATGAGGATATACGATTGGCGTATGATCCGAATATTCTGTATCTGATTGTATCGTTGGCAACAGAAATACCTATTTTGAAAGCATTCAGCATTCAAAACGGAATCAGTACCGAAGTGCCGATTGAAGTTTTATGACTCAGCAAAACCGGTATCAATCAGGAGTGACCACCAACTACAATACGCATAATTTTGAGGTTCAACATAAAAAAGCGAATAAGTTGTAGCAGAATTGATTTGCGCCAGAATTTGGTCCAGCGTGTTGGTTCGGTAGCGAATGACATATCGCTGTAAGGTATTGTTTTATCTGTATCAGGTTTCATAAAATTTAATTTTTTGATTTGTTTTAATCTTCTATAATCTGAATTTATCCCCCTTTAGGGGGTTTGGGGGCAAATTATTCAGGAATTACCCACCAAAAAGGGAGCGCTTTTGCTTTGTATAAAAACATATAGTGCATAAACAGCTTCATCCAGTGCCCTGCTAAGCCAATTTCACCAACGGTATCGTTGATATTCCGACCCCATTTCGGATACTTTTCCCAATCGGGGACAATAGGATTAACTGTCATTACTGCAGCCTGACCGTGCCGAATTCCATATCCTGCAGATACAATACAAGCCGCACCCATTTTCGACATGGAGGCTTTATGTTTATGTTCGGTGGTGCCGGTTTTTATTTTCTCAACTATGTTCTCAGCAACAATTCGTCCGATAACTCCCGAAGGCATTCCTGTGCGTGGTGGTGTGGGATTTATCTGCGTGCCGTTTTTACTTTTCATTGGTTTCGACATCGGATGCGGTGGTGCAAATGCAATTCCGGCAGCATAAATATTGTCGTAAAGTGGTGATTTGTAAATGGAAGGCCAGTCGGATGCTTTCCAATCTTCGTAAGCCTTTGGAGTATAGTCGGCATCCACTTTCATCATACCGTTTGGAACAAATATATCAGCCGTAATATCTTCATTCTCTTTGTTATAAGCTTTCATTCCGGCACCTGCAAAGCTCGGAATTAGCATGGCAAAGTCAAACTCACGGGTATGATATTCACCGTCGAGTGTTTCATAATGCACCAGTCCTTTTTCCACTTTGGTGACTCCTGCACCTGTAATCCAGTTGATGTTATATTCTTTGAAAATAGATTCTGCAAAAATTTTGGTGGGAGTGATATAGCCTCCACGTTTCACATAAGCACCGCCCATCCCGAAATCGCCCAGTTCATATTCGTTCGAAATCCAGGTAAGTTCGGCCATGTGATTTAATTTTCGCTTATTTATTTCAAAAGCGATGTTCAGCGAATACTCAAATGCAGCACCCTGACAGGTTGCAAGCGGATGACCAGTTCCGATTAAAATCCGTTGTTTCTCACCGGCTTCCATTTTCCGGAAACACTCCTGCAGCTTCTCCCAGGCATGTGTGGCATGTTGGTAGGTACAGACCGAAGAACTGAATTTATCCGGTCCAAGCCCTTCGGTAGCAG
>CAZTDH010000026.1:0-19780 GCA_964612615.1 uncultured Paludibacter sp. | reverse complement strand
GGGTATATTTGTGGATTTAGTCCATTTCGTGTTCCTTCAATTTTATCTTTTGAATAATAGAGCAAGGCTTCGGGATCACGCGTTCGCAACGACTTATTATACAACTCCATATAATCAACTCCGCTTAAAAACTGATTAGTCATTGTAGGTGAGGAAATCGAATTTTCGACACGAAATGTGATACTTGCCTTCCCTTTTTTTCCGCTTTTGGTAGTTACTAAAATGACTCCGTTAGCACCCCGAGCGCCATATAATGCAGTGGCTGTTGCATCTTTCATAATAGAAAAACTGGCAATATTATCTGGTTCAATTCGAGCTAAATCGGTTGTAGTTACTTCTAATCCATCAATCAGAATAAGAGGACTATTAGCATAACCGAACGAGGTTACGCCACGTATAAAAAACTGAGCATTATCTTGCCCCGGTTCACCAGAACGTTGATAAGATATAATCCCTGCAATTTTTCCAGCTAAAGCATTCGTTAGATTGGTTGGAGCAATTTTTAATTCGGTAGGGTTGATAGTATTTATTGATCCAATAACACTGTTCTTTTTTTGAGTCTGAAATGCAACTACTTGTACTTCGCCCAATGTACTCATCGACTCTAATAGTACGACATTAATTACTGTTTGATTTCCAACCTTTATTTTTTGAGAATTAAATCCTACATAAGTAAATCGTAGCGAATCTTTTTCATTCAAATTGGCAATAGCGTATTTCCCATCTATTGATGTTATTGTTCCATTCGAAGAACCAATCTTAAATACTGATACGCCCGGCAAAGGATTACCTTCTTTATCAACAACTTGTCCCTTAACTAACGTTGACTGAGCAAAACTCATCTGCGTAATAGTAAAAAGGGCAAATAGTAAGATAAGGTTTGTAATTGTTTTTTTCATTTTTAAATTGAGAATTAAGATATTAAATATTAGATCACTTTGTGGTCAACTTATATTATTTGAAATTTTTGGGCTATTACATTTTGTTGGTCTGTTACTTTTACAATATAAATTCCTGATTTTATTCCATGAATATCTATTTTTTCAATGGATTGTTTACTTATAAGCATGCCTAACTTCCGACCTTGCAAATCAAGTAGTTCTATAGTTCGTGATTGTTCATTGTCAAATTGCAAAAAAAAAGAATCATGTACTGGGTTTGGATATAAAGAAAAGTTTGTTGTTTTTATTGATTCTACAGGAGTCAACTGTGAAAATTGAATCCAGTTTAAATTATATCCATTGGTACGTGACAATAAGCGTATTATATTTTTTCCGGATGTAAGTGGAATAGTTGCTGATTGAGTTTGCCAATTTTGCCAACCACCTGTCTGAGTAAAGGATACTGTTTTGACAGGAACCATACTTCCGTTTTGATCCTTTAAAACTGCTATTTGTGCAGAAGTTGTATTTACAGAAATACGAAAATCCATTTTATAATCTCCACTATTTTGTACCCATACATAATAATCCAAATACTTATCAGCAGCGGCATATGAAGTATTTTTACCAGCACCCGTATCGGTACAAGTTTCGAATGTAAATCCGTTATTAATTGTATAATCTTCGGCCTCTATTTTTCCGGGAATCATTTGATTTACTATTGTAAGATTTGACACTTCTGCATTTTGAAAAGTACTTAATGTTTGAGTACCACTTGTACAAGCAGAGGTCGTATAATCTATCTTCAAAATGCTTGTGTTGAGTATAGGTTCTGCAATTTTAATGTCAATTCTTGTGCTGTCTGTTAATGAAATATCAGTTGCAAGTATTGTAGCAGTTTTTCCATCAATTGAAATAACGAAAGGATTACCCACTAGCGAATAAACGGGTTTATTCATTTTTAATGTAACCGTATTTGCCCAGTTTGCGGTTTCGGCACTCAACATTTCAAATGCAGTACTTTCAACTGTTTTTGGATTACGAAGTTGAAAGTAATTGAAGTTTACACCTCCTTTTTCGAAAACGATTTTTACTTTCACATTCCCCGCGGGGATTATAACATTTGAAATTGCACTTGTTCGCCATGTTGACCAACCACCTGAAGGAGTTAAAGTAACACTTTTTGAGGCTCTTTTCCCATTCACTTCTACATAAACTTTTGCCGATCTGGATTGACTGGCATAACGCAGTAATATATTATATGTCAATTTTTCCGCCGATTGGATGGTATATTGAGTCCAATCACCATTTTCAACCCAACCCACATGATATCCATTGTTGATAGCATCATTACAGCTTCCGATATCAACCCCATCGTTTCGATATAGCCAACCATTATCCCATGCAGTATAATTACCATTGCTAAGATGATAGGTTGCATCAAGACTATCATTATAGGCATAGCCTGCACGACCATAATCATAATCAACTGCATAGATAGTGCTTGAAGTCGTATTTGTTTTGTATGGAAGTGTTTCTGTGGTCTGAGGTTGACGAATCATGGCATCGATAACGTCGTGCTGTATAACGCAGTTTTCCAGTTTATGATTATCGGCAAAAGTCATTACTGCCTGAAATGCATTATCAACGGTAGGCTTTGTTGCATTTCCCTTCCAATAATTTATAAGGTTGGTATAATCACTGTTAGTGGTTGCTTTTAGAATATTATTTATGCCCGATTTCTTTTCTGGCCAGAAAGACCAACCAATATTGTTTTTCTCCATCAAAACAATACAATCCGTAAACCAACGGTTTGAGTTTTCACCCGATTCTCCTAACCACACCGGGCAATTGTTATTATTACGTAGATCAATTATCCATTGAATAGAACTGGCGTCGTTGTTATTCCAGTATTTATGGAAACTGTATGCCATGTTTGTATCCCAGGTTGGAGTTAACCCTGAATAATCATTTGCAAAACCGTTACCTTCAATCACAATCATGTGATTAGGATCAACCTCGCGAATAGCGGTAGTTACACGTCCATACAATGACCGTACCTGAGAATTATTACCTTCAGGGAAACTCCAGTTTGTTTCGTTTAAAAGGTCGTAGCCGGCAATCCATTTATTCGTAGCGTATCTCTCGGCAATTTTTCGCCAAAGCGCCACAAATTTTGATTTGTTAGCTTCGCTTTCCCATAGTGATAGTTTTGAAGAGTCATAATCAGAGATTCCTGCATCTTTACCCTGAGCACCCGGAGCACCGTGCATATCGAGCATTACATACATTTTGTTTGTAGCACACCAGGCCATTAAACTGTCTAGTCGCACAAATCCACTCTCGAGCCATGTATTTACTCCCTGAACAGGCTCTTCTTCAATGGGCAAAGTAAAAACTTTATAATGCAAAGCTGGGCGAATACAATTGAAACCCCACCGTGCCATAGAGTCAACATCTATTTTTCTAAAATGATTATCGAGCCATTTAGTGTAAAACTGGTTTGTTTTATCAACCCCTATAATATCAGTTAGTTTCTTTTTAAATTCCCATTGAGTGTCTGCTGTACCTGAAGTTTGCATCATGTATCCTTCCTGAAGCATCCAATTTCCTGTGCCCAGTCCTTTTAGAATTAGATTTGCACCATTTTTATCAACGATTTGCTTGCCGGATGTATGTATGTATCCATTTTGCGCTTGAAGTAGAAAAGAAAAAAGGAAGACAAAAGAAAATAAAAGAAATTTCTTCATGATATATTTAATTTGAAAACAGTTTGATTTTTGACGAAACAAAAATACACTATATAATACACTAAAAATTTATCGTGATTTTAAAAAGTATGTGAGATTAACCTTTAGAATAGCATAACACATTGAATACAAAATACATAAAACATTTTAGGCAAATTTTAAAGTAGTATATATAGTAGTTTATTGAGTTGAAAAAAATGATTTTTTATGATTTTTACTACAAATAAATTTCATTTCTGATGGTCATTCTCATTCCAATAAATATTTTATCATGTTTCTTGTGGAAAAAAAACAATCTTCGTTATAAGCAAAATTGTAGAGGGATAGAACTATTATTAGTAGTAGATGAAAAGTTGTTAAGCCAAACTTGTTGGTCAAATAATCCAATAATATTTAAACGATGGAAAAAAGGTTTTCGAACACTATCTGAAATTGGATTCAAAAAAATCTGGTTATCAACGAATTTGAGAAATTTTATTGTCAAATTCTTCTTTCTGTAGGTAAGTTCTGTTTTTTGTTTTAGTGCGATAATTGTATACAGTAGTTAAAGAATAACGCAAAAAAATGTGAAATTTTATTTCCATCGCTTATACCCAAGCGAATAAGAGCTATTATTCTGAGTTTAGGGTTAAGGGATTCATCTTTTTCAGAACGAATCTATCATCTCATTTAATAAGTTATTCACATTTTCTACAAAATCGCTCAAACTTCAACCATATTCGACATATTTTACCTGTATTAATATCTAAGGTTCACACATCCTATATCAATACAATCTGTTTATACATCTTAATTTAAAAAGAAAAAAGTATGTTTTGAATAAATAACTTCTAAAATTAATCTACCTTAGAATTCTTTAAAAGCAAGAAATTTGCAATAGAATTTTTATCTGACGAGATTTTTAATACATACATTCCAGCGGAAATGTCATTAATGATAACTTTTCTGATTAATCCTATAAAAGTTTTAATCAATTTACCTGTTAAATCATAAATATCAATTCTGTCAAATGGTATATTATTTGGATTTGAAATTAGGATCATATTTCCAACCGGATTGGGATAAATACTAATATTTTTATTTGAAGCCGGATTTAGTAATTCTGTATTTAGTTCAGAAACAATTTTCACCACATCAAAATCGATATCTTTTCCATCGTCTACACTTAATTTGAAATAATAATCTCCTTGTTTAAGTTCCGAAACTGTTGTTACAGCTGCACTAGGATTAACGATTACAGCAGTTGATGGACCTGCCAGCTGATCCCAATAGTAAACAAACTGATCATTATCTGCATCGCTGCTTACATTTCCATTGAGAGAACCTAAACCGGAAAAATTACCAGTACTACCTGCATCGGCATGAGGTACCAGATTGGTTGAATTTACAAAATTTCCATTCAAACTAAACGAATAAAAAGAAGAACCATAATCTGTTGCCCTCTTTACACAATTAACTTTTAAATACCTTCCAGACAATGAATTCAAATTTTCAATCGTAATTGTTCCACCGTTAAAAGCGGTATTCGAATAATAATTTTGCCATGATTTACCATCTGGAGAAATCTGAATATTGAAATTTGATGCGTAGGCAGTTTCCCAGATTATTTGTATAGCTCCGGGCCGTACCTGATGCTGTAAATCGACTTGCCACCACTGACCATCAAGCCATGCGGATGCCCAGCGTGTAGCTACATTACCGTCTACTGCCATCGACGCACTATATGTTCCCGATTCAAAACCCGAACAGATTGTCGGTTTCATCAAAGCTAGATTGGAATCGGTTCTGGGAGATTGAACACTAATAGTTATATCCGCTGAGTTCGACCCGCTATTATTTGTGCCTGTTAAACGAAAAACGTAGGTTCCTTCCGATATAAATTTTACAATCGTCAGCGCAGAAGCAGGATCTTTTATGACTGCTCCGGCCGGACCAGAAACCTGTGTCCAAAAATAATCCAGTTTTTGTTTGTTAATAGCGCCGCCTGACAAAGTTCCATCAAGAATTGTTTTAGCATAAGGCAGGTAAAGCTGTGATTCTGCAGCAGCAATTTTAACATCAGGAAATGACTGTAAAATATTTCCGTTCACAACAACTTCAAAAATGGAAAATCCATATTTGACACCGTTGATTGAAGTCCTTTCGAAACATGAAATCCTAATATATCTACCATGAACATTGTTGACAGAATATGATTCAGTGCCACCCGCACCGGCAGTTATGTTTTCGAGCGTTGTCCATTCGGTTTTGTTGAGTGAGCTTTCTATTTTATACGATTTGGCAAATGCACCTTCCCAATATATTGTAAATTTCTTAAGTTCGGCATTTGCCTGCAAATCAATTATAACACTCTCATTTTCAGTTCGGGCTGATTCCCAACGTGAAGTTAAATCTCCATCCACTAGATTAGACGCTACATTTGTTCCGTAATCAGAAGAAGTGGTTACTGGTTTTTGATAAGCCAAATTATTTATTTTCGGATCAACCTGAGGATCAAAGACTTCAAAATCACGTGAAAAAGTGTTGTTCGTTGCATCCCATTCTGCAGAAGTACCTGCAATGAATGCAAGATCACCAGAAAGTAAACTCTTTTTAATCTGATCCGGATTCCATATTCCTGTAGAATTGATAAGCCGTACCTGACCGGGAGCAATTTCGGATGTTACATTCGCCGAGGAAGCAACCTTAACGCCATCAATAGTAAAATCAATTGTAAATGGTGAATTTGAGTTGTTCATCGTGTTTCCCTGATTTTTTACCAATGCATAAAAACTAACCTCTTGTCCCACTAACGGATAACGGGGCATAGTATAAATTTGTGTAATTTTCAAATCTGGTTTTTGTTCACCATCGACAAGTAAAATATTCTTGCTTAAAGGTAAATTATCAGATGAGCCTCCTACCCGGATAGTGAAATTACCCGACTGAGCTTGATATTGAGTACCGTTCCAGAAATAAAAATCATCAGCACATAAATGGAAAATTACCGTTTTGGTTTCGCCCGGTTGAAGCGCTACACGTTCAAAACCCCGAAGTTCCTTTTTTGGCATCCAAAGTTCGGGAGCGGAAGGACAACTTAGATAAAGTTGAGCAACTTCTTCACCTGCCACAGCTCCTGTATTTTTTATTTCTACTGAAACATCAATTGGTTGCCCCGATACAGTTGCATCGGTGACTTTCATGTTACTATATTGAAATTTAGTGTAACTCAATCCGAATCCGAAAACAAATTCAGGAGTAAGATTGTGTTCGTCGAACCAGCGATAACCCCCATCGAGATTATCGGTAAAATGACGGAAGCTGTCTTCTGACCATGCCGGAAAATCACTAACCTGTTTTGGCATGGTAACCGGCATACGACCGGCCGGATTGTAATCGCCAAAAAGTACATCCGCGATAGCATTACCTGCTTCCTGAGCCGCATAAAAAGAATATACCAGACCTTTGATAGTTGAAATACAGGGATTAAGACTACACACACCACCACTCTGAATTACAACCACTAAATTTGGGTTCACTGAGGCAAGTTGCTGAATCAACTTTATTTGTAGCCCTGGCAAGTCAATGGAACCTGATTTCCGATCAGTACCTGTACCGTAACCTTCACCTTCCTGAGTTGCATCAAGTCCACCAGCAAAAATTACTACATCCGAATTTGCAGCCGCAGTAAGTGCAGAAGTGAATCCTGTTTTTGAGTCCGAATTAATATCACATCCTATTACATAAGTTACATTGGCAGCCCCTACTTTGGCCTCAATGCCACTTTTTACACTTATGGCATAAGGTGGAAATGTTTCGCTGCTTCCATAACAATTAAGGTTTTCAGCCGCTGCATTCGGTCCGATAAGCGCGATTTTCATCCCAGTTTTTTTAAGCGGCAAGATAGGAATTCCCGAAGTAGAGTTCTCATTTTTAAGGAGAATTACCGATTTTTGAGCTGCTAGTTTGTTCGTTGCATTGATTTCCGCTGTTTTAGCATCGGTTGCATTACCCACCGGAAAATAATCAAGCATACCTGCCAATATTTTTGTTTTCAAAACCCGTTTAACGGCTTTGTCCAAATCATCTTCGGAAACCTGCCCATTAGTGACCAATCCTGGAAGATTATTCGCATAATTATCGGAACCCATACAGATCTCAGTACCCGCTTTTAATGCCTTTTGCGAATCCCAAACTGCACCCCAGTCAGAAACCACATAAAAAGGAAATCCCCAACGATCTCTCAATCGTGTGGTAAGTGAGGCATAACTTTCACATCCTTTATCGCCATTTATCTTGTTATACGATCCCATCACACACATCACACCTACATCCTGCACCAAGGTCCGGAAATTATAACCTGAAAAATCCATCAGCCAACGATCAGTTGCGATAACATCCATATTGTGACGATCGGATTGCATACTTTCTCCCATAAAGTGTTTTGCTGTTGCAATTACCGGACTTTGTTGAATTCCGATGGCTTCGAATTTGCCAACCTGTCCGGCAAGATAAGAATCTTCACCACCACTTTCAGATGAACGGCCACCACGCGGGTCGCGACAAATATCGATGCACGGACCTAATTGTTGGTTCCGGTTAAATGCCCAAAATTCGACACCCATTGCCTGTCCAACACTCAATGAAACTCCCTTGTCCCATGTTGCCGCCATAGCAATTCCGGTCGGAAAAGCAGTAGCAGTTCTTCCATTCCTGTTTGCAGCAAACCTTACACCATGAGGACCATCATCCATAGTGAGCCCCGGAATCCCTAACCGGTTATTCGAGGGAGTACCACCAAAACTACTGTTAATGAGTTGATTGATTTTTTCTTGAGTAGTCATTGCATACACCAATTGATTTATGCGTTGATCGAGAGGTGACTGAGCAGTTGACCGAAATGAGAAAGAGAAGACAAGCACGAGAGTGAACAGAAGTGATTTAAAGTAATGTAATTGCATCATAGACAGGGCTTAATAAGTATCAGATTTGGAATAGTGTGATTTTGACATAACAAAAATATACTATTAAGACAATGATGATTCCTTATATAATTAGAAAGTATGTAAAGCACAACCACCTAAGCATACATAACACTTATATTGTGACACTTACATTCATGTCATAAAAATAAAAAGTAGTATGTATAGTAGTTGATTTAGTTGAAAAGACTGAATTTTATATCGATTTCTCCAGTAAATTAATTTAATTTTCTTTGTTGAATATATTCATATTGCATTATTATCACATTTCATTTAAAAAATGGTTTCGATATATGGAGTAGGGAAATTAAGATTTGTTACAAAAATGGTATACCTGTAAAAAAAGGGGGACGGCAAATTCTTTGATCAAATCTGCCATTAATAATAATCTCGGGTTGAGACAAGTAATTCATTGCAGCATTAAATATTATCTGGTAGCAATTCAGCACTAGAAAATAATATAAACAACAATATTAGTGGAAAGTATAGTATTCTTTGAGATATAAATATTAGTAAATTTGTGAAATAAATATTTTTAAAAAAGCATGACTTCGTTCAGCGGAAAACTGTAATGTTAATGGATATGTGATATCCTATTGTCAAATTCTTCTTTCTGTAGGTAAGTTCTGTTTTTTGTTTTAGTGCGGTAATTATATACAGTAGTTAATGAATAACGCAAAAATTGTGAAATTTTAATTCCATCGCTTATACCCAAGCGAATAAGAGCTATTATTCTAAGTTCAGGATTAAGGGGTTCATCTTTTTTCAGAACAAACCTATCATTCTCATTTAATAATTCATTTACTTTCTCAACAAAATTCGGGAATAACTGTAAAAAGGTGTTATCGAAATTTTGATATAACTCATCAAATTCTTCATCTACGATGTCTTGAGATTGTGTCATTAGCTTGGCATCGTTTATATTTCCATCTTTTATTTTATTATGTACTTTTTTACGGAAATTATCAATTTTATTGATATATGTGGAACAAAGTTCAATAAACCTACCGATATATGCCTCCTTAATAGTATTTGATTCGGACAACTCATTGTTCGTTAAGTTTAAAATATGATTTACTGTAGTCAGATCGTCATTCAGTTTTATTAGTTCTGCATTCAAATGATTAAGTTGGTCATTTGCAAGTTGTAGATTTTTTTTGGCAATAGACAAGCGTTTTATTTGCCTGTAAATAATAAATAAAGTGAAAACAAGCAAAAGCAACAAAGAACTAGTCAGGATTAGATAATTTTGCAATTTGGTTTTTTGATTCTCAATTTTAGCCTTATAGGTTTTATCTATCAGTGAAAATATTGAAGAGCTTTGCAAATTTCTTAATTTTGCATTGTAAAACATTGTTGCGTCCCATGAGAAACGAATATAATTATAAGCATTACCGATATCACCTTCTTCATACAGTATTTGGGCAAGCATCATTAACGATGCCTGATCTTTG
Organism: uncultured Paludibacter sp.; assembly: GCA_964612615.1. Classification (GTDB taxonomy): domain Bacteria; phylum Bacteroidota; class Bacteroidia; order Bacteroidales; family Paludibacteraceae; genus Paludibacter. The sequence goes on along the minus strand of CAZTDH010000026.1, from coordinate 9,734 downwards.
ATAGCTGACTGAATGTCTGAAATGGCAGAAAGTGCAAGATAGTATTTTTGCTTTTCCTTATTGCCTTGCCACTGATATAACTGAGAACGACGAAAAGTCACTAAAGCATAATCGGGTGTCCCTGAAGTAGTGTTTGATAGCGAAATATCATTCAATTTCAAGGCTACATCAAATTTATAAGCATTTCGTGCACTATCTTCTTTTAATTGTAAATATAAAGGGTTATCAGGAGTTATTGTAGCCTTTAATGAGATTAATTTGGCATCAAAAACTTTCCAATAAACCTTAGATTCTCTCTTGTCCTGAGTATAACTTGCAAGTTCACCATATACTCGTAGATAAGTGTTGTAATAGTTAATTAGTCTTTGATTTGATAGTCTTGAATAATCAATGTCCTCTAATAAATCAACTGCTTCTTTATATGATCCGACTGATCCCATTAAATATGCCATCTCTAGTTTACTTTCATATTCCTTATTTTTATCATGAAGGTGCAATGCAATTTCAATGTTCTTGTTTTGATAAAGTATTGCAGAATCACAAATATAAGGTTGGTATTCTTTGTATAACAGTGAGTTTGTTTCATATTCGGTTGTTGAGAAAGGTTTAATATGTCGTAATTTCTTTTTGTAACTTTCGATGCGTCTTTCCCTCTCTTGTGTATACAAGTTAGATTTTGAGATAGTACTGTCCAACCTTAATAAAACAGCCGAAAAATCTTCCTGCGAAAATAACACATTTGAGAATGATAAAAATAAAAAAATAAAAAATATTCTTATTATCAACTTGATATTATAGGTTATTGATATCATTTGAAATAGGGTGTATTAGAATTAAATACTTAGTATATTGCTTAGTAATGAATGAGTCTTTTATAATTCACTCATTTTGATTTAATATTTTTATAACAAGGCGCAAAGTAAATTCAACAGCAACATCATGCAAAACTACATAAAGTATATCAATATACAAAAAAAGAAATTTTCAACTATGCTGAAAATTTAAAAGGCCGATGCAATCAACGCCATTACGCCAAACCGCTGTTAGCGGTTGGCATTTTGGTTTTTATTCAAAGAATCAAATTAAAGAAAATATAACAAAGTTCTTGAATTTAGTTCTTAATCTCTTTCTCTACCGACTTAGCCGTGTCAAGAACGGTTTTTTCAAAGGGAATAGGTTTCCAGTTAAATGTCTTCATCGTAGAACTTACATCAGCTTCAATGGTGTTTCCTATAAATGGTAGCATTCCCTTCATTTCGTCATTAAATTTTGCCATAAATTTCAATAAAAAAGTAGGTGCCAGTCTGGTGCTAACTTTATCATATCCATTTGATTTCAAAATTTTTGCAATTTCCTGGATAGCATGAGGTTTTTCTGTGGTAACAATGAATCGCTTGCCGTTAGCATTTTCATTTTCTAACGCAGCCACATGAATAGCAGCTACATCTCTTACATCAGACATTACTGAATAAGCGTTGGGCAACATGGGCACTTGTCCTGTAATTAATTTTTTGAAAAAATCCATTGCTTCAGCAGCTAAATTGCCTGTCAGCGTTGGACCATAGATCGGTCCTGGATTAACAACAACTAATTCTAATTTTGAATCTCCCGTTTGATTTTTTATAAATTCCCAGGCGCTTTTTTCGGCTAGTGTTTTACTTTTGACATAGGCAGTTACGCTTTTCTCATTTAAATTAGTCCAACTGTCTTGATTGATTTTTATTAAACCAGATTGCCCACCGTGCATAGCGACTGTTGATGAGGTAAGCACTAATCGCTTAACACCTGCTTTTTTAGCAGCTTTCAACGCTCTTAATGTTCCTTCAACTGCAGGTTTGATTAATTCATTTTCGTCTTTTGGAACTTTCACCACAAAAGGTGACGCAACGTGCAATACATAATCACATCCTTCCATTGCCTTATCCCAACCTGCATCTTTCATCAGGTTTAATTCGCAAAATTCTAAGTTTCCTTTGGGGTCAATTTCTTTGGTAATCCCTTTTACCACTTCATCGGTTTTAGATAAACTCCTAACCGAACCTCTTACGGCATAGCCTTTTTTTAATAATTGGGAAGCGCAATGCTGTCCTACAAACCCCGAAATTCCGGTTACTAATACTTTTTTCATTTTTATGTGTCTGATTAAATTTTTAAATAATAATCCAAACTTAGAAATTGACTAAGTTTGGATTATCGTTGCGAAAACTACAAATTACATTCCTGGTATAATTACCACTCTACCTTCTTCAGATTGTAGTTCATTAATGCGAAGGTTTTTATAGGGTTCATACTCCTCTGAGTGGTACCAGCCTTCGGCTGCTTCCATACTTGGAAATTGAAGCACGGCAGCCCAATTTCCATTCCAATCTCCTTCTTTTACGTTTGGCGCAGGAGTGCCTGCAATCATTTGCCCACCATGTTTAATTAAAATTGGGATGGCAAATTGTGCATAACGTTGATTTAGTTCTTCAAGGCTTTCAACCTTCATTTGAACCATAATGTAGGCTGGTTTTGCCACATTAACATTTTCTGTGTTTTTTTCTTGATTTTCCATTTTTTTTTAAGCTAGAAATTATTACTTTTGTTTTGCAAGCAAAGATAATAATTACTTTTGAAATGCAAGTAATAAAAATAAAATAAATTGCATTTTGCAAGTAATATTAATATAAATTTAATATGGAATATAAATTTCGAAGCGAATGTCCTATCACTTCAGCCCTTGATATTTTAGGAGACAAATGGATATTGGTCATAATCAAACTGATGCTGATACAAGACAAAAAGACGTTCAAAGAATTCACAGAAAGTGATGAAGCGATTGCAACCAATATTCTTGCTTCTAAGCTAAAATATTTGGAAGAAGTGGGGATTATAACTAAATCTCAGCTTCCAGATAATAAAAAAACAAATCTATACTTGTTGACAGAAAAGGGCTTAGCCTTAACACCTATTATTGTGGAACTGTCTGTTTGGAGTGATGAAAATCTGAGAGAACACAATAAAATAATGAAAGAAAGTCCTGAAATTGAAATTATGAAAAGCGATAAAGCTGCGTTTGTTAAAATGAAACAAAAGAATTACAAAGCAAAAATTGCTTTGATAACTGGATTAAAAGATAATTCATTGAAATAAGTATCGGGTATAGAAAATTTCAGGAAGAGCTCTATGTTTATGAATTAATTGATTTAGAAGACCTATTTATTTAGTATCAATTGCTCGTGACGGGGTACTTTTGTAAATTGTGCCAATACAAAGCTATAAGAACCAAAGGTCAGGTTTTACCTGAAAGTTCATTACGGGCAGCTCCGCCCGGCAAATCCCCAGCCCCAAAAAATCCCCGCCCCTCGTACCTCTGGGCTTGCACGGTCTTTTTGTCGGCTTCCACACGGAATAGGTGGTTTAGTCGCTCCATTCCACAATCTATTTTATAAATTCATTTGGTATAATTTTTTATTGTAAAAAATGCAAACGTGTCTGTTCCATATATTCTTTTATCTTTTTGTGTAATAAATTAGGCATTTTGTGTAACGTTTGTGTAATGTTTGAAAATAAAAAAGACTTACACTCTCATGTAAGTCTTTCATTTTCAGCAGTCGGGATGACAAGATTCGAACTTGCGACCACCGGTCCCCCAGACCAGTACTCTAAACCGGGCTGAGCTACATCCCGCGGTTTTATTTTGGAGTCACAAAAGTAATCAAAAAAATTATTTTGAAGAAATTCTATAACCCTATTTTCTATCAATTATTACAGTAAGGGGCTAAATAGTCGTGCAAAGGATTCTCTTAGTTTTTGTCTTCTATTTCTGTTTGACCATATTTTAAGTGTTAGCTCTTCGCAATTTTCGATATCTTTTAGAAAAATATTTTTCAGTTTTTCTGACGTTGTATTATCATAGATAAAAGCATTAGCCTCAAAATTCTGACCAAAACTCCGTTCATCCATATTACTTGAACCAACAATTGAAATAAAATCATCTATTACAATGGCTTTACTATGTAAAAATCCATTTTGATACCTGAACACACGAACTCCAGAGTCCAATGCTTTTTCCAGATAACTAGCTGTACTAGCATCTGAAAAATGGGAATCTGATTTCACTGGAATCATCAGCCTTACGTCAAGCCCACTCAAGGCTGCAATATGAATACAAGCAGAAATCTCATCAGTAGGCATAAAATAAGGCGATTGAATGTAAATATATTTTGATGCCGACATAATTGCAGATGTTATTCCATGTAAGATTGCAGGCCAATCAGAATCAGGACCACTGCTCACTATTTGTACCAGATTATGTTCAAATTGCTTAGGACAGGGAAAATACTCTTCACCTTCAATAAGTTTCCGATCAACAAAAAACCAGTCTACCATGAATAATTGTTGAAGTCCCTGAACTGCTGCGCCTTCCATCATAACAAATGTATCACGCCAGTTTCCTAGTTTATTTCCATACCTATAACGGTCAGCTATATTCAAACCGCCAATAAATCCTATAATTCCATCAACCACAACCACTTTTCGATGGTTTCTGTAATTTATTTTATTAGTACGCGAAATCTGCCATCTGAAAGGAAGAAATGGCATAATAAAAACGCCTGCATCTTCTAACGATTTAATGTATTTTTTTGACAAATTAAAACTTCCCCAATAATCATAAATCATCCGTACTCGAACACCTTCTTTTGCTTTAAGTATCAGTAATTCACGTAGTTTATTTGAAATTTCATCGTCATCAAAAATAAAGAACTGAATATGAATATGATCTTTGGCATGTTTTATAGCGTCAAAGAGAGCTTTAAAAGTACTTTCTCCATTGGTAAATATATCAATTTTATTATGTGCATAGCAGACCGAATCTCCGTTACAATGTAATAGTTTAATCAGATTGAGTTGGCTTTTTTCTAATGACATAGAATCCAATTTGTCTATATCAAATGGTACAATTGGAAGATCATGGATACGATGGATACTCTTTTCAGAAATAATTTTCTTTTTCCGATAGTCTTGTCCGAAAAGCAAATAAAACCACATACCCAATACAGGCAAAAACAATAGAACCAATACCCACGAAATTGACTTTACAGGGTTTCGGTTCTCCAACAACAATACAGTGATAATCGACACTAAAGTGTAGAGATAAAGCAGAATAATAAGTGTTGTAAAAACGTGTTTCATCTAAATTAAGATTCGTTTATATGTTTTCAAATAACATCCATTGGTGACCTTCAAAAACACTTTCCGAAATAGGTAGTTTATTTAATAATGGAGCTTTAACCCCATCACCAATCCGAATCTGAGATACTTCAATATTGGCTTCATCCCATAATCCGGCTTCAATAAAACTTGTGAGAATGCTAGCACCACCTTCTACCAAGATGGAATCTATATTACGTTCAAAAACTATTTTCAGAATGTTTTTCAAAACATGTTCATCAAAAATGATTTTGATAAATTCCAGATTATGCTGATTCTCACGGAATTTCTCAGTAAAAACTATGGTTGGAATGCTACCATCAAACAAATTAAAATCGAAAGGTATTCGTCCCTGACGGTCAATAGCGATTCGGATTGGTGATTTCCCGGACCACTTACGAACCGTCAATGAAGGATTATCAAGCAAAATTGTATTTGCTCCAACAAGAATTGACTGATTCTCCGCCCGCATTTTATGTGTCAGTTGTTTGGTAATTGCATTAGAAATCAACAAAGGTTGTTCAGTGTGATGAGTTCGCTTTTTATCAATAAATCCATCGTTAGTTTGTGCCCATTTAAGCAAAACATAAGGTCGTTTTTGTTCCTGAAAAATAAAAAAGCGTTTATTCAATTCCCGACATTCTTTTTCCATTACTCCGACAACTACTTCAATGCCGGCATTTCTCATTAGTTCCACTCCCCTACCCGAAACCTTAGGGTTTGGATCAAGCGTTCCAATTACAACCCGTGAAATTTTATGTTCAATAATGAAATCTGCACAGGGAGGTGTTTTTCCGTAATGGGAACAAGGCTCAAGATTCACATACAAAGTTGATTCCGGTAGCAAACTTTTATCCTTAACTGAGTTTATGGCATTCGGCTCTGCATGTGCATCGCCATAACGCTTATGAAATCCTTCACCGATTATTTTGTAGTTATGAACCACCACCGCACCAACCATCGGATTTGGTGCAACATATCCCACGCCGTTTTGAGCAAGTTGAAGGCAGCGTTGCATATAGAACTGCCTCCAACCCCCTGAAGGGGGCATAGTAGAATTAGTATGTTCTTGTAAATTTGTCATATTCTATTGTTGTTCCCCTTTTTGGGGATTAAGGGGGCTTTTTGTATCTTTGCACCTATGCAAACCGCCATAAAACGAATTAAATCGGAGCTCGAAGGACTTTATCCTGAAACCGAAATCCGTAGTTTCAGTCAATTGATGATTGAAAAAGTGACCGGTTTTTCTCGTACTGAAATTATCGTTAACAAAAATACACATTTTTCTGTTGAACAACATCAAGAAATTGAAAGTTTTATCAAAAAACTCAAAAAATTTGTTCCGATTCAATATATTTTGGGCGAAATGGAGTTTTATGGACTCACTTTTAACGTCGACGAATCAGTTTTAATTCCGCGTCCCGAAACCGAAGAACTGGTAGATTGGATACAAACTGAAAATGACCGAAGCGCTTCTCTAAACATCCTTGACATTGGCACCGGAAGCGGCTGTATTTCCATTAGTCTGAAGCATAAATTTCCGAAATCGGTGGTTGATGCTTTTGATATTTCGGACGAAGCACTTGTAACTGCGCAAAGTAATGCTTACCGCAACAATCTTGAGGTAAATTTTGAAAAGGTTGATATTCTGAATACGCCTGATTTCAACATGAAATGGGATATTATCGTCAGCAATCCGCCATACGTGCTGGAAAACGAGAAGGCTGAAATACTACCTAATGTTTTAGAAAACGAACCTCATCTGGCATTGTTTGTGCCGGATAATGATCCGTTGCTTTTCTATCGTCAAATAGCGCTTTTTGCAAAAAAGCATCTCAAAACCGGGGGAAAACTATATTTTGAGATTAATCGTCAGTATGGAAAAGCAACAATGGATTTACTTGTTGAATCAGGTTTTACTGATATTGAACTACGTAAAGATATTTCCGGCAACGACCGCATGATTAAGGCAATAGCCCCCTAAATCCCCCTTGGGGGACTTAATATTAGTATTGATTATTTAAATAAACTTGATAATTGCTTACTGAAAGTCCCCCTTGGGGGATTTAGGGGGCCGAAATTTTATATGAAAGACCATCCATGGGTTCATTATTTGCTGTTGCTGTTTGGGGTGTTGTGCATCTCGTGGTCGGCTATATTGGTGAAACTGGCCGACATTAGTGGATTTGGGTCTGGTTTTTACCGTTTGTTTTTTGGAACGGTAGGTATTATTCCTGTTTGGCTTTTTTTTCGCAAACCAATTACCGACCCGAAAGGAATACGGATTGCGATTATTTGCGGAGTACTTTTTGCCTGCGACATTGCGCTTTGGAACACGTCCATCATGCTTTCGAAAGCCAGTATTTCTACCCTATTGGCTAATCTTGCTCCGGTGTGGGTGGGGATTGGAGCATTGCTTTTTATGAAGGAGAAGCCGACACGCATTTTCTGGATAGGTACGGCTATCGCTATTTTTGGAGTGACTATTATTGTTGGTCTGAATGAGATTATGCAAGCCAGGCTAAACTTAGGAAACGCATTGGCTATTTTTGCCAGCATGTTTTACGGTGCATACCTGATTACCGTGCGTAAAGGGCGCAACTCACTCGACACTTTTTCGTTTACCACCATTTCTATGATTACAAGTACAGTTGTGCTTGGGTTGATTTGCCTCATCACCTCCACTCCACTCTGGGGTTTTTCCACCAAAACCTGGATAGCATTAGGTACGCTGGGCGTTATTCCACAGGTTTTTGGGTGGCTTGCCATTAATCAGGCGCTCGGACATATCCGACCTACTGTGGCTTCGGCAAGTATGCTCAGCCAAACAGTATTTACCGCCATTTTCTCGGTATTTATTCTGGGCGAAATGCTTACTATTCATGAAATTGGCGGTGCGGTGGTGGTGCTGGTGGGGATTTGGCTGGTGAATCGGAAGTGAAGAATTAGGTTGGCGGGTTTGGCGGTTTGTTGGGTTTCGCGATTTTCAATCGCGGTTTTAATGACCGCGATTGAAAATCGCGAAACCCGAAACCCGAAACCCGAAACGCGAAACTGGAAATCTTAGAAAAATCCGGAAGCTAGATAAGTTCCTTCCCATTTACTCCATTCATTTACCAATCCAGCTTTGACAGGATTGTTAATGGCATATTCTACTGCCCGAATTAAATGTTTGTCATCACGGATTGTGGTATCAAAACTTTCTTTTTGCCACAAAGCTCCTTTCAATCCTTCGAGTTTATTGATTTTATTGGAAGAATATCGTTTTACAGATTGAAGAATATCCTGCAAATAAACAGCTGTATCTAGTTCAGTCTTTTCATATAGTCTGAAAACCCAGTGTACATGATTTTTCATTACACAAATGGCATAGTTTTCAAGACGTTTGCCTTCCCAAAAATGAAGTGACTCAAGAACAATTTGCAGATTTTCTTTTTTCGATAAATCAACAATGAATTTAGTTTGAAGCTCCAATAAATCATCGTATGCTTTCATGTATTTTCGACGGAATGTGACATATTCCATCTGTAATGCTGCTAATACAGCTTCATTGCTGTTTTTCTTTTTGGCAATGTCAATATTGATTTTGATTTGTTTTAATTGTCGACTATATACATCCATTGCTTTGGGTGGTAAGGCATCAATCAACGACCATGTAAGAAAATAGGCTTGTCCCAATTGTTGAAAATGGGGTAACATGTGCCGGTACGATTCTTTTTTTTCCATAGTTTGAATTATTTTGTGGTGGTTTGGCGGGTTCGGGTTTGGCGGGTTGTAACCGCCCTCTTTTTATGCCGCAATTGGAAATCGCGAAACCCTATTAAAAATCGCAAAACCCTTGTTTAAGGCTGTTGTGGGTTTGGCGGGTTGTAACCGTCTTCTTTTTATGCCGCGATTGGAAATCGCGAAACCCAACATTGGAAATCGAGAAACCCAACATTGGAAATCGCGAAACTTATTCAATTCCCCTCTGCCGCTTCTCTCCATACCGGCAGGGGGAAATGAATTTGTTTACTTTGCTTTGACCTTTATGCCTATGGCTTCGATGGCCTGTCTGTCGGCCAGCAATACTTTGGCATATTGGATATACTCCGAATATAGCGGGTAAAGTTCGTCGAAAGCACGATCGCGTGCATCGGTAGCTGCCTGTGCTTCGGCAGTTTCTTTTCGCTGACTTTCTTTAAGTGCCTGCAAGTCGGTCATAGCCTGTTTTTGAGCTGTCACTGCTTCCACCGTTAGTCCTACTGCAGCGACCTTGGCAAGCAACTCGGGTGCTGCTTCCAACTGAGCATAAAAATTAGTTACCATATCCTGCCACGCACCAAAAGCTTTTGGTTTGGCCTCGTCGAGTTTCAGAATGGACTGCGCATGCACATTTCCTTTGAATAGTATTTTTAGCAATCCACGATCTTTTGTAAATACGGCGTCAATCCCGCTGCGTTTAGCATCAAACTTTTCGGTTTCGGCATACTGTTCGGCATATTCTTTGGTTGAACTAAACCGTTCCGGTAAATAAGATTAGTGATAATTTTGAAGCGTAA
>CAZTDH010000025.1:0-19997 GCA_964612615.1 uncultured Paludibacter sp. | reverse complement strand
ATTGCAGATTATCACTTTCGGAACAAGTAAAAAAGTCGGTTGGGTTTAATGCTTTATGCTTATTTGCAAGCATTTCTGCATAGCTGAAGTGGTTGTATTCCATAAGTTTGAATTTATGGATACAAAAAAAGCCACTCGGGAGTGGCTTTTAAAGGACAGAACATAGATATGTACTGCCTTTTGCAATCAGATAGATATAGTGAACATAGAAAAATTAAATATTATTCGTTAAATACGAGCTAAGATACCAATCTTTAAAACTTGCTACATCATTTTCAGTTCCATAGCCTCCACACCAATGTGAATGTCTGTTGTATAATAAAGCTTTCAAAGTTAGTGGAGTACCATCGTCTGCATTAAAATCTTTCAAACCATGCTCAATGTATTGTTCTGTCCTGTCCGATTTTTCATCTCTTAAATCTTCTCTTTCAACCCATATCTTTTCGTAATTCCAATTACTCCAACAGTCATTATCAATTATGATTTGGGGACATACTTCTTCTCCTTTGTAGTATCTGCAATGGGTGATTAGGTTATTCATCTTATTTTGATTTATTTTTCGCAGGTTACAAACCTACGCCAGAAGAGAGTTGTTATCTTTTGAATATGAATTAACTCTATTTAAAGCAACTTTAATTATATTTTGATTACTTCATATGAAGACACATTCAACAACCAATCGGATGAATTATTAAATATAGATTCAAAGGGATCTGAAATCATTTCAGGTTCATAATCAGGTTGATTAATTTTATTATAGTCTATCAAATAGATAAAGTATTGTTCTCTACGTAAACGTGCTTGCTTGATTTCATTACTTGACCAAAAAAAGTGTGGACTTCCGACAAATGTTTTTACTTCAATATATCGATCAAATTTCACTGAATTTCTCTCTTTGTATGAGATTATATCATATCCTGCAGATACATCAATGTCTGAAATTATCCTTACATTTTCAATCTTAGGATGATTTACTAGTCTACTTTTTTCAAATTTTAAAACAAATAATTCACCTTCTGCTCCAATTCTTTGTTTTTCGGCTAATTCTTCCAATAACTTTTCTTGAGATATTTGTTTTCGATATAGTTTTATTTGTTTGGCAAAGATGTGTTCAAACTCTTTTCTAAAAACAAACTCATTTGCTTCATTCATGCTCATAGCATCAAGTTCGATGAGCATGTTTCTAAAAATAGCTGCTTCCAACTTGAATGCAGAACGAGAGGCATAAAACACAAGATCCTCTTCGTTAAACTTGACTAAATCTATATTTAATAAATTGTCTTCAAGTAATTTAGCAAAACATAAGGAACATAAGTTATCTATAAATGAATTATCTTCGTTGTATGGAAAAATATTATCTGACTGTAACACTTCTCCTTCATGCGATAAGACTCCTAAATATAAGAAAAATAATACAGCACAATTAAAATTTAGATCAATACCATTCTTGAATGAACAAACAGTCTTAACAGACGAATAATTTTCTTCTGTTCCAGTGATAACCTCTTTGCAAAACAACAAGATGCCTGCTCTGTTACCAATAGAACTATATTGTCTTAGTTCGACTTGCATAATCTGTTATAATTGCCCTAATATCTTCATCACCTTCATTTGCTAATACATTATTGAATAAAGGTATTGGCATACTTTCAATAATCTCTAAAAGACGTTGTTCCTTTTCGTTCAATCGTCTGTCAATTGTTTCATCAATTGAGTTTTCAGCAACTAAGAAATAATAGTTGGTAACTGTATCTGGTTTCAGACCATAACGATGAATCCTATCTTTAGATTGAATGAAGTGTGCTGCATTAAATGATCGTTCTAAGTAGATTGCATTATGACAAGCCTTATGCAAAGATATTGACTCTGCAACAGCAAATGGATTTGCAATAATAACTTTATAGCTAGATTCTTGGCTATTGAACTCTTTTACAATACTTTCTCTTGTTTCAATTTCCTCTTCTAATTCATCCTCACCATCTTTAGCTACTGGAGTTGCACCATATAACTCTCGACATTCAATTCCTCTTGTTAAAAGATATTCCTTAAGAGATAAAATATTTTTGATAAATGTTGCCCAAATTACCACTTTTCCTCCTTCTGAAATTATCTTTTCAGCAATATCTGCTGCCCAAACATACTTTGCCGGAATCTCTACATGATGATAATTCATAATTTTTTTCAAGAAACTAGAGTCATTGATTGATTCGGTAACTAACTCTCCATTTTCATCACAAAAACGCTTTAATGGTTGCTGTAATAAAGCAGGGTTTGTTGCAGCCTGCATAAGGCGAATCATTTTTGCTTTTACAACTTCGGATACATAAACTTTATCAACTGCACTCATTATCTCATTTACAAATCGTTCCTCAATCATATCATAGATTACTCTCTGTGATTCGCTCATCGGTACAGAAACTGTCTGAAAATTTGCTTCAGGTATTTTAAGGTCAGATTTTTTGATACGTATAAAATATGGCTTAATTTGTTCAAGTAATGTTGGAACTCGACTATCGTCAGATATTGCTGACATACTTTTTAATTGACCTATATTAAATCTAATAATATCTTTGGTTGGCCATATAAATTTGAATAAATTAAATAAGTCTTCATAACCATTTGGTGCAGGAGTTCCAGTTAGTACAACGCGTGCTTTTGCTCTAAGTGCTAATTCCATTACAGATATCGCAGTAATACCACCAGCAGTATTCTTAATTTTATGTGCCTCATCTAATACCACCATAGTTTTATTACGTTTAACAAAGGCAAGTAGGCCTTCCTTTAAACTCACTACAGATTGATATGAGATAAGTGTAATTTCTGCTGCTCTTGATCCATATAAATATATTTCTTTTTCTTCTTTTGGTACAGAACCAATCAATCGTTTAGCATTTGCTGCAACGCCAAAACATTCTTTATACTCTAATTCCCAAGGACCAAATGAGCTTAATGGGCCAACAATCAGAATATTATCAACATGCCTTTGGTCATCTGCCGGTAAATTTTTAAAGTAAGTATAAGCACCATAAACAACACTTGTCTTACCTGAGCCAGGAACTGAAAAATTACATATATTTTGAGAAAAGGCCAAATGATAAGCAGACAATAACTGTAGTGGATATAAGGTTCGAGCCTTCATGTTATCTACTAAAGAATCTTTGAATGTCTGAAAATCAGTTATATCACAATCATTTTCACGGATTGCAAGAGCTTTTTGTGAAAACTCCTGAAATTCTTCATCTATTCGTTTGTAATCTAATATCTCAGAACTTATTGCTTCATCATATATAATATCAGCATTAACGTATTTTGATGCAAGTTTCTTGATACGATCCAATGTTTTTTGCAAATTATCATGAATCGTTATTTCAATAGAATTATCATTTCTAAACGAATAATCAAGATAATCACTCATATACATCATAGCCCAGCTATCTGCCTTTATTTCGGCAGTATTACCACTAAGCAGTAAGTGATCATTGTCGATAGAACTTATAATAATTTGACTATTCATAAATTTTAGTTGCTGTTTTTGATTTTTTCAGCAAGAAGTATTATTTGATCAATATCTTTGATAATAGCTACTGTATTATCAATAAAAGATGAAGATGTCATATCTATTGATGACAATGCACTGATAGCCTTCTTTACCAACCTTAATGGTTCATTTGCCTGTTGTTTATTATAAATTACATCTTGACATGAAACAAAATTTTCTTCAAAACCTTTTTTCGCCTTAGCTCTCCATTCTGCATCTCTTGACCTAAATACTTTTTCTATATCTTCTTCTGGATGTTTTGCTATCCATTCATCTACAGATTCTTCCTCATTATTGTTTGAACGATGTTTTGTAAAAAACTCTTTCCATAATTCCTTTTGAGAAAAAATACTTGTATTAGGATTACTAGGTGTTGGCCTCTGAATAATATCACGGAAATCAGTTTGAGGTAACCCAAATCTTATATAATCAAATGCTACACCTTTCAAATCCGAAATATCATCTTCATCGGCATCCCACATTGAACCAACACCTGATTTATATGCATCTAAAGCAATTAAGAGCTTTTGGAAAGAATCCTCATGTCCTGCTGCCATTGTGTAAACTCCATCATATTCATATCTTGTCAAGTATTGATTCATCAATTTTAATATCTTCAAATTTGTATCAACATCTTTCTTAGATATACCCATAAACTCAGCAATATCATCATTCGTAAATCCCTCTTCCTTTAAATCCCCACATTTGAGATACTTTTCAATTGGATTATAATCTACTTTAGCATCTTCACCCATCTGAAAAGTTGTTTCCAAACGAATGATTTCCTTCTTTGTTGCATTATCTGGTAAAATTACTGCCTTAAAGTATTCACATTTTTGTTTTTCTGCATCTGACAAATTTGTATCATGAAGAATTCGGTTCATTAATGATACGCGTCTATTGCCGTCAATGATAACACCATCAGCTGTTACAATACCAAAACGCTGCTGACCCTTGCTTTTCAAATCAATCAATGTAGCTTCATTTGCTACTTCCTTGGATTCCCATAAGAAATTTTCTATACGTGCAGAATCAGTAGATTTTTCAGGATTCAGTTTATAGTTATTTTTTTCAAAAGATTTAACGACGCTACCAATACGGCCATTATATGGATTGTAAACAAGACACTCCATAGGTATTTCCCATACTTTAAATGATGTTGTGTTGCCTCTAAAAAATAATTGATAACCTGTTGCAAAAGGTTCTCTTTCTTGAATTTCAGATAAAAGTTTTATACGATCTTCTTGTATCATGGCTATTATATAAATTGATTAATTATTTCTTTTAAATCACTTATATGGTTCATATTGATACAATAATCCGCATAATCGTGTATATCCTTCAAATCACTTTGTCTTCCAATCCAACCTGCACCATCAACAATTACCACTATTTTTGCTCCAGCAAATACTTCATTTTTGTGTGTCTTAATCTCTTTGATTTTATTTTTCAAATTCGTCTGACCACTACCTGTTGTTATCATAAATGAATATAAAATCAACACTTTTGGATCCGAAAAAGGCATTTCTGAAATGATATAAGGAATGGTTATGTTACTCCTCGATATAGTTTTTGAAACATTTACTTTATAGTTACAACCTAAATCAAAACAAATTTCTTTTATGGCATTTCCAATAGCATCAGCCTTGGAATTTGTAACTCGCGAAGAGAATTTAGATTCATAATCTTTTTTCACTAACATAAACAAAATGTCATCATTGGCCAACCTAGCAATGGTTTTATAATCAATTTTCAAAAATTGAAGATTAAAAGTTGGGATAAGATTTATAAAAAAAGGATTATTTGCACCATTGATAAATAAATCACATACTTTATCCATAATCCAATCCTGTTCCAATAAGTAATTCCTTGTTTGCGAAATTGACCACTCGGTATCGAAAATTTGACCCTTTTGTAGTCTTAACATAGAAATTACTCTTTTGAAGAACTCAGAACTGACATTAAGAAGACATAAAATATTATCCAATGAGTCTGGATAATTTATTATATATTCTCTTAGGCCTTCCTTAGTATTAATATTAGACATGCGACTACGTAATTCTGCAATACGTAATTCCATTCCAACCATAAATTCTGAATCTATATTTTTATTCAGAAAAAACATCTGCATAGAAGCCCTCAACTCTTCATAGCTAAGTTTATTTACCATAGTTTTCGTTTTTTAAAAGTGAATCAAACAATCGTTCGGTTACAGATTTTATGACTGGTACACAAACAGAGTTTCCTAGTAAATCAAATCCTAGTGACAGTCCTTTATTATTTTTAGCAAGAAAATCTAAACTATATGATTTAGGGTATCCAAATAACCCAAGACCTTCACTTAATGTTAATTGACGTATACACCCATTATCAACAACACCGACTTTGGACATATCCATTGCAACCATTGTTGGTGAATATGTATTCGGATCAAGGAATAAACTAAAATCAAAGCTTAATTTTCCTGCAACTATATTATATCCCTTAGGTTTTGTATTATCTGGTATACGATCATAAGAAACATGTTCATCAATTACTATTTGAACCTTTTTCTTAGGAAATTCAAAAACTACATATCCTTTTTTAACAAGATCATCTAAAATATCTTGTAAATTTGATTTATCATAAAATGTTTGAATTTGCGCAGCTGTCAAAGGCATACCATCCATCCAATCTATGCCAATCTTTTCTGCCCAATGCTTTTTACGACGCTCTTTGAAGAGCATATTCAGCAATAGTTTTTGTTCATCCGTAATTTTTCCTTTTAGCTCTAAATCCCAGCTATGGATATTTCTTTTACCACCTCTTTTATCTTTTAAGCATTTTCCATATAGATGTTCAGGATTATATGTCGATAATACTGTACGAGTAAATGGTGAATCAATACCCTTTAATGATTTCTCCATTACTTTAGAGAACGGTATCGTTTTTACTGGAAAATTCGTCAAATCTACTTTTTCAAATTTATTATCAACCCCAACGATGTAAATCCTTTTCCTTGATTGAGGTACCCCAAAGTTTCTTGAATCTAAAATTTTTGGTGATATTTTATAACCTAAATCCTCTAACTTTCCAATAATTGTACTATAAGTGTTACCATTATCGTGTTTTACAAGACCTTCAACATTTTCCAAAATAAAACCAGCAGGTTTCGCTCCACTTTCAATTTTCTCTTTTATGAGGCGTTCAATTTCGAAGAATAAAGTACCACGAGTATCCATAAAACCACGTTGCTTGCCTGCAAAGGAAAAAGCTTGACATGGAAATCCGCCCAACAAAATATCAAAATTTTTGATATCTTCTGTTTTTATTTTACTAATGTCTCCTACAAGATTTTCATGTTTGAAATTGTATTCCAAAGACTCTATTGCTGATGGTTTTATTTCAGAAGTAAGTACACAGTGTGTTGTTATTCCTTTTTTCTTAGCAGCTTGTTCAAAACCTATTCTAATACCTCCAAGTCCTGCAAATAAGTCTATAAAATTTAATATCATATTATTTCAAATCTTCTTTTATTGTCTCTAAATTGTAATCGAAATGTTGTTTTTTCATATCATCCCAAGATGCAGGACGTTTACAATAAGCAACTGGAGACTCTTCTCCCACCTTATTATACATCACTTTGTAATGCAGTTGATCCATCAGGCTATCTAGTAATTGTTTGAATGAATCTGATATTTTTTGTTTAATCCATATTTTGGAAAGATCTATTTTACCAACCGTGATAAAACTTAATAGAGAAATAACATAAGCTATTAAGGGTGCTTTTAAATTCGCAAATTGTTTGTTCTCAGGCCGTTGAGATAAATAAATATAAATTATTATAAGTGCAATTGTATCTTCAAAGAATTTTTCATCTGGTATATAATCTGTACCAATAATATCCATAAAATAATCGTAAACATGTCCCTCACCTTTTAATGTGTCACAAGGAGATTGATTCCACATAGTCCATACTCTGGAGACCAATTCTTTTTTAAAGACATGAACTTTGGGATTTATTTTTTTGAAATAGTCCTTCTCATTTTTTGTAGAACATTTATTTAAGTCTTGATCATATTGTCCCCGCACTCTTTCATAGAACCAATGTGTACGATTAAAATTTTCATCGGATGCAAAGATTTTTCTTGAATGCTCTTGTAATGTAATATTAAATTGGTTATTTATTGTGAAGTCTGTAAATTTTATTTTGTTTTGAGAATTACTATACTGAGTTATTTTCTGAATCATGTCAGGTTTATGGGTGGGTACAATAATTAATTTCATTTGGACAAAAGCATCCATCATTCGTAATTGATTTTCTCTGTCATTTCTTTTTGAAAAATAAATACTTGCAGTTGTTTGGCCTCCATTAAGTATTTGGAAGTCTATAATATTTTTTAATATACCAGATTTTTTATTTTCATTCAAATATTCAGCTTCAAAATCATAAGCTGTTGCAGTAATACCATTATTATATGCTAAAAACATTTCTGGTTCTCTACGTAAAGTTTCTAGAATACCTACATTTGCATTTGTTTTCTGCTTGCCCTTAAATCCTAAAAAATATCGGACATTATTATGAAGTAATTCTGTAGTGTAATCTTCATACAAATTATACAATAATTTAGCAGGAACAAGACATAGCAAACATTTGTAATCACTCATTTGAGAATTCATTTGCAAAAAAGATATTTCGAATTTATAATCCTTTGACAAATCAATATTTATTGGTATATGATCAAGTCCTGAATGTGTATTATTATATAATTTACGTATATCCCATACATCAGTGATAATTTGCTTCAAATAAATCTTTTGTTTTGGCTTAAAAGCATATTCATTCATACGACAATTAGTCAATATGCAAAATTTTACGTTTACAATTTCATCAATATTTACACATAAAAATTTTGCAATATCATAAAATTCATCATTCTCATCAATATCATGCCATAGTCCTCTTAATGATTGTTGATAAAAACCTTGTAAGCGCGACGTTGCCTTATTGAAAGCTTCGGAATTAGCTGATACTATTTCATCGTTTAGACTTGTGTCATAAATTGTATAAAAAAGCGTAACAGATTGATTGTCATTGCTTTTAGAGTAGCCATAAATTTCTGCTAAAACCTTTCCAATACTATTTTTTATAGATTTGTGACAAACTATTATTTCATCTAGACCCATTAAATCTCCAATCTCATCGGTAACATATTTTGTAAATGCTGTAGTTCTATCTCCATATTCATCTACAAACAGATCAGTACCAGCATGAAGCTCAGCTAAATATTGTTCTAAATTTTCTTCCATTAAATTTCTGTTTTGTTATTATATGAAAAATGTTCGAAATTCGGATCATATACTAGATAAGCTACATCTTATAAACCAGTAATCACCTTTTTTCATTAAATATGATTCTCGTATATTGATTTCTTTGTATCTGTCCAGATCAATAATTCTAATACATCTCCAATAACTTCTTGAACTTTTTCGTTTTCTGTAAACTCTAAAGCTTCTTTCTCATCCTCAAAACAACAAGCCAGATTAAAGTTGTCAGTCCATTGAAGTCTTGGCATGGTTGTCAGAAATTTGTCTTTTGTATAGTTGGAAATACAAATTTTATGAACAGTAGTAACTGTTTTGCCTTTCATATCTAGTAACATAGAGCTATCATTTTATCGTACAAAAAAATAACTGTCTGCTAAATCCAATGTTGCATCAACATCGGTCTCTAATCCTATTCCATCTGCTTCTTTACGAATGAATTTTGAAATAGGGTATGTGTCCCAATCTTCATTAATTTTATCTGGCGAAATTAATTGTAGTTCTTTTGACTTCTTATGAACAGCCAATACTTCATCTGTAAAGGAATCGGAGTTTTCTAAATACTCTTCGATCAAATCAAATATTTCTTCATTGAAATGATTGCGGGATACATAATTGTCTTGTGTTTTCATTTTTGTAAGTGTTTGAATTATATACAAATATACAAAATAAAGTACTATTGAGCAACTTATTTGTTGATAATTTTCAATAAATAATAGCCAATATGTCTAAAGAAATACGGGGTGATATTTTCCGTTTTTTATTCAATTATGTATTTTTCAATCCGCAAAATTACTCATTTACTTTAACCTTGCAATCTAATTTTCAAAAAATAAAAAGCCGCCTTTGCTAAGAAACTTGCAAAGGCGGCAAAAGTCATAAAATCCAAAAGGATTATTTGTTGTTTTTGTCTCTTAAGAATGTATCGGATTCAAATCTACCGACAAACCCAATGCGCTGGCAATACGGTAAAATGTAGATACTTTGGGTTCGGTTTTACCATTCTCAATGCGCGAAATATACGATTTGTTTGAACCTACACGTTTGGCAAGTTCATCCTGAGTAAGATGTGCATTTTTACGGGCATCTTCAATAAGTTGTCCTGTAAAAAAAGCCTGTGCTTGTTCCGTGAATTTTTCTCTTGAAGCAGTTCCTACTACACCATATTCTTTGTCAAGTGCATCGTTCACTGTTGGATAATTTCTAACTTTATCCATATTGATTTTTGTTCTGTCTATCTTATTCATAAAAAGTCCTCCATTAGTTTTTGTGCTATTGCGATTTGTTTATCGTAATCTCCAGTTGTTTTTTTGATAAAACCATTCAATAAAACAATTTCATTTGCATTTATAAAGTTATCATTATCAATGGCAAAAAGTATAATTCGGTATTCATTGTCCACCGAAATACGCATTTCATAGAAATCAGTATTTACAAGACTTTTTACAAATTTCGTACTAACATTTTTTTCTGTACGAATATGCTCAAAAACATAATCCACTTTTTTCTTAGCCCTGGCATTGAGCGAATTATAAAATGAATCAAATGCTGGTGTCTTGTACATTATTCTTTCCATGCTGCAAAGATAATTATAAAGTTGCTCAACTGTGCAACTTATTCTTTATTATTTTCAATCAAGCTGTCTGATTTAACTTTTTATAAGGTAGAGTTAGTTTTATTCTCTTCCATTTCCAACAAATAATCCAAACTATATAGCACGTCATATAGCTTATCATAACGTATTAAGCGTTTTTTACTTGGGTCTGCTTTGGCCATAAAATCAAGTAATTTCATTTGTCCATCAAAAGGATTTCCATTAGTTAAACTTTTGCTCTCAGCTGGAAATATCCGTGGAAATTTATCTCCGATAAATCGAATACTGCCAATGTAAAACCAACACATCAGAATTACCACTTCCGGTTTTACCTTTTGCATTAATTCTAAATTCAATTCGTCCGGATTGAATTCTTTTTTCCGTTCCAGGAATAAGCAAGCCAAAAATGCAAGTGCAGCTTCGGGCTTTTGCCGAATAGCACTGTAATAGGTTTCAAGATAGATATAACGGTTGTACGAAATATCAGTCAACGATTCAGCAGGAGAATAGAATTTTTTACCTCCTATCTTCAATTCAGGAAATGGGTTTACCGTTAGCCGGTTATCAAAAAAACAATTTCCGTTTTTGTCGGGTGCTGTGAACAGATAGTCAAAAGCTCCGGCAGCCATCATTATTTGTTCGGCAGACAGTACAAATTTACTTTTTCCAATAGAAATTTTGTAATGCAGTGGCTCTGAACTTGACAACTGAGAAATGTCAACAGATAAGCGTTTAGCTTTCAGACAGAAAAAAAGAATCTTGATTTTAATTTCCTGAATAGGTATTTCCAGAGAAACTAAATGTGAGAGAAATATCAATTCTCTCACATTCATTTCGTTCAATTTCTCTGGCAATTGATATTCAAAATCTCCAATATGTAGGATTTTCATTATTAGACTAATATTAGGTATATAAGATTATCCAATATCACAGAATAGCTTATTGTCCGTTACATTCCAATTCAGAGCCATTTCAGAAGGCTCATAACCCAACTCCACAGCGTTTGTGTTCAACAATTGCTGTACTTTGTTGAAGTAATAAGCGGCTTGTTCGGCAAAGAAATTCCCAGCGTTCAGCGGATCGGAATAAATAGGTCGGATAAGCGGCTTAAACTCTCTGTCTTTCTGAATTTCGCGATTAGCTTTTCCCACTTGGCTTGTATGCAGCTCGGCTGTTTTGCAAGCCACAAATTTCCGAATGGCAGCAATGATCTGCTTATCCGCAGTTGATTGATTGCCGTTCAGTTTTCCTCGTAAAGTTGTATCGAGTTCTTCGCCTAAAAGGTCGGCAATGAATCGGGTTTCAATCAGAGTCATGGTCGGGCGTAAGTGCTCAAACGTCAGGCGGGAGTACTCGATATTCACAGCTCCAACTTCTTGCATTTGCGAAGCTGATTGTAAGTAGTTGCCACCTCTTAAACTGTAGAATCGGCTGTTTTTCCATTCCGGAAAATCGTCCGCATTCGTTTCAAGGTATTCAAGAACGGCATCCAAATAGGCAAAGCCTCGTCGTTCAAAACTCTCTTCCAATTTGGCAATTTTGGAATCACTGGCCGGTACAAATCCTGAACCGTTGGTTGCACCGTCTCTTTTCTCCACGGTAAAACCGGCATCACCCAACCGTACCGACAGTTCCGAAATACCTAACCACATCGCCAATGGACCTAGTGCCAGTTGAGTCAGCGAAAGTAACTTTGCTGCTCGTTCAGGCACGTTGTCCGCTTCCAATACTTCCACCATTTCAAGACCAAGGTAACGCAGCAGGTAAATGTCGCGCGCCTCTTGAAGAAATGGCTCTACAGCATCAATCGGTGTGGATTTATTAATCTTTACCGTTTGTTTCAGCTGTTCTATTGTACTGATAATTGCTTTCATAGTTTCAGACTTTTTGATTTCCAATTGATTTTACTGCACCTGTTCCCTGGTCTAATGTTGTCAACATGATATTCGGAATGATAAAGTGAATATCAGGATCCCATCCGTTCAACGCTTTTACGAGGTAAAGCGGCAGAACCAACAAATCGCGAATCGGTTTCATCATGGCTTGCTTAATGATAAACAGTTCACGAGCTTCCGTTCCGCTAATACTTTTTCCTTTGCCGGGTACTGCACCGACCACTGAAGGATGCACTCCCATGGCATAACACAAAATACTGGTCACTTCTTCCGAATCGTCGATATATTCACCGCCCTTGAAAAAACTAGAAATTGGCTCGATTATTATATCGTTTATCTCAAATCCTTTCACTTTGTCATATTCATAGTGTGACACAAAACTTTTTCCTGCATTTTCTTCTCCTGAGAGAAAAGAATTCATGTCGGTCAGAAACTTTTGTTTCCGGGCGACTTTCTTTTTCTCGTCTGTAATTCCTTCCGTTTTGAAAAGCTTGTCCCAAAAAGACGTGCTGATTTTGATATGGTATTTCAGAACCATTTGATTTTTCAGCAAGGCTTTTTTGAATACCGGAATGGCACAGGCAAAATCGTACCACGATTCAAAGATACTCCACCAATACGGTTTGCCGTTATAATACCGCCCGGGTGTTGGTAAGCAAAGCGAGAGCATAAACCGTTTGTCTTTTACGGCAGCTGCTTTCTTTTTTGTTGTCGGGTCAAGTTCAATTCCCAATTTTCGTTTCATATCGAGAATAGGAATACGCCTGTCAAGCAAAGGTGTAAGTACAATATCATCAGGACTTCCGGCTTTCCATTTCGTAGAAAATCCGTGATATTCAATTTTTCCGGTTAACGGATTTACCAAAGATAAACGGCTGTTTATCGTTTCACAGGGCAACAAACTAGCCACTTTATTACTTGCAGCTTCCAAAATAATCTCAGCATACGAATCATAGAAAACCGAAAGATCGTTGCTCCATTCCTGAACTGAATTTACATAGTTGTTGTCCTCCAAAAACTTGAAAATGTCAGGAAAATCGCTTGCCAATTGCTCTTCCAATATCACTTTTTTAGTCACAGGGTCTTTCACTTTCTTCATCACCATTACGCCATCACCGTACGCCATTTTAGCATTGAATTCGATATTGGAAGCCACGGTTACATTGGCGTAAACTTTATCCATCATTTCTGCCGGCAGGTTATTATTCTGGCCACGTTTCACAAATTTGATTTGCTCTTTCATGCCCTTGATGGTAATGTCGTCGGTTGGTGTATTGGCATCACCCACCATATCGCGGCTGTCGCCCATTACCACCATGGCTTTTGCACCGGCTAAATAGGCCGAAGTAGTAAAATCAAAAACCTCATTAATGTCTTTTGTCCCTTTTGCCATTACAGATAAATTTTAAATTCGTTGATTCTCATAAATAAAATCTTTCTGAAAGTATGGGGCTTGTTTTCTCCTTCCGGAATGATATTTACCGTTGCTCCTTTGGAGTGAATGCTGCTCAAAGTGGCATTACGGTATGTTTCCAATTCGCCCGATTTCTTGGCGTACTGAAAACTGAAAGGTTTCGGTTTACCTAACCGATCTCTTTCTTCCATTATTTTCCAAATCTGTGAGAGGTGAATGCGTGAATCCATACTTTCTGTATTGTTTTATACAAAAGTAGGGAGAGGGGTTTAGAAGGAAAAGGACAATTTTCTACCTGTAATTTTTATTTATAAAGTGGTGTAAGTCGGGGTAAGTCGGTGCAAGTCGGGGTAAAAAATATAAGTTTTGAAAAAAAAAACAAAAAAGCCACTTAGGAGTGGCTAATTTATTGTGTGAATAAGAATGGATTAAATAATCCGAAAAATTCATGAACCTTTTCTACATTTATTCAAAGTCAGATTCAAGCTATGCGTAGCCAATGTAGCGCATATTCTTCATCTGAAAAAACTTTTAATAAATATTTATCACTCGATAATCTTTCACTTACCATCATAGCAAAAGCAGTATTAACAGGGTCTAAATGAACTAATGCGTGACGAATTGACTTGAATTTAAATAAATGGCTCTTTAGCCTTTCAATTAATAATTGTATTTCTTCTTCTGTAAATGTAACGTTTAAATTGCGTGCATCTTCAAGAATTTTTAGTTCCCTTGGTAATGAATTATCATTTGCAAATGAATCAATTTCTTTAAACATGTGTTCTATTCCAAAAGTACCACTTACTGTAATATGCAAAATTTCTTCGGTTTTGTTGAATTTATATTCTATCATTATTGAATTTAATTTTTTTTTTTGCTTCAAAGGTATTACAATTAAACCCTTATGCTAACAAAAGTTTGAAACAAGGGGGTATTTTAATCTTTATTGGCACAAGTCTCAGACATGCGACAACGTGAATGCGGGAGCAAAACCTGCGGAATGCACGTCAGCCAGCCAATGAACATAGAGCGTGTGTTAGCGGTTAGTGCTTTCGTCGGTCTATTTTTGTTTTGTTTTGTCGTGTCAATTTTAAATGTAAATAAGCCAATTATACTCCTGTCAACACCTCAAAATTATGGTTTGTACTCAAAATGGAATTTCTACTTTTACAGTTGTGCCACGTCCAATTTCACTGGTGATATCCAATTCACCTTTCAGCAATACGACACGCTCTTTCATTCCTATCATACCATAAGAGTCATTCCTTCCACTGTTATTTTTGTCAAATCCAACGCCATTATCAGTAATTTGCAGAACCACCTTATTTTCTAAGCTATGAAGATGAATCTTAATCAATGTGGCTTTGGCATGTTTTACAATATTGTTCATGGCTTCCTGAAGTATCCGGAAAAGTGCAAGGGATTGTTGTGGATCCAACTCAATATCAGAAATGTTATCAGTAAATTCACAATCTATTTCGTGCCGTTCTTTAAATTCGCGAAGATATTCGTTGATTGCACCCACCAAACCATGCACCTCCAGAAATTCGGGTCTAAGTCCATTCATGATGTTGCGAGCAGTTTTAATTGATTTTTTAATTAAGTCAGTTATATTGTCAACTTTCGGAAGGATTTCTGTTGTGTCACTTAATGGGATAGTTTTAATTACTTTATTTTTTAATAAACCCATATTTATTTGAAGACCAACAAGAATCTGTCCCAAATCATCATGTATTTCACGTGCAATAGAAATTTTTTCTTCTTCCCGAACATTTTGCAGATGCGAAGCATACCTATGTATTTGGTCTTTTGAATCAATTAATTCAAATTCGGATTTCTTTCTTCTTACTACATTCCAAACATTTTCGGCAAATACAGATAAAAATTCAGCGTCAATTTCAGTGTAATCCGTTTCTTTATTTCCCACTCCAAAAATAGCTACTATTTTATTTTCAACAATAACCGGAACGGATAAATCTCTTGCTAAAGTTGCATGACCTTCGGGCAATCCTTTTTTGTGGGATAAACTTGAATAATCGTTGTGGTAAACAGGGTTTTTTTGATAAAAACAATCTACCCAAACACCGGCTTTGCTTATAGGGTAATGCTTGTCCAATGTGGGAACATTACAAATATCCATTGTTTTAGCCGACCATGCCTGTAACGAAATAGTTTCCTGATCTTCGTTTACAAAATGGAAAAACCCAATTTCGCTATCAGTTAGCTGAATACCTAATTCAATTGAAAGTTTCAAAACTTCTTCTACCGTTAAATATTCAGATCTTTCATATATTTCGAGTGTAATGTCATCGAGATGTTCATGTTTTTTTTCATGGCTAATATCCGATTTTACTGCAACAAAATTTATTATTTCTTCTTTCTCATTCTTTATTGGTGTTATTATTGACTTTTCCCAATATAGTTCTCCGTTTTTTTTGCGATTGCAAAATTCCCCTTCCCAAGTATTGCCCGACTTAATGGTGTCCCACAATGTTTTGTAATATTCAACACTATGAATTCCTGATTTTAGAACTCTTGGATTTTTTCCCAAATACTCATCTTCAGAATAGCTTGTTAGTTCGGTAAAATAAGGATTGGCAAATTCAATATTTCCATCAATATCAGTAATTACAATCGAAGCTTTGGAGGAATTTATGGCAGTATATAGTTTTATTAAATTTTCTTCGTTCTTTTTGCGTTCTGTAATATCTGTAAGAATTGCCATTCGTCCAATAAGATTTCCTTTCACATCAAGTATCGACGATGATGAAATACTGATATTAACAAGTGAACCATTTTTGCGGACCCGAACCGCTTCCTGATTGGTTATTGACTCACCTTGCAAAATTTGTGATGACCACTTTGCATATTCAATTTGTTTATCTACCGGTACATTTGGATTGGGATGACCGATAACTTCCTTCGCTGTCCAACCAAACATTTGTTCTGCTGCTTTGTTCCATAGTTGAATATTGCCATTGATATCAATTAAAGTAATTGCTAGCGGTGAAACATTAATTATTGATTCAAGTTTAGCAGTGGTGTCTTGCAGTAGTTGTTCTGCTTTTTTGCGTTTAGTAATATCTTCAAATAAAACTGCGAATTTTCCGATTTGTGGACAAAAAACATTTGTCCTGTAATAACTGTCAAATTCGGCAGAATAATCTTCAAATTCGGCAGGCTTACCGGTCATAGCCACTTTCCCGAAACGTTCAATCCAATACGTTTCAGTGTTTGGCAATATTTCTTTAACTGTTTTACCTATAACCACATCCGATTTTAGACCGGTTAATCTTTCAAATGCTGGATTGATATCTAAATATCTGTAATCAACAGGAGTTCCTTTCTCATCACAAATGATATCATGCAGGGCAAAACCCTCACGCATTTCTGCAAAAAGTGTCCTATATTGTCCTTCACTCTTTTTTAAGGCTTGTTCTGCAAGTTTTTGTTCTGTAATATCCCTGAAAAACCATATTCTTCCAAAATATTGATCAGAATCGCCCAACATTGGTGCTGAATATCGCTCTAAAATTTTCCCATTTTTTAATTGTATTTCATCAAAGCTTTTTTCAATTTTAACTCTGTACAGATATTCAATTTTTTCAATATACGCTTTAGGATCAGATAATAAATGCAGAATTGAATTATAAGCATTTTCATCCGATTTAGAATCAATAACCTCCTGTGGAATTTCCCATAGTTCCTGAAATTTTTTATTATTGGACAGAATATTTCCTTTTTCATCAACAATTAAAATTCCGTCGAGAGATAATTCCTGATTGGTTTTCAGCAAAATATTTTGAAATTTAATATCTTCTTCTGCCTTTTTGCGTTCAGTAATATCTCGGACATTATTTTGGATACCTGAAATTACATTTTCGATAATTATTGGCCTTGCTGTATGATTTAGCCAAATTATCTCACCCGTTGCTTTTATAAATCTGTATTCAACGTTTACAACTTCTGTACCTGCCTGCAAAGCTTTAAATGCATTTATGCAGGTTTCAATATCATCAGGAAAAATATACTCTATCGGGATAGGTTTTCCAATAAAAGTTTCAGGTTCGTAGCCAAACATTTCTTTAACATGATTACTTACAAATGTTGCACTACCATTTATATCTTGAATTATTATTGTGTCAGGGCTGTTCGCAATCATTAATTTAAAATTGTTTTCGCTTTCTTGTAATAGTTTTTCGGCTTTTTTACGTTCAGTAATATCTAATGAAAAACCGTTTAATACTGAATTTGAACTATCTAAATCTACAAATAAAGAAAACCATTTTGTTTTGCCATTAATCAATTTTGTTTCGGTTTCAAAGCCTAAAACCTTACCATTGGTCACTAATAATTCTTTAAATTCAGCATAATTATCAGGATTTGCCCAACGGTTAGAAATTTCATTGTAATGCTGTAAAAATTCATCAATACTACCACATTCGAAATGTTTAGCAAGAGTTAGATTACAATATTCAAATTGTCCTTCCAAATTTCTTTGAAATATTCCAATAGGGGCATTTTCAACAATATATCTGTATTTTTCTTCGCTTTCAAGAAATGCTTTTTCTGCCAGCTTACGCTCAGTAATGTCGTGACCTTCAGGTATGAGGTATAAGATATCACCATGCTCATTTTTTACAGGTCGCAGTGAAAAATCAACATAACGAAGACTGCCATCTATTGCTTGGTGGCTGGTTTCGAAACGAACTTCCTCGCCAGCAGCTGCTAATTTGATTGACTCACGAAGCTTGTTTTGAAGTTCAACGGAATGATTCCACCATGGGCTTTCCCAAAAGGGTTTGTTATACACATCCTGATGAGTCACACCAACCAATTCCAAAGCAGCCCGATTAGTGTCAAGCAAAATACCATCAGTGCTCATAAGGCCAATAAACATAAAACTTTGATCCAAAATTGCTCTGGTCTTACGTTCACTCTGTTGTAATGCCTCCTCTGCCCGTTTTCGATATTCCCGCAATTCGCGGGTGAGTGTCATCCCCATGATTATGACCACACTCAAAAAGCCGTATGACCCCAATGGCGGAAGGTTATGGATACCTGCAATTCTGACTAACATGTTTTGAGTCAAAGTAAACAACAAGATTGCCACCGCAAAAATCATGAAAAGAGTCGAGCTCTTGCGGTCGAGTCGGTAACGCTTGATAAATGCATATAACCCAAAGATTGGAACAAAAAGTACATAGCCAAACGAAATACCCCCCCAGATGCTAGGTGTGGCTTTAATAAGGAATACTTCTTCTCCCCATGGTAGTATCAGCCGGTTAATTCCATGTACTTCGGAATATAACAACGTATTGGGCTGGATGAGATTAATGAAAAACAGCAGCACACACAGCGCGGCACTTCCAATCAGCACGGGTTTTGCACGCACTCCGCTATACACGGCAAAAAACCAGGGTAGCAAGGTATACATTGCTATGTTAAAAGCAACATTTACACGCCCCCATGTTATATGATCTGATAGGGAAGAAGTATTGTAATTTATGACACCCGTCAGGATGGTTCCTATCAATGAAAGAGTGATTGCCGCAAATAACAGGTGTACGCGTCGCTGCTGCCCTGACTGCTGGGCTGCAAAATGGCTGAGAGCAGAAAATAAGCAGAAACCCGCCAGAAATATCAGGCTTGTGGAATAGAAGTTGAAAATCATTTGAAGGTTCCTCCCATAATTTTAGTCGTTATAATTTTTTCTTTAAATGAATCTAAAAAAACACTTACAATTTCATTCTCTGTCTTCATTATCAAAGTTGAAAAAAAACAGAGCAAATTAGTTAATAAATCAACTAATTCCTGTCACTTTATGATTATCCATTCAAGAAAATTTTCAAATGTGTTTTTTTGTGTTTTCATTGTAAATATTCTGTTAATTGCAGTTGTCTTTTTTTTTAGCATTACCGCTAACATCAATATAAGCATAATGGACATATATCCGTTTTATGTCTTTTAATTTATTACACCTACTCTATATATACTGGCATAGTAATAGCTAGATAAATTTAGCCTCAAAGATATGAATTTATTTTTCAATAATTAAAAAATAGAAACGTCTTTCTTTATACAAAAAAATGCTCCGATCTTCACAGACCAGAGCACTAACACTACAAAATATTTTATACATAAATGATTTTTCTTTATTTGTCGTAAAGAACTCGTCTTGCCTTCGGCTTTACTCGTTTCATACCACTCTGCCCATTTCGGGCGTTTGCGCCTTTTGCTACTTTTGGCGCG
>CAZTDH010000024.1:0-20584 GCA_964612615.1 uncultured Paludibacter sp. | reverse complement strand
ATAGCTTCAGGTGACTGGAGTTCAGACGTGTGCTCTTCCGATCTCCAAAAAATTTGCGACGCACTTCTTCCACGCCTTCAATATCAAATTTCAGGTTATCCCAGGGCGAAGCATTGGTCATCATATACCAGCGCAACGGATCGGAACCGTATTTTTCAATGGCTGAGAACGGATCAACACCGTTACCCAAACGTTTCGACATTTTGTTTCCATTTTTGTCGAGAACCAAACCATTGGAAATAACATTTTTGAACGCTACCGAGCCACGAACCATGGTACTGATAGCGTGCAATGTAAAGAACCAACCACGGGTTTGATCCACTCCTTCCGAAATGAAATCGGCAGGGAAGAACGAACCGCTTTCCACCATCTCCTTGTTTTCAAAGGGATAGTGAAGCTGTGCGTAAGGCATTGCACCCGAATCGAACCAAACATCAATCAAATCGAGTTCGCGTTTCATCGGTTTACCTGAAGCCGACACCAACACAATACCATCCACATATGGACGGTGTAAATCTATATTTTTGACTGAATAATTATCAGGAGTATATTCTCCAACTTTGAAATTCTTGTATGGGTTTTCAGTCATAAATCCGGCTGCCATCGATTTCTCAATTTCCGAAATCAATTCTTCCACCGAACCTATACAAATTTCTTCCAGCCCATCTTCACTGCGCCATATTGGCAGAGGTGTTCCCCAATAACGACTACGGCTCAGGTTCCAGTCCTGCAGGTTTTCCAGCCATTTTCCAAAACGTCCTGTTCCGGTAGATACCGGTTTCCAGTTGATGGTATCGTTCAACGACATCATCTCTTCACGGCAAGCTGTGGTTTTGATAAACCAGCTATCCAGCGGATAATACAATACAGGTTTATCAGTTCGCCAACAGTGTGGGTAATTGTGGACATGTTTTTCTATTTTGAAAGCCAACCCCTGTTGTTTCAGCATTACGCAAAGATCAATATCCAGTGTTGTCACTTCAGCAGTATCGCCGGTTGGAGTAGGAACCGGAGCAATTTCGTATGCATTCTTCACATATCGTCCGGCAAATTCTTTATATAGTTCAGCATTAATATTTGATGCTACAAACTCTTCACTCAAATCAGCAATTTCGAAGAATTTTCCACTGCGGTCAACCATCGGTTGACGGTTTCCATCCTTGTCAATCAGCAACAATGGAGGAACGCCGTTTTGTTTAGCCACCCGATCATCATCGGCACCAAAAGTAGGTGCAATATGAACAATTCCGGTACCATCTTCGGTGGTTACAAAATCGCCGGTGATAACCTTGAAAGCTCCTTCGCCCGGATTTACCCAGGGAATTAGTTGTTCGTACTCAGTTCCGGCAAGATCTGAACCTTTCATTTTGGCCAGTACTTCATATTCGTTTTTGCCCATAACCGAGCCTAACAGACTTTCGGCTAAAATCAGATTACAAACTTCTTTGGTATATGGATTATGCGATTTTACTTTTACGTAATCGATATTTGGCCCAACGCACAAAGCGGTGTTCGAAGGCAAAGTCCACGGAGTTGTGGTCCATGCAAGGAAATACGTATCAATTTCACCTTTTACCTTAAACTGTGCCACACAAGTTGTGTCTTTCACATCGCGATAGCAACCCGGTTGATTAAGTTCATGAGTAGAAAGTCCGGTTCCTGCAGCTGGAGAATAAGGTTGAATAGTATAACCTTTGTATAGTAAGTTTTTGTTGTATAATTGTTTGAGTAACCACCAAAGAGTTTCTATGTAGCGATTATCGTAGGTGATATATGGGTCATTCATATCAACCCAATAGCCCATTTTAGTAGTCAAATCTTCCCATTCTTTGGTATATTTAAGCACGTCGTGGCGACAGGCAGCATTGTAATCGTCCACACTGATTGTTTTGCCAATATCTTCTTTGGTAATTCCCAGTGCTTTTTCCACACCAAGCTCCACCGGAAGTCCGTGCGTATCCCAACCTGCTTTACGTTTTACCTGAAAGCCCTGCATGGTTTTATAACGACAAAAAACGTCTTTAATAGTACGTCCCATCACGTGGTGAATGCCCGGCAGTCCGTTGGCAGAAGGAGGTCCTTCATAAAATACAAACGAAGGTTTTCCCTCACGGGTTTCAATACTTTTGTGGAAAACATCGAGTTCGTTCCAACGTTTCAATAGTTCTTTGTTTACATCGGACAAATTTAAGCCGGAATATTCTTTAAATTTTTTCATCGGAGAAATACGAATTTTGTGATTATCTTATTAACTGATAATCATTTCAGGGGTGCAAAATTACAAAAAATAAATGGAATAAGTTATTTAGTACACTTACAAAAAGTGATTCAAAACTCATGGTTTTTTTTTCAAACCTACAAGCATAACTAACTTTAACATTAGATGGTAATTTATAAATCAGTAAGTTAGCATTAAACCTTAAAAGCTTTTTAATATATTTAAACTATTTTTCCACTGCGTATTAGCAATTTAGGCTAACTTTGCCAACGACAACAGATGAACATTGCAGATGATAACTAACAGAAAATCGAGGAAAATATGGAGAAGAAAATTTACAGCGTGATAACCGGAACTGGAAGTTATATTCCGTCGCGCGTAATAACAAACGAAGATTTCGTTAAAAGTGAGTTTTATGAATCAAATGGAGTAAAAATCGAAAAACCAGGTCAGGAGATAGCTGATAAATTTCACGAAATAACTACCATTGCCGAGCGTCGTTATATCTCGGATGACATGATTACAACCGACATGGCTTTTCTGGCTGCCGAAGAAGCAATTAAAGCTTCAGGCATCGACGTTGAAGAGCTTGATTATGTGATTGTTGCTAATAATTTTGGTGATACCACTGTAACCAATCGTGCTTCCGACCATATACCAGCCATGGCTTCGAAAGTAAAACAAAAACTGGGCATAAAAAACCCGGAATCAGTTGCTTACGATATTACATTTGGCTGTCCGGGATGGTTGCAGGCTGTTATTCAGGCTGATTATTTTATCAAATCGGGCGATGCAAAGAAAATTTTAGTGATTGGTGCTGAAGTTCTTTCACGCATCAGCGACCCACACGACCGCGATTGTATGCTGTATGCCGACGGAGCAGGTGCAGTTATTTTAGAAGGGAAAGAAAGTAGCTCTCCAATCGGAATTATTGCTCATAAAACCCGCTCTGATACATTGAGTCATGCTGGCTTACTTCACATGGGACCTTCATATAATCATGATTTTGAAAACCCAAAAGACTTGTTCCTTAAAATGAACGGTCGCCGGTTATATCAATATGCACTTGAAACTGTTCCAAAAGCCATAAAAGCCTGTCTGGACAAAAGTGGTTATGCAATTACTGATGTGAAAAAGGTGTTGATTCATCAAGCCAATGGTAAAATGGATGATGCCATTTTGAAACGATTGTATAGTCTTTATGGTATTGAAAGTGCGCCCGAAGATATAATGCCTATGACGGTTCATAACCTTGGAAACACTTCTGTAGCGACCTTACCGACCTTATTTGACCTTATTGTTAAAGATAATATGGAAAACCATCAGATTAATGCCGGCGATGTATTGATTTTTGCTTCGGTTGGAGCGGGGATGAATATTAATTCGGTGGTTTACAAAACCGTATAGGAACCTACAGCTTTTTATAATTCAAATTTACAACACCGGTTTCAAATGCTTCCGAACTTTCGAGCTTGAAACCGGTTTCTTTTGTTTCACCATTAAATATCAAACGATATAACAATGAGTGGGGTTATTCTTACAAAATTTTGGATTTGATCGCACACATGGATTTAGTAAAAAACTGACCAGTATAAAATTTAAAATCCTCTGAAACTGAATGTTGCAGAGGATTTTATTGAGTTGAATCCAGAATTCATTCCATCAAATCCACAAATTTAAAATTCCGGCCATCAAACAAGCCTTTGTCACCCAGTTTCAGTTCCGGAATTACGAGTAAGGACATAAAAGCTACTGTCATAAATGGAGCACGAAGTGTTGAACCAAGATCTTTAGCCATGGCATCCACCTGTTCGTAACGCTCAGCTATTATATTCCCTTCAATATCCGACAACAAACCACCAACCGGTAAAGACAAAAGACAGGCTTTATTACCATCACAAGCCAAAATTCCTCCCCGACTATCTATAATCTGATTAATTGCCGATACAATTTCAGTATCTGAAGTTCCAACTGCCACAATATTATGACTGTCGTGAGCGACGGTTGAAGCCATTGCACCATGTTTAAGTCCGATATTTTTTATAAAACCTACAGCAGGTTCAGAGGGTTGATAGCGGTTATAGACAACTAGCTTTAACACATCGTTGTCTATGTCAGAAACTACATTTCCGTTATCAATTTTGGGTTTGCATTGAATCTCGTGTGTGAAAAGCTGACCATCATCCACATGAATAACTTTCAATGAACTTCCTGTTGGAATAACCCGAATTTGCTCAATTGTAATTTTCTGAGCATTAAATTGATTTATTAATTCAGTTGGAATATAACGGGGAAAGGTTGGTTTGCCTTTTTCAGAAACCTTTTCACCCTTAATATAGGTTGATTGAACTTCAAAGTCAGACAAATTATTCACTATCAAAAAGTCAGCATCATCACCTTTTTGAAGCAATCCGACATCCAATTTATAATGCTTAATCGGTGTTAGGGAGCAAATCCGCAACACATCAATCGGATCATAACCTCCAGCCACAGCCCTACGAGCCAAAGAATTTATATGACCGTTTTTCAATAAATCATCCGGATGCTTGTCGTCCGAACAAAACATGATTTTATCCGGATATTTTTTAATTAACGGCAGTAAATCATCAAAATTCTTTGCTGCACTGCCTTCGCGGATTTGTATAGTTATTCCCAATGCAATCTTTGCTTCCGCCTCGGCAATGGTCATACATTCGTGGTCAGTAGTAATTCCACCCGCTGCATACGCAATCAAATCATCGCCCGTCAATTCAGGAGCATGCCCATCAATGGGTTTCCCAATTCGTTGAGCAGCTGACAGTTTGGCATGAACCTGTTTGTTTTTATGAATCACGCCGGGGAAATTCATCATTTCTGCCAGAAAATAAATATCATCTCGCTTCAATAATTTTTCAACTGCTTCAGCATTCAATTCAGCTCCGGAAGTTTCGAAATGAGTAGATGGAACGCATGAAGGTGCGCCAAAATAAAACTTCATGGGCGAGTTCCTGCCATTTTCAATCATATAATCAATTCCTTCAACTCCACAGACATTGGCCATTTCGTGTGGATCGCACACACATGCCACTGTGCCATGAATGACACTATAGCGGGCAAATTCTGAAGGAAGCATCATTGAACTTTCTATATGAATGTGTCCATCTACAAAACCGGGAATAATGTACTGGTTTTCAACTTCATCAGTGGGTTCAATTGCTATTATTTTTCCGTTTTCAAACAGAACTTTTCCTTTAGTAATGGTTTTCGAAATTACATCTACTATGTTTCCTGATATTGTTTTCAATATTTCTTTTTTTAAGTATGAACAAATATAATGAAATTAATTGAATCAATGTTCATTATTTATGTATAAATATTCTATTTTAAATTCCAAAGCCCATTCTCAAAAATTGAAAATGGGCTTTGGAATTTAAAAGAATAATGATTTAGTTAATAAAACTTTTGCTGAACAAGCGTAGGGAATATATGTTTTGGGGCGAGAGTAGACGAACTAAAGTCGTACGACAAATTATAGGTTTTTTCCGCAGCTTGGTTAGGCATATTTACATGTATAACCAGATTTAGAGTTGTGCCGGTAGCTCCGGTTTGAAGCGATTTAATATTAAATGAAACAATGCCACTTTTTAGATAAACCGGAGTATCTGCATTTGAATTATGCCGGAAATACAGATGAGTTTTACCATCAGTAAACACCTTTGAAGTATCGTTTACCAGGTTGATAAAGTGAGTTTTATTGTAACCCGGATATACAAACTGAACATTCAGATAGTCACTGCCAATCCAAATATCTTCAATGCTAATAGAATCATTTCCAATGCTGTCTTGTGTAGCTTTAGTTACATTAAAAATGGTTTTAGTAAGAACTTCGTAAACATCATTCATTCTCACATCGTAATCGTAAAGATGCGTTGCACTTTTGTCGGACAGAAGCGTATAGTTAGCTACAATACGTTGTCCATCTTTTGGAGCATATCCGGAAAATACACTTTCTTCAACCCACATCCTTTTTTTATTATCCAACCGGAAGAAAAAAGAATTTTCGTTGTATGGATTTTGAACAGTCGCAATATCTACCTGATAATTATTCAAATCATTATTACTTTGATCTTCACATGATACAAATAATGGCAAAAGTGCAACAATTAAAAATAATTTAGTAATAGTTTTCATAAGACCTAAGTTCTATAATTAACTGATTAAAATTAAAGTATTTACAGGTACAATAACAACAAAAACAATGCCACTAAGGTTTAAACTTCCACGTAGTTTACTTAATTTGTGTTGAATTTATTCAAAATTCAGATATGGTTTTAATCGTTGAATTGATTCCGGTGTAAATTCCGACAATTCTTTTAATTCATTGATATCTTTTAGCTTACCTTTCCGTCGACGAAACTCGTATAGAGCTTTGGCCTGATAGAAATTAAAATACGGATGACTTTTAAGTCGTTCGGCACTTGCAGTATTTACCTTTATTTTCTGAACTAAATCTGAATTCACTTTACAAAACGGGCGAATACGTTCCAGATTTTCAGATTTCATGCCCCGAATCTCACCCAGTTGATCCACAGACACAAAACCACCTGTTTGCTGACGAAAACGCACAATTGATTTTGCATAACCACGTCCAATTCCTTTAATTTGCATTAAAAGTGTAGTATCGGCTGAATTCAAATCCACAATTATATCAGTTCGTTTTACTGGTTTGTCAGTCTGTGCCGGTTTGACTTCTGCAATGACAATATAAGGCTCAAGTTCTTTGAACTTTTCCGGTTTTATACCATATGATTTTCCAAAATCGTCTTTAGTTTTATAACGACCACCAGCTTTTCGGTATTTCAAAATATTGGATGCAATAAATGGCTTCAATCCTAATCGGACAAACTCTACAGAATCCAGCATATTCGGGTCAAAAGCAAACAAACTGTATTTCTCTTCAGGTTTGGACGTTTTCGTTTCGGTAAAGCTGTGATATTTTTCTTCAAACTCGCGCTGGCGTTCTTCGCTTTGCTTTTGCCATTCGAGCTGACGTAAACTATCACGCGAAACCAGTGACTTTTTGAATATTTCTACTTCGATAAGAAATTTACTTTCATCTTCCTGCTGCGCAGGGAAAAATAATGGCAGCAGATAGTTTGTTCCGATAGCCAGTAATATCAAAACTAAAAGTACTATAACACCAATTCGTTGACCTTTAGAGAAATAGAAAAAATCTTTCCACATAAATAAATTACCCGATTAGTTTTAAAGTTCAAAAATAAATAAACTTTTCAAGATTAACAAGGCTAAAAACAAAAAAAAGACGAAAAATGCGCTTTCACAATTGAGAAAAGCGCATTTCTTTATTATTTGTTTCATTGATGCTCCGGTCGCAATAAATCATTCACCGTTTTTACAGGATTGAATGTTTCAATGGGTACTTCTACAAAAATCGTATTCCAATCGCTCATCGCACCATTCCAAAGTCCGGGCAATTCAAGTGCTTTCAATTCTTTTCCACTCTTTGATTTTAGTGAAATAAATCCGGTGTTTTTATCTACGTACTTAACTAAATCGAATTTCTCTCCATTGTAATTTTTGATGCTACAAACCAAATCAACAGGGTTAAAATGAGTTGACTTCAACATTATTTCTTTGTCAGCGGGATTAGTCAGGTCAATTTGCGAACTTTCCATAATTTGAGGCGATACAGTTCCATCTGAATTTACAGTAAGGAAAGGACCACCACCGGGCTCACCAACATTCTTCACCATGCCGCAAACCCGCATTGGTCTGTTCAACTTATTAATAAGATACTTTTTTAATTCGGAGTGTGAAAGAGAATGTAAATCAGCATGGTGGTTATTCAATCTGACTTCACAAAATTGGGCAATAACCGATAATTTAGCATCTGAAATTGATTCATTTTCCAGCTCATTGAGATAGGCAAAACTTTGTCTTTGAAGATTCACCAACATTCCGGCAATTACTTTTTTATAAGTCACAGTACTTTCTTTCAATGAATCAGGCACCACATTATCTATATTTTTAATGAAAACGATATCACCATTTAGGTCATTCAGGTTTTCAATCAAAGCTCCATGCCCACCCGGTCGGAAAACCAACTCGCCTTTATCACGGAAAGGTTGGTTGTTTTCGTCAGCAGCAATCGTGTCAGTCGATGGTTTTTGTTCCGAGAAACTCACATTATATTTCACACCAAATTTCATTTCAAATGCCGGAA
This sequence comes from uncultured Paludibacter sp., assembly GCA_964612615.1. Lineage (GTDB taxonomy): Bacteria > Bacteroidota > Bacteroidia > Bacteroidales > Paludibacteraceae > Paludibacter. The sequence continues at coordinate 12,143 of CAZTDH010000024.1, read as the reverse complement.
GCGATTCCTTCAGATGCTTTTCAAACAACTCGCGATGTTCTGTTGAAACTGTGAAATGTATATTCGCATTGCCGGTTTTTCCAGCAGCATACAGTGCACCTTCCACCAAATGTTCCTGCATAGGTGTCCGTTTTTCAGTTTTATACGAATGAAACCGAAGCAATCCTTTAGGTAATGAACCATAATTTAACCCTTTTTCCGACAATAAATTTTTCACGATTGGCTTAAACTGGTTACTCTCAACCAACTCATCTATTGATTTTCCATTATTTTTCGTGCAAACCTCATCCAACTCTTCGTAAAATGCAAAGTGCTTAATCTCTGCAAAAAATTTCAGTTCAAAAGCAGTTATTGGCACGTCAGTTTCTTTTTCCAAGAACTCGAAAAGATCTTTAAACATACGGCTTGCAGCACCTGAAGCTGGAACAAATTTAATGATTGTCGCATCGGTTTTCAGATACTCATCCCATTGATTCAGAATAGCGGTAATCTCATCATCCTTTATCCGAACTAATCCTTTACCAGGTTCAGCTGCACTCCGTATTTCCAAAAAAGGGAAACCGGTAGCAAATGCATTGAGTTGTTCATTAATCTTTTCAGGAGTAATTCCTTTCTTCTTCAGTAAAATTTCATCAGTTGGTGATAACATTCTTTCTTAATTTTGAAGTTTTATATTCTAATTGATTTCAATATTTCGTCATTCTCCGAGTTGCTTTTTCAGCACTTCAATTTCCTTTTTTCGTTTATTTAATTCATTTATATAATCCGAAAGTCGAATAAAAGAACTAAAATCCGGAATAGCTAGTTTTCCAAACGAATAATATGCTTTGGTGGCAAATTCCAACGCTTTATCAACATCACCTGAAATTTCATAAGCTATAGCAATATTGTTGGCTGCATGAGCCTGAAGCAATGCATCGGTAGTTTTATCATATACTGAATTCCAAGTCTCAATGGCCGATTTCCAGTTTTTTACATATACCGAATCCAACCCCTTTTTCATACTCTTGTTTCCCGAAGAAAAAAAGTAACGATCCACCTTTTCCCAATACGGAATAAAACGGTTTACGCATTTATGTCCAACTTCCAACGCACCATCAATCAGTGCATCTTGCCTTTTGGGAATTTCGCTTGCAGCTTTCCGCCTACTGTAAGATTCTGTTTCCCAATACAATGTGTCTTTGTAGTTTATCGTTTTTATCTGTGGCTTGTTTGGATAACGGATACTCCACGAAGTTTCGTACTTAACCTCCAGCGAATTCAGATAAGTGGCATTATCCTCCATAAAATACTCGTTCAAATCATCATTAACTTTGATATTATCGAGCGATAAAATCACATTGGCTCTATTTGATTTACAGAGCATCCTTACAGAATCATCTGATAATTTATCCGGTCTGAAAAACTCTGTTGATTTATTTACTGAATTTGGCAAAAGCTGAACAGATGAGAAAAAATCCTTTCCTTCCAAATCCTCAGTCAACGAACTTAGACAATAAATTGCAAGACTGTCGGTTGGAACTAAAATATCCAGGTTTTTTTCATTCGCTAATATCGTTTTATGACCATAATTTTGAGGCTGAATAACCGAATTATTCACAATTAGCAAATTATTTGCATTCACATCAAATTCAACTTTAGCAGGACGTAATACATCAAGCGAAGTGTAAAGCAGTGTTGTGCAGGATGAAAAGAGAACAACTCCAAAAACCAGCAATATGAGTTTTAGTTTGTGCATTTTCATTTCGAATTCAATTTGTCGTTTATAATTTAAAATTGAGTTATACCTTTAATTTCAGTCCATCGTATGACAAGTGAATATTGTCGGGCAGCTGATTTTCAACTATTTCATGTAATCCCATATCGTGGCTAATATGAGTAAAATAGGTTTTCCTGGCCCCTATCCTTTCTGCTATCTGCAATGCTTCTTCAACCGACAAATGCGAAATATGTTTATTTGCTCTTAATGCATTAATAACCAATATATCTAAATCCTTCAACAACTCAAACGACTTATCTTCAATCGTTTTTACATCGGTCAGATAAGCAATTTTCCCAAACCTGAAACCCAAAATTGGCAATGCTGCATGCATAATCCGAATAGGCTGAATTTCCTGATTATTTATAACAAATTTATGTTCTGTTATTTCATTCAGTTGAATTTTTGGCACGCCCGGATACCTGTTATCTGCAAAACAATACGGCATATTACGCTTAATCACTCCCAGCACTTTTTTCTCAGCATATAATTGTGTTTCACCAAGTGGTCTGACATCGTCCAATCCACCTACGTGGTCATAATGTTCGTGAGTCAATAAAATGCCCGAAAGATTATAAATTTTATTTTTTATAAGTTGCTGGCGCAAATCCGGTCCACAGTCTATCAAAATTCGGTTTTCACCTTCCGTAAGCAAAACCGAAGCACGTAACCGCTGGTCTTTTGAATCAGTAGAAGTGCAAACCTCACATTTACAACCAATTTGAGGTACACCGGTCGACGTTCCGGTACCTAGGAAAAGAAGCTCCATATATCTAAAATTTCATTCTAATCCGCCATTCCTGCGGATATAAATTATTACAGCGGTTAGCCAGATTTTTCACCCAACCAAGACCTAAGCCTTTATAACAAACTAGTACATATCCACGGCCCGATTCAGGAAGCAATATGGCTTCTTTTTGCAAAAAACGTATGGCAGTATTGTAATCAACCTCAACAGTTTCAACCGAGTTTTTATCCAATTTTTTGGATAAAGCAATGTTAGCTGACGGAATAAAATCTTTCCCTTTCATTTCACCCAGTACTATCCCTGAATACATGCATTTCAGGCTTTTATTCAACAACAAAAAATCATTCAATCGCTCTTTGTCGTAAGCTTTAATCAGATTATTTTCTGTTGTAATTAACCAATTCTCAGGTTCTGTCAAAGAAAAAGCATCAATTTCAGTTTTTGCGAATTGTTTTATTCCTTTTTTATCAGTGTTTTTATTCCGAAACGAATAATTTTTATCAGATTTTTTTCTCAAAACAGAAATAAAAAAACCCTCACCTTTTGTTTTATGAGGATAAAACCGATAGCCAAAATCACTTTTTGTTATATCTGTATTTTCGCGCAAATCAACCCATAAAATCTCTGCTTCAAGCTCATTACAAATCCATTGCACATTTTCCTCATTCTCTTCCCGATTAAAAGTACAGGTGCTATAAACTAAAATACCATCTGTTTTCAGGGCATCCCAAACCGATGAAATAATCTCACGTTGGCGTGCGGCACATAAAGTCACATTGTACTCCGACCATTCTTCAATTGCTCCGTTATCTTTTCTGAACATCCCTTCACCCGAACAAGGAGCATCAATCACAACCGCATCAAAAAAACCGTCTAATTCGGCAAAGTCTTTCGGTTCATTATTTGTAACCACAACATTCGGATTACCCCATTTTATTAGATTTTCTGCCAGAACGTAGGCTCTCGACCGGATTATTTCATTACTTACCAACAAACTACTTTCAGCTAAAGTTTGCGACAGAAGCGTTGATTTTCCACCCGGCGCAGCACATAAATCCAGCACTGTGTCAGCCGTTGGAAAATGTTGCATTATGACTTGTTCCAAAAACATGGAGCTAGCTTCCTGCACATAATAAACTCCGGCATGAAAAAGTGGATCAGCAGTAAAAAGCGGTCGTTCTTTCAAATAAAAACCCGAGTCGCACCACTTAACATGTTCATTAGATGGCCGATATTCTATTTTATTGTTAACCCTGACACTTGTGGGCGGAATACTATCAAGAGCTTTTTCCAGCTCCTGATATTCTTCACCAAGCAGTAATTTTGTCCTGCGTTCAAATGCTTGGGGGAACTTCATTTATAAAGCTTTTACAATTTTAGCGATTGTTTCAGCATATTCTGTCTCTGATAAATACACCTTTTGCGGATTCATTTCAAAAATTCCACCAAAACCAAAACCACCTTCATATTTGGGTACTAAATGAAAATGAAGATGAGGCAGTTTGTCGGAATAAGCTCCATAATTTATTTTTGTAGGCGAAAAAGCTGTTTGAATGGCTTTGGCAACCTTGCATACATCAGCCATAAATGCATTCCGATCTTTCTCGGAAAGTTCGAAAAGTTCATTTACATGTTCTTTATATGCCACTACACAACGTCCCGGATGACTTTGTTCTTTAAACAAAAAAAGGGTTGAAGCACTCAAATCACAAATTTCAATCATTAAACTTTTTTGTAATTCGTTGCGTTGACAATAAAGGCAATCTATTGATTTTTCCATTTAAATAGTTGTAAATTAATTGTTATTAAAAATCAGTCAGTTTTTTAAAAAAAAGAAAGCAGTGAGATGAAAATGTCACTGCTTTCAAAATGTTAATCCAACGTTTTAAACTTTTTGAGATTGAAGAATACGCATGGCAATATCCAAAATCTGAGTGTCATCTAACATTACTAATCCACCATCCGGTCCGGGCTCAATATGAACTCCGCAACTTTTACCATCTTTGTAGTCGTGTCCACCAAAATAATTACGCACTGTTTCTTTTTCCAGACCAAGTTCTTCAGCAATCTTGGTCATACTACCGCTTGGGAGCGCATCCTTTACTCTACGTAGTTCGTTGAATGTTATCGTTTTTGTCATGACATTAAGTATTAGAAATGTTTATAAAATGGATAATCAAAAAGTGCAATAAACGTAGTACTTTCTTTTTATACTACAAAATTATTTCGGAATAATTTTTCTAAAAAAATCAAAATAAAATCTCACCATTTTATATTTATTTGATTATCAGAAACTAACGAACTAAGATTAAAGTTATTCACCATTAATTAAAAGAAAAATCGAAATATGACTGATATTCATTTGAGGGTTGAAGTGGTTGGTTAAAACCGATGAAATGAGTTATGATCAATTCCAAATAGGAACAACAACAGATTTAAAATATCATTTACTTTATAATATATTTGATAATTTTTCGTTTTCTGTAATGGTGAATTATAAGAAAATGCCATAATTGTTTGATTATTTAATCAAAAGGAACAACTGAACATAGCTTGTTTTTTCTTTTTTATGTATTTGGAAGTTGTATATTGTAATGGTTTTAAGTACTTTTGTAACTTGAACTACTAAGCAAAATAAACAACAAAACTTCGACTAACGTATACATTTGATTATCTGAAACTTAGAATCGCCGGAAAACAATCAAAATATCTATTTACATGAAAAAACCACAGCTCATAACTTTATTTACATTTACACTGCTTTTAATTGGCTGTTCATCCCAAAAGGAAATTGCTTATTTTAATGGTTTAAATTCGAACTCAGCTGATTCCATTAATAGGAAATTCTACAAAATTCACGAAGCCCGGATTTGTCCCGGCGACATGCTTTCAATAACTGTTACAGGCTTAGATCCATTGGCTGTAGCTCCCTTTAATCTTCCATTGGTTTCGTATGCCACGCCAGGTAGCGATCAACTTTATTCCGCTCCAACTCTTCAATCCTATCTCGTTGATATAAATGGAAATATAAATTTTCCGGTTATTGGAACAATTAAAGTGGCTGGACTTTCGAAGTCTCAGGCAATTAAATATTTAAACGAGCAACTTTCGCCTTATTTAAAAAATGCTATTGTCACTATTCAGTTTATGAACTATAAAGTAACTGTGTTGGGAGAAGTTTTACGCCCTGGACAATATGCTATTAGTAATGAGCGCATTACGATATTAGATGCTTTAGGATTAGCAGGCGACATGACCATTTATGGTAAAAGAAATAATGTGCTGATAACGAGAGAAAATAATGGTAAACTGGAATTTGTAAGATTAAACCTAAATTCAGACGAAATTTTCAAATCTCCTTATTTCTATTTACAACAAAATGATGTTATTTACGTAGAACCTAACAGCGTAAAATCAATTGGGTCTCAAAATATATCACTTTATTTATCAGCCGTTTCCACATTAGTAACAACGGTTGCAGTAATTCTTTCAATAACTAAAAAATAAATTTAGCACTTTTATTTGCCTGAATCGCTCTTATTGAAACACAACAAAACATGGAAAACAATAAACCAAATTTAAATTCTACACCAAATAAAGACAATATAGATTACAGAGAGCTGATGCTGAAATACTTGTATAAATGGTATTGGTTTTTACTATCTGTTGTTATATGCTTCATTGTTGCATTTGTATATCTCAAATCAACCATTGATCAATATCAGGTACAATCGACCATCCTATTACGTAAAGATCCATCTAACAATGGAAGTTTGGTTGACATGTCCATGTTGGAAGGTTTAGGCATTTCAGGAACTTCGAAGGAAGTTGAAGACGAGATTCAGGTACTATCTTCTAAAGCTTTAACCCAAAACGTTATTAGAACTTTACATTTTGAAACAGAATATTTTATTCAAAACGGATTAAAATATGATGAAGTTTATCCAGTAATTCCTATAAAAGCAGTCCTTCCTGCAGCTTTCAATGATACCACAAAGCAACAAGTTGAAATTAAAATTAAGAAAGTATTAGATGGTTTCAAAATCAAAATCAAATATGGATTGGAAACTACTAACTATGAAATTCCAAATTTAGGCACACCGGTTAAAACCAAAATAGGAACTATACAATTTCAACCATATACTGTTCTGCCTAAAAATTTCTCTTACAAAATCATCAGTTATCCAATTAAAAATCTGACAGAGAGATATTGTACAACCATTAAAGTTGCATCAGTAAACAAAAAATCAAATGCAATAAGTATAACAACTATAGCTTCAAATTCAAAAAAAGCCGAAGTCATATTAAATAAACTGATCGAATTATACAACCTTGATGCAGTAACCGACAAAAATTTAATTGCAAGTAATACAGCCACCTTTGTTCTAGAAAGGTTAAAGCTTATTGGTGTAGAACTACAAGATGTTGAGTTAAACGTTGAGAATTACAAAAAGAGAAATAAACTGACCGATATTAGCTCAGAAGCAGAAATATTTTTAAAATCTTCGAGTGAATATGATTTAAAATTAGCAAATGTAGAAACCCAGCTTAATCTGGTAAGCTATATTGAAACTTATGTTAAGGACAACAAGCACCAATATGATTTAGTTCCGGCTAATTTAGGTGTTGAGGATAAATCATTATTAGCCTTAATGCAAGACTACAATAAATCACTTTTGGAACGAATGAAACTTTTGCGTACAACAAATGACAGAAATCCTGTTATAATGCAAATGGAGCAGCAGTTGAAAGAACTCAGATACAGTATTATAACCAGTATTGGAAGCATAAAAGATGGTTTAAAAATTGCAAAACGCGATATGACAAATAAAGATGCACAATTTGCATCTAAAATCAGAGATGTACCAACTCAGGAAAGAGAATATATTGAAATTAAACGTCAACAGGAAATTAAACAAAAACTATATTTATTTCTGTTACAGAAAAGGGAAGAAAATGCGCTTTCTCTAGCAAGTACAATACCCTCAGCCAAAACTGTAGACCCTGCATATACTTCATTGACGCCAGTATCTCCAAAAAGAAGCATTGTATATCTTTTATCATTAATATTAGGTCTCATTATACCGCTAATTTATTTTTATATTGTTGATTTGCTAAACAATAAGATTTCCGGTAGTAAAGAACTTAAGAGACTGGTGAAAGTTCCATATCTTGGGGCAATTGGTTTGAAAAAAGAAGCTGATGTTGTTGTTGTACACGAAGGAAAAACTACTCCTATTGTAGAAATGTTCAGAATTATCCGCACCAACATGCAATTTATGCTGGCAGGAAAAGAAAAACCGGTTATACTTATCACTTCGAGTATCAGTGGGGAAGGTAAATCATTTACATCCATAAACTTAGCAATGTCGCTTGCTTTAATGAAAAAGAAAGTCATTTTAGTGGGTTTAGACATTCGCAGTCCAATGTTGGGAGAATACCTTCACTTGTCTAAAGAAAGAGGCATTACCATGTTTATTTCTGATGAAAGCTATACAATAAATGATATTATAATTCCATCAAAATTACATGCATTTCTTGATGTTATTCCTGCCGGTCCGGTACCACCAAATCCGGCAGAATTAATAATGAATCACAGACTTGATGACTTATTTGTAAAATTAAGGGAAATGTACGATTATGTTGTTGTTGATTCTGCTCCAATTGGACTTGTTTCGGATACATATTTGCTTAACAGACTTGTTGATAACTGTATATACGTAGCCCGCGAAAATTATACACCGCGCGAAGCATGTGATTTGATAAACGAAATATATGATCATAAGAAGCTGAACAACATGGCTGTAGTATTAAATGGGGTTAACGAAAATTCGTCAACTTATGGATATGGTTACGGATATGGAAAATCAGCAAAAGATGATTATAACAAAAAAATAAATCTTATTAATAAAATAAGGAAATGACCCCAGTTTAGTTAATTCTAAAAACCCTGAAAACATTTTCAGGGTTTTTTTGTTACTAATAGGAAACTTGAAAACTATGAAACTTTAATAGTTTCCGTTTGGTGTGGTTTAAAATTCAGTAAATCAGCGATATAAAAAATTTAACTCAAAATGTATTTTGAATGTCGTTTGTTTTTCAAATAATTATATCTAATTTTGTGCCGATTAATAAATACTTTAATGGAAAATCAACAAGAAATTATAATTAGCACTGCAAGTCGCCTATTTGAGCAGTTCGGAATACGAAGTGTTTCAATTGACAATGTATGTTCTGACCTACGAATTTCTAAAAAGACATTTTACACCTACTTCCCTCAAAAAGAAGATTTAGTAGAAGCAGTTTTGAATTATCAAAGAGATTTAAGTTTTGATAAATTTGGTAAAATGTTTAAAAACAAGAATTCTATTGATTCACTAATAGTAATTATCAAGGAAATAAAGAAAAGTGCTGAAGAGGAAACAACTTCAATGTGCTTTGATTTGGCAAAATACTATCCAAAAATTAATGAAAAGTTTGAGCAAATTAAAAGAGATCATATCAGAGCCGGTTTTGAAGCTAATCTGAGACAAGGAATTCAGGAAGGATATTATCGCGAAAATTTGGATGTTGAATTGCTATCCTTTTTTCATTCGATTCAATTAAAGAATAGTTTTGAGATTATGGGTCACGAATTACGGAAGTACTCAAAAAAACGGTTGATCGATTTTTCGGTTGATATGATGATTCACCTTATTGCCAATGAAAAGGGGCTGAAATATATGGAAGAAAATTACAGCAAATCAGACTGATTTTATTTTTCATATTTTGATATTGTTCATTAAACAAATTAAAACAATCATTCGTCGGGAAAAAGATGTAATTCAACGATTTTTATTTTCTCAATTGGTTAAACAGATATAATTTTGCATTTAAATCAAATATTAAAACAAAATATTAATTTCAAAATAATTTAAAATTGTGAAACAGTTTAATAAAAAATTAATTATAGTAGCAGCTTCAGTTTTTATGCTGCCTACAATTATGCTTAAAGCACAGGATACCTTAACCGTATCGCTTCAAAAAGCAATTGAAATTTCGATGAATAAAAGTCCAACCATTAAGGTGGCAAACAAGGAAATTGAAAGAGTAAATTATTCTAAAAAAGAACGACAGGGTGGTCTTTTGCCTTCAGTTTCATTGTCATTAGCCTATCAGCGTGCTATTAAAAAACAGAAAATGTATCTGGATGGATTTGATATGTCGGGATTGATTGATCCTCAATCAATTTATTTGACAAATATATTGCCTCAAACTTTGAATATAACAGTTCCAGAGCCATATAAATCAGGACACGATGCTTATATGGCAGCAATGACAGCTCCAAAAACAGGTGATGGTAGTATTGAAGTAGGTCGTGATAATACCTTCAATGCCGGTCTGTCAGCTTCTCTGCCAATAATTGCGCCATCGCTTTGGGAATCAATAAAAATGAGTGATATTGAACTTGAAGCCGTAAATGAATCAGCAAGAGCATCGAAAATTTCATTGTACAGTCAGGTTACAAAAGCATATTATGGTATTTTGATGGCTCAGGATTCGTACGAAGTTATTATGAAAAGCTATAAGAATACTATTGAAAATGCAAAAATCATTTACAATAAATACAAACAGGGAACAACCTCGGAGTTTGAATGGATTCGGGCAGATGTTCAGGTGAAAAATGCGATGTCTAATCTGGTTTCAGCCGAAAGTGGTGTCAATCTGAGTAAACTTCAATTAAAAATGCTTATGGGAGTTGATATGTTTATTGAAATCAAAGTTGAAGGCAAATTGTCTGATTTTGAGTCAACTATGTATGGTGATGTGATGACAATCGACACAACAAAATTAAAAAACAATTCGGATTTGAAACAATTTGTAATACAACAAAAACAGTTGAATCAATCGTTGAAAATTCATGAAGCTTCGTTGCTACCGGTATTGGCAGCAAGTTTCAATTATCAGTTTATGTCGATGGCAAATGATTCAGGAACTTTTGCTAAAAGTCAGAAGGTGTTTCCAATGTCAACTTTGGGAGTAAGTTTGTCGATCCCTATTTTTCAGGGAGGTTCAAAATACTATAAAAGCAAACAAATAAAGGTTCAATTGAATGAACTTGATTTTCAGAAAGCAAATTTGGAAAGAGGAATTCAGCTTCAGGCAATTACGTTCATGGATAATATTAAAAAATCCCTAAAAAAAATTGAATCAAACAAAGAGGGATTGCGTCAGGCTGAAAAGGCGATGTCCATTTCAAATAAAATGTATGAAGTTGGCTCAAGCACGTACCTTGATTTATCAAATGCTCAACTCGCTTATATTCAGGCAGGTTTAATGTATAATCAATCTATTTTCGATTACCTTTCTTCAAAAGCTGATCTTGAAAAACTATTAGGAAAAAACTAAAAAAGAAATAAATTAAAAATAAAATATTAAAAAGACGAATATGAAAAAGATTAAATTAGTTGGAATGTTCCTTCTCGCACTGGTTATCGGTTTGACTTCGTGCAGCAAAACAAAAAAAAACGAAACAGTTGTAACTGAGATTCCAAATGTGCGGTTAACAAGTGCTGTTGAGCGCAATGTGGATCAAATCTACGATGTAACTGCTACCGTTCAACCCGAAGCAAAAAACAGTATAGCTCCTTCGGCTCCCGGTCGTATCCGTAATATTTTGGTTGAAGTGGGTCAGCAGGTAACTAAAGGTCAGAAGTTAGTTCAAATGGATGTCGCCAATTTGTCAAATTTGGAAACTCAGATTGAGAATGTGAAACGCGTGTACAAACGTACTCAGGAGCTTTTTAAAGTCGGTGGTGCTTCGCAACAGGACCTGGACAATGCAAAACTTCAGTTGGATTTGGCTCAGACCAATGTAAAAAATCTGACTGAAAACACCTTTCTTTTAAGCCCATTATCGGGTGTGGTTACAGCTCGTAATTATGATAATGGAGATATGTATTCAGGACAAATGCCCGTATTGATTGTGATGAATATCAATCCGGTGAAATTAATAGTAAATGTATCAGAATCATTTTATGCACAAGTTAAAACAGGCATGCCTGTCGATGTGAAATTTGACGTTTTTAATGGCCAAAAATTTCAGGGAAAAGTAAGTCTTATTTATCCGACAATCGACGAACGTACACGTACTTTCCCTGTTGAAGTTAAAGTAAACAATAACAACAATAAGATTCGTCCGGGAATGTTTGCCCGTGTAAATATGGTATTTGGAAAATCAAAACGTGTGGTGGTGTCCGATCAATCCATCGTAAAACAGGCCGGTTCGGGTGCACGATATGTATTTGTGTACAACAACGGAAAAGTTAGCTATAAACAAGTGGAACTGGGCAGAAGAGTTGATTCTGATTATGAAATTCTGTCGGGACTTACAGCCGGCGAGCAGGTTGTTGTTGCGGGTCAGTCGAAATTGATTGATGGATCAACGGTAAAAGTTATTAAATAAAAAAGCTCTCAAAATCTCCCAAAAGTTGACTTGAGAAAGAAATTATTAATTGTAAATTATTAATTAATTAAAGAATATGAGTTTATACGAAAGTTCGGTAAAAAAGCCGGTAATGACCTCGATTATATTTATAGCGGTGGTTATTCTGGGAATTTTCTCTTACAGTAAATTGCCGATTGATTTGTTGCCAA
>CAZTDH010000023.1:0-21339 GCA_964612615.1 uncultured Paludibacter sp. | reverse complement strand
CGACATTTTAAAAGGGACAGAAACTTCGGACGTAAAATCGTATCAACACGACGAATTGGAGAACTTTGGTTCTGCTTCTGACGAAGATGAACGCTTGCTGCATGCCGTAATTCGTCAGGCAATGATAGCCGGCTACATTACCAAAGAAATTGAAAATTACGGCTTGTTGCGTATTACACATTCGGGCAAAGCCTATATGAAAAAACCTGAACCGTTCCCCATTGTGAAAGACAATGAATTTGAGGACGATGAAGAAGAATCGAATGTAGGTGGAAAAAGCAGTGGTGGAACATGTGCTGCCGATGATGTGCTTTTCTCCATTCTGAAAGATCTGCGTAAAAAACTCTCGAAAAGGCTTGAAGTTCCGCCTTTTGTGATTTTCCAGGATCCATCACTCGAAGCTATGGCAACCAGCTATCCTATTACGATGGACGAGTTGCAAAACATCCCCGGTGTTGGTGCAGGTAAAGCAAAACGCTATGGAGAAGAGTTTCTTAAGCTGATTAAAGAGCATGTAAAGGAAAACGAGATAATTCGTCCCGAAGATTTGCGTGTTCGTACAGTTGCAAACAAATCTAAGCTGAAAGTTTCTGTTATTCAGGCCATTGACCGTAAAATTGCGCTCGACGATATTGCTCTTTCCAAAGGACTTGATATTTTTGAGTTGCTCGATGAAATTGAAGCCATTGTATATTCCGGAACTAAAATCAATATCGATTACTTTTTGGAAGAAATCATGGATCCTGATCATGTGGATGAGATTTTTGACTATTTCAGCACGGCTGAAACCGATAAAATCGATGCTGCACTCGACGAATTAGGTGAAGACGATTTCAGTGAAACCGAAGTGAGGTTAGTTCGTATCAAATTCCTCTCCGAAATAGGAAACTAATGAGACTGTTTATAAAATAAAGCCCGAACAAATAGAATTTGTTCGGGCTTTATTGATTTTCAGATAGATGAATCTATTTTTTCCTATATCTATATGTTTTCCAATTATCGCTTTGATATGGTTTATAACCTTGTTTTTTCCAAATATTATTTTTATCAAATGTTGGAGTACTAATTGACAAAATAACACTAAATACATGTTCACCCCAGGCATCATTTCCTACTTTGTTAAATTCAAAATTCCCATTTGGACTGCCTGGTCCACTACTCATGTGTGTATCGTGAATATCACTATTTGTGAGATTATAAAGGTATTGATATTGAATAGCGATTTTCTCAGAAAGTCTATACTTAAAACCACCACCAAATGGAACAATTAAATCGGTACCTCTATCATTCAATCTTGGACTTGTTACTTCACCATTATCAGGGTTTATAGGCTTATCTTTTGCTACATTTCTGGCATAACCTGCAATACCCATTCCTACAGTTAGAAATGGAACAAATTTATCATCTTCATTTACAAAATGGATTTTATATTTTATTGCTGTTGTAGCCTGATATTTAATGGCTAAAAAATTGTTTGGGGCATCAACGTTTCCATAAATTGGTCTGATATATTGATTTGTATAATCCACTGTGTTAAAGTACCCATAATCGCCATAATTTGCCTGAATTCCAAAATCAATAGACCGAGATATGTATGCTCCTAAAGATAATCCAAATGCTAAATAACCCTGAGACATTTCAGTATGACCTATATCAAAAATTCCATTTCCACCTAAATCACCCACATACAGATTTTTACTGATGGAAAATCCAACAGCAAGTTTCTTTTCTGCAGTCTGTGATTTACCGGTTTGAACTAAAGTAAACAATATGAAAAATAATATCAGTATTTTTTTCATTATTATTTAGATTAATTCTAAATGGTATTTCATAATAGAGAAACAACCAAAGTTTTGATTATTAGAAAAGTAGAAAGTCATAAACAAACAAATCCTTTCAAAATAGAGATATTTTGATTAAAAGAAAAACAAATGTACATTTTTTCGGCATGAAAGTACAAAAACTTAATTATATATCAATCATTATTTTAGGTTTTTTTATTAAAATAAATACTACACAATTTTGTAGTTGTGTTCATATTACATTTTAATCTCACCAGACTCCAATTTCGTCGAGAAACATCATGCTCCCATCCATTCTGTCGGGACTATCAGATGGACAATCCCCTCCGCTTTTTAGTGCAATTTTCAAGTAGCGTAGTTTCGTTGGAGCAAAAATAATTTCCGGTCTTATCATTTCCCAAACTGGTGAATTTGAAATTGGTAATTCACTATCTTTCAGCACATTATATTCAATTCCATCGATCGATCCATACACTTTCAGTTGTGTGGGTAAAACTACGCATAAAGCTGAAGTGTGTAATAATCCCACTGAGCAACGTTCAATGATAATTGAATCCTTTAAATCAAATGTAATTTCACAATCCTTTCCGCGTCCGATTCCGACCCATTGGGTATAGCTAACTGTATTGCCGGTAATGCCATCTGTCAGGGCAAGATTATTATCACCACGATACCAGGTATTAGTAAGACTTTGGGTATAATTCATTCCGGTAAGCTTGCTGACCACAAACTGCCTGGTGATTGATTTTCCAATTTGTTTATTTTTTATAAGTGCTTTGGCACTAATACTGGATGTTTCGGTCAGTATAAAGGGCTCTTTGTAAATCAGTGATTTACCATTGATATCATACTGAATTAATGCATCCGGACAATCGCACATAAGAGTAATTTGTAGCTTGTGATCTGTAGTTGGTACTGCAGCGAACTGAACATCATAAAATGCTCCAGAAGGTTTTATATTTAAACTTTTATAGCGTTCGAATTCAGAACTCATCCTGTTACGAAAAGAATTCCAGTTGCAGTTTGTTTTAGTGCTCCACAACACTTCTGACATAGCCGAAACACGTGGGAAAGCCATATATTCCGCCTGTTCAGTAGTTGCAATATATTCTGTCCATAAATTTGCCTGAGCTCCTAACACGTGAGTTGCTTCAGTAGAGCTTAGACTGGCAGGAATAGGTTCATAATTGTAAACAGCAATGAGCGGAAGATAACCACCAAAAGCTAAAGGTTCACTTACAGGGTCAGATTGATAGAAATTGAAATAGCATGTTGCTCCGGGAGTCATAATAACGTCATGACCAGCTTTAGCAGCAGCTTCTCCACCGCGAGTTCCCCGCCACGACATAACTGTGGCATTTGGTGCTAATCCACCATCCAAAATTTCATCCCAACCGATAATTTTGCGACCCTTTGAATTTAGAAACATTTCAATCCGGTGAATAAAATAGCTTTGTAACCCATTTTCGTCTTTCAGACCTTCCTTTTGAATCCGTGCCTGACAATCCGGACAAACTTTCCAGCGGTCTTTCGGACATTCGTCGCCTCCAATGTGGATATATTTTGATGGAAAAATAGCCATAATTTCTGTCAACACATCTTCCAAAAACCTGAAAGTAGTATCGCGTGGACAATATACATCGGGAAAAATACCCCAGCGAGTTGCCACTTTCAAGCTAGAATCTTTGCGGCAAGAAAGGTACGGATACGATGCCACCGCAGCCACTGCATGACCGGGCATTTCAATTTCGGGAATAACCGTTATAAACCGTTCGGCAGCATACGCCACAATTTCCCGTGCTTCGTCCTGAGTGTAGAATCCACCATATGGTTTGCCATCAAATTGCTGTGGATATCGACTGTAGTAATAGCCTTCAAGTGTTTCGTCGCGCTTTGCACCAATTTCAGTAAGTAGAGGGTATTTTTTAATTTCAATTCGCCAGCCCTGATCTTCAGTAAGATGCCAGTGAAAATAATTGAGCTTATGAATGGCCATTGCATCTATATACTTTTTTATAAAAGACACCGGAAAAAAATGACGACCTACATCTAAATGAAGTCCCCGATATATAAAACGTGGATTGTCAAGTATTTGAACAGATGGAGCGGACCATTTTTTAAAACAAATCTGTTTCTTTCCATAAACTTCGGCAGGCAGCAATTGATACAAACTTTGCAATCCATAGAAAAACCCATTTGCAGAACCTGATTCAATTCGAATAATTTTGGGGGATATTTGAAGTTGATATGATTCATTATTACCCTGATTACTAAGCTCATGAAACAAAACAACATTCGTGGTGTCTGCTCCCGTAAATTCGCTGACTTTCAAATTCAGGCCCGAAACTAACTTTAGCTGAGTGGCAAATTGCTTAGCGAGTTTTAAAGTTTCTAGTTGTTTAAAATTGCATAAAATCCGGGTTTTTGCATTAAAAACGAATTCTCCCGATTGTGGAACAAGTTGTTGTGGATAAGGAACAATATTATACTTGTTGACTGAAAACGAGTTTGTTGAAAAAAAACATAGCAATAGAAAAACAATGATTCGGATTTGAAAAAATGAAGTTTTATTTTGCATAAAAATGAATAATTTGATTTTGCAAAGGTACGATATTTTTGGAATTGATTATCAGATTTTTACATCAATATAACGAAGAAAAACTCATTATTGATATACTCTTCTGAATAATCACTAAATTCAATATCTTATTGAATTATAGAGCTCTAAACAAATTATTTAATTAAAAATAAAAAAAACAAGCCCACAAATTCGATTGAAAAAAAATAAATCCTTACTTTAGTGCTCTGAAACTTACAAAAATCAAAATATGCTGATAATTGGAATTGCGGGGGGAACAGGTTCCGGAAAAACTACTGTTGTTCGCAAAATTTTAGAACGTCTTCCTGAAGGCGAAGTTGTTATTTTACCACAGGACTCGTACTATCGTGATAGCGGTCATTTACCTTTGGAAGAGCGTCTTGAAATCAATTTCGACCATCCTGATTCGATCGAGTTTGAGTTGTTGGTGAAGCATTTAAAAGAATTGCGGAAGGGCAAAACCATCGACCAACCAATTTATTCGTATCTCACCTGTACACGTGCTGCCGAAACTATTCCGATCAAACCATGTCATGTAGTTATTATTGAGGGTATTTTGGTGCTCACTAATCCTGAGTTACGGAAAATGATGGATTTGAAAGTATTTGTTGATGCCGATGCTGATGATCGATTGATTCGTGTCATAAATCGCGACATAATAGAACGCGGACGATCGGTGAACAAAGTAATGGAACGCTACGAATGTACTGTAAAACCAATGCATTTGCAGTTTATTGAACCGTCGAAACGCTTTGCCGACCTGATTATTCCACAAGGGGGAAATAACCACATTGCTATTGATATTTTGTCAAAATATATTGAAAATAAATTGAGTGAAAAATCAACCCCCAATCCCTAAAATCTATGCTGAAAACCGACCTGTCAAACATCATGTTTCTGGATATAGAAACAGTTCCTCAAACGGGTGATTTTTCGGAGCTAAATCCGGAACTAGCTCATTTATGGGAAGATAAGTTTGGAACAATTCACAAGCGAATGCCTGAAAAATATGGCGAAGAAACCACCGCTGCCGAAGCTTTCAACAGCAGTGCGGGCATTTATTCTGAGTTTGGAAAAATTGTGTGCATTTCTGTCGGTTTTATTTACCTGAAAGGCGAAGAAATGCACTTCCGCACCAAATCGTTCAGCGGAGATGATGAAAAACAAATTCTCAATGATTTCGCTGCGTTGATTTATAAATTCTGCACTACCAAAGACCATACATTTTGTGGACATAATATCAAGGAATTTGATATTCCGTATATTTGCAGACGTATGTTGATAAACGGGCTTAAACTACCTTCGGTTATCAATATTTCCGGCAAAAAACCATGGGAAATAAGCTTTTATGATACGCTGGAATTATGGAAATTCGGCGATTATAAAAACTACACCGCCCTTAAACTTTTGACTGCTGTTTTTGGCATTCCTACTCCGAAAGATGATATTGATGGCAGTCAGGTGGCAACGGTTTATTACAAAGAAAAAAACATTGATCGCATTGCACTTTATTGCCAAAAGGACGTTGTGGCAACTGCTCAGGTATTTCTCCGGCTCAACGGGTTTGACCTCATTAATCCTGAAAATATTCAGTTTTTGTAATTTTCAATCTTTATGAAGAAAAATTACCCGATATTCCTTATCACGGTTAGCCTTTTTTTGTTCGCTGCTTGTGGAACAAAAAAAAGTGAAGGAAGTGCGGTACAATCTTCAACCGATTTAAAAGAAATTTTAAAATCTGATACCTTGAGGGTAGCCACCATGTACGGTTCTACATCTTATTTTTTGTTCCGTGATGAATTACTCGGGTTTGATTACGAAATGGCGGAAAATCTGGCTAATTACCTGCGTTTGAATCTCGAAATCAGCATTGCCCGTTCCGAAAAAGAAATGATTCAATGGCTTGAAGAAGGTCGAGTGGACATTGTGACTTATAACGTTATTGAAACAAGAGAATTAAAACATAAATATAATTTCGTTCTGCCTCAGGAAGATTCATATCAGGTGCTGGTTCAAAAAATGGGTGCCAATGCGCTTTCGGATGTGACACAACTTGCCGGAAAAACTATTCATGTAAACTCAAACAGCATTTATTGGCAACGGGTGAAATCGCTTAATGACGAAATTGGCGGAACGATAAACATTGTGCAAGCTGCTGATTCGCTTTCGAATGACGATTTGATTGATGAGGTAGCCGATGGAAAAATTCCCTACACTTTTGCCTATCACAATGTGGCAATGCTTCATAAATCATACAGCAAAACACTCGATTGCCACTTGCAAGTGGGGTTTGACCAGAAAAATGGTTGGTTAATACGTAAGCAAAGCCGCGATTTGAAAAAAGTGATTGAAAAATGGCAAAAAATATCTGACACAGAACATCTTCAAACAAATCTTTTTCATAAATACTGGGAAAAAAGCCCGTTTTTTGCTCTTCGAAAAGTAAGGATTCCGAGAGGTGCTATTTCGCCTTATGATCAGTTCTTTAAAAAATATGCAAATTTAATTAACTGGGACTGGCGATTGTTGGCTTCGGTTGCTTATCACGAGTCACACTTTGATAGTCAGGAAGTTTCATGGGCAGGTGCTGCCGGATTAATGCAACTGATGCCACGGACGGCAGAAAATTTCGGACTTGATAAAACAACAAAGTTTGATGCCGAATTGAACATTGAAGCCGGAGTACAGTACATAAAGAGCTTAAATCTGGCATTCAGACGGGTTGAAAATAGCGAAGAGCGGGTCAAATTTATTTTAGCGGCTTATAATTCAGGTCCGGCACACATATTAGATGCAATGGCACTAGCAGCAAAATATGGAAAAAATCCTCAGGTTTGGTTCAATAATGTGGAGTATTTTCTGCTGAAAAAAAGTGAACCTCAATTCTACAATGATCCGGTGGTAAAATACGGATATTTCCGTGGGAGAGAGACAGTAAAATATGTTCAGAATACACTTGATACTTACAGCAAATACCTGAACAGAAAATAAAAAAAGATGGATAGCGAAATTATTCTCATTAATATATCTGGCGACGATAAACCTGGTGTTACAACGGCAGTTACCGAGATTTTGGGCAAATACAAAGCCACCATTCTGGATATTGGACAAGCAGATATTCACAACACACTTTCGCTCGGTATATTGTTTAAAATGTCGGACGATGCTCAGTCGGGTCATATTTTGAAAGAAGTGCTTTTCAAATGCTCAGAACTGAATGTAAATGTGCGTTTTACACCCATTTCAATCGACCGTTACGAAAACTGGGTGAGTCGGAAAGGACAAAACCGCTATATTGTAACCATACTTGCTAAAGTTATAACTGCCAGTCAGTTATCTAAAATCACCCGGGTGCTTGCCGACCAAAACTTAAATATTGATTCGATTAAAAGGTTAACAGGACGTTTGTCGCTCAAGACTGACGATGAAAATTCCGTTCGATCCTGTATCGAATTGTCTGTTCGTGGCGAAATTCCTGACAGAAATATACTTTCCACACAGTTTATCAAATACTCCACCGAATTGGGCATTGATATTTCGTTTCAAAAAGACGATATGTTTCGTCGAAACCGCCGTCTTATTTGCTTTGATATGGATTCTACACTTATCAAAACAGAAGTGATTGACGAGTTGGCTGAACGTGCCGGAGTGGGCGAACAGGTTCGTGCTATTACTGAATCGGCCATGCGGGGTGAAATTGATTTTACAGAAAGTTTCAAACAACGTGTGGCTTTACTGAAAGGACTTGATGAGTCGGTAATGGCGGAAATTGCCCAAAATCTGCCGATTATGGAAGGTGCAGAGCGATTGATGTCAACATTGAAAGTTTGCGGAATCAAAATTGCAATCCTATCAGGTGGATTCACTTATTTTGGTAACAGCCTCAAGAAACTTTTTGATGTAGATTACGTGTATGCTAACGAGCTGGAAATTGTGGATGGAAAGCTAACCGGGAATTATGTGGGAGATATTGTAGATGGTAGGCGAAAAGCTGAATTGCTCAAATTAATTGCTCAGGTTGAAAAAATTAATTTGGAGCAGGTAATAGCTGTGGGCGATGGTGCCAACGATTTACCGATGCTCAACATTGCCGGACTTGGAATTGCATTTCATGCAAAACCAAAGGTTATTGCTAATGCGCAACAATCTATTTCCACCATTGGGCTTGATGGAGTGCTTTATTTCCTGGGTTTCAGAGACATGCATATAGATTAATAAAACAAATAGTGACTTATTTGTATACATAAAACTAAAAAACATGAAAAAGGCAATTGTAATTGGAGGAACTGGCATGGTAGGTGCCCAATTGATTAACTTATTGCTTGAAAATCAAGGATTTTCAGAAGTAGTTTCACTCGTTAGAAGAGCAAGTGGTGGTGTTCACCCAAAACTCAATGAACTGATTATTGATTTCGAAAAACCCGAAGAATGGATAAATTTCGTGGTCGGCGATGTGCTTTTCTCAACACTTGGAACTACCATTGCACAGGCCAAAACTAAAGATGCACAATATAAAGTTGATTTTACGTATCAATATGCTGTAGCTGAAATTGCAGCGCAAAACGGTATTTCCAGTTATGTTCTTGTTTCCTCGGCTGGTGCAGATCCCAAATCCGCTGTGTTTTATTCCCAAATGAAAGGAAAACTGGATGATGCTGTAAAACGCCTTCCTTTTGAGTGTATAAGCATTCTTCGTCCCGGTCAATTAGACGGAAACCGCACCGAAAACCGCTTTGGTGAAAAACTTTCACTATCTATAATGTATGGCTTGAACAAAATTGGAATTCTCAGAAAATTTCGCCCAATTCAAGCTATGGATGTAGCAAAAGCAATGATTCATGCTTCGCAGAAATCAGAATCCCGTACTTATACGCTCGACGAAGTTCATGAATTGGCAAAATAATACGTTATCAAAAATCCCACTTTAGCAAAAACCGTAAATCCGTCTTTCGATTTCCTGAGATTGTTTCGTTACCACTACTGAGTGATTCGCGGTCATCGGCATAAACAGTTTGGGCAATTTTGAACCAAAGTGAAAGTCGCTTTGTGATATCATATTGCAAATTAAGGTAATAGCGACTTCCCTGCCCATAATACATTGGAATGGAAAAAGCATATAACACATCTTTTTCATAAGAATAAAAGCGGTTTTCATAATTCTGTGCATCAAAGAACTGAAAACGCACATCAATTTTCAAAGGAAATTTCTGAAAAGAATAACTCACATCCTGTGAGGCAATTACACCATACGTCCAGTCAGTTTCAGCTTGACGCGATAAATTTCCTTCCAACACATTTTTAAAACTGAAATTCCCATAAGAATATGTCAACTGGTATCTCAACGATGTTTTTTGAAGTGGTACAATTACAGGCATCACTATACCCGTTGTTGAAAGATTCGTTTGCTTTTCTTCGTACTTAAATCGCCAATACATAGACATTGCACGTTTTGGAGCAAAATCTGCCTGAAATAAATAATCATTTCCAACAGAAGGCGCATCAATGCCATATTTTGGCCACGGAAAACGGTAACTATCAGCATAGGCAGACAGCTTCCATTTTCGGAACGGACGGACTTCGGCACCCAAATACAACCCTGATTCATTGTTTATTCGTGACGTTTCGGAAAAAGAAGAAGCATAAAACGTATCATATTCGGGTGAATAATATCGTTGCAAAACCACCAAACTAACCTGCGAAACCGGACTGAAATAACAGCCATTCAATGTGGCTAAAGATCCATTGTCAGTCATAGCTGTTTCGCCAAATAAATTTAGTTTTTTCCATCTGTAACGATAAAAAACACCACCGGTCGTTTGATTTTTTCCTGAAAAATAAAAATAATTATACACCGATTTATCAGGTATCAGATTGTTATCCAACGCAGTATGAACGGCTGTAACACCAACTTGAAGGTTCATATTGGTATAGGTCACATTTCCACCAATAATTTGTTGATTAACAGTTAGTTTCTTGCTTAGCTCATCCAAAGTGCGGTGATAACCAGTTTTGATAATTGTCGAAAAACGACCATTTACAGTGTCTCCGTCAATCATTTTATTGGAATAAAAAGCCGATATATCAAACTTACCAAGTTTAAGGGTTACACCGCCCCCACGAAAAAAATTATATTCGTCTGTAGAACTGTATTTTTTCAATCCTGAACTACGAGGTGTAACATTGAGCACATACGACGATTTTCCCATGCCAAATTCCGGATGAAGCACCAAACCTTGTCCAAAATTTACCCGAAAATCACCCAACACAATAGTTTTAAATTTTCCGAAATTATTAAGTTGAGCATGAAATGAATAAAAGTCATACCCTTTGTTTGCAGTTCCCCAAAATTGCTCACCAGCATCTTTCTCTCCTGAAAAACCAAACTGAATTCTGTCTTTATAATGAAACCGGTATTTCACGGAGTTATAAAGTTGATTGCCAAGATAAAGTTTCGGATTTACATCAGGAGCATTTACTTCTTCATTGGGCAAGAACTGATAACCCTCTTTTGTTTCAAGGCCTTTATCCATTCGGAATAAAACCTCATTTTTGCCGTATTTAAGCAAGTCATTCCAATAAACCTTAGTTCTTGAATCATCCGACTCTCCAAGCTTCACAAAAGGAAGCATACGCCTTATGTCGGTCATATCAAGTCCTTCAATCAGCTGAAGTTCGTATATAGTTTTCAAACTTTCATTTTCATAAACATACGAAAGTATATTCTCAATCTGAATTTCCGACAAAAACTGTAACTTTTCAAGTTCTTCTCTGTTTGTCTGATTCAGATTTATAGGATTTTCGGCACAGAACATCAAATCATCGTAAAACGATTCATAATCAATTGTTTCTTCACTTTCAGCAGTAAATTTTTCAAAAATATCGGCGATAATTTGTTCTGTGGTGGACACAGCATCCTGAGCTCTTAAATTATAAGAACAAACGAAGAGCAATATCAAAATGAATAATTTTTTCAAGCTGAATCTATCTGAAAGTATATTTTATTGATGCTAAAGGGTTTATTCCCAATAGTGGATGAATATCACAATTCAAATCAATCCTGAAAAAACCGGTTTTAAATTCAAAGCCCAGGCATGAAACCAAATAATCTGAACCGTAAGCACCAAGCTTAACTGTGAATTGATGAATCATTTGGTATTCAAACCCGGTGGCAAAACGATAATTACTGCTCACTTCTTTATCTATTTGTGTTCTCCAAACCAAATCTGGGGAGAAAAAATACTCTGAACCTAAACTAAAAATTGATGGTAGTCTTTTGTTTACATATTCTGTTTGGATATTGGTTTGAAAAGGATTAAACATATTAAAACCAATACTAAAAGCTGAAGATAATTTTACAGATAAACCTACCTGAGGCAACAAAGCTCCTCTATAAGAATTGGAGGCATTGAAATAAGCCATATAATAGTTAAACTGCACTCCCAGAGCAAATTTATCAGAGAAACTACGAGCGAAACCTGCACCAATAATCATTTCATGATAAAGCGAATACCCAAAGTGTGAGAATGAAAGTCCTACATTCACAAAGTTGGTAGGCAATTCAAATTGAACAGTTTTAGTTGATAGTTGAGAAATAAGATATCGGTTCTCAAACTGTATTCCCGCTTCCGGCTTAGTGGCATAGCCCAGTATTGCAGGGTTGTTAAACGCTGTCCAGTTTCGAGTATCTGAAACCGATGTTTGAGCAATTGATACAGATGTAGGTAAAATATTGGAGATTTGGGAATTACTAAATGTTGAAAATGAACATATTAAACAAAATAACGAAAATTTTTTCATATATTCACGGGTGTCAAGTGATTGAATAAATTAACTTCAGCCGTCAAAAATACAATAATTAGTTGAATTAACAAATAGTGTTTAAAAAAATGTTGATTAACAACATAATTTCATATTAACTTGTTGTATCACAAAGAAATTCTTATTTTCGCCGCGTTTTGTAGTAATTTGTATTTTACTTTGTGGTATTTATTATGAGTATTAGGGATATTGTATTTCCATTTTTTTCAAATTCTTTTGAAATTGATGAAGAAAAAAAACGAATCAGGTTTGATATCAAGCATTTGAAGGAAAACCTCTCAATTGAAGAAAAAGAGAAAGCAGCAAAAGAGGTTTTTGCCAAAATAGAGGCAATTTCGGAATTCAATGAGGCTAAAACTATCCTTATTTATTGGGCTACACCCGATGAATTACCGACTCAGGACTTTATAAAGAAATGGAAAGATGAAAAACTAATCATTTTACCTTCCATTAAAGGGCGCAAACTAAAGTTAAAACGGTACACTTCGGACGCAAATATGATACAACATACTTTAGGTATTTGGGAACCGAATTTAACAGAAACATTTGAAGGAAATATTGATTTGGTGGTGGTGCCTGGAGTAGCATTTGACACTAAGAAAAACCGCTTGGGACGAGGTAAAGGTTACTACGATAGGTTTTTCAAAAAAAAGAGGACAATAAAAATAGGAGTTGGATTTGATTTTCAGCTGATTAACTCAGTGCCTGTAAATAGCTGGGATAAGCGACTTGACATGATTATAACACCTTCAACTACAATAGAATAAATTACTGATCGGCAACTAAGTCGTCCGCTTTTGTAAGCACATTTTCACCTTTCCGATAATAGTAAATCAACCCAAAACCCTGACACTTCTGAAGTCGGGTAAATGGTTTTTCTTCTTTAAATTTAGCCTCAACCTGATTCCAGATATCCAGAATTATCTCATCTCCTTTTTGACGTAAATTGACCAACTCTTCCCAGTTACGGGTAGTTGTATTTTGGTGAATTTTTTGAGTCGATTTGTATTCTTTGAAAACCTCATAATGCACTTTTACTTTAGCAATAGTTGGATTATAAATAGGTAGACCGCCATTTCTTAATCGCTCATTCTCGCCATCAATCACGCATTTTCCCCAGTGAAGCAAAGTGGCTTCAGTGCTTAAATCCGGAACAGTATGTACATTCGGATCTAATTGATAAAAAATCTTATGCTCTTTTTTTATGTCGCCGCGAATGACAGAAAGATTAAAAACCTGTATAAAGTGTGAAATATACAGTCGGGCATTGTGGACAATTTGCTGATAACGTTTGTTTGCAGAAACCTGACTTTCAAGCGTTTGCTGGTATTGAATCAATTGTTTTTCGAATCCGCCAAGGTAGGTTTTGGCCTCATGAATAGTTTTATACAGAATTACCTGCTCACCATAATTTTGTTTATCCGCTGTTTGAATAGCAGTACGCAAAGCACGAAGGCGTGCCTGATCAGTGTTAGGGAGTCGACGGTAGGGCATATTAATTTACAATTTACAATTTACAATTTCGGGGCCATGTGCCTTAATTGAAAATTGGTAATTACGAAATTGAAAATTGAATCATGCCTGCAAAGATAAATAAATTAATCGTTTCGGAACATTAATTTTTCGGCTAATTTTCTCAATTCGTGCTTTTTATTATCCAAAACAGTCACTTTTTCGATATTTGCGACTGCCTTTGTATAAAAATCATGCATCTTCTCTTCGCAAATTGCACGAACACCTAATTTATTGTAAAGTGATGTCACCGCAGCAATTTTTTGGTCAGCAAGGTTTTCATCTGCTATTTTTAACCAATTGTCAAGTTCATCAGCTTCTTTTCCGTTGGCAAGTTTTAGTGCATGAATTAAAAGGTAGGTTTTTTTATTGCAAAGAATATCTCCACCTATTTTCTTTCCAAAAGTAGCTTCATCGCCATAAACATCCAGCAAATCATCCTTCAACTGAAAGGCCAAACCGATATTGATTCCGAAATCGTACAAATTCTGAGCATCCTCCTCTTCTGCTCCACCAATCCATGCACCGCATTTCAACGCACATCCCAATAAAACTGCTGTTTTCAGACGAATCATTTCCAGGTATTCTTCAGCCTTTACTTCGTCACGTGTTTCAAAATCAACATCGTATTGTTGACCTTCACAAATTTCGGCAGCAGTTTGTGAAAACAAATCCAAAACTGACTTTAAATAAGCTGCAGGAGTTTCAGCAATCAATTGATAAGAAGCAATTTGCATAACATCTCCCGAAAGAATAGCTGTATTATCGTTCCATTTTTTATGCACCGTCGGACGACCGCGTCGTACATCGGCACGATCCATAATATCGTCGTGCAGCAAGGTGAAATTGTGAAATACTTCCAACCCGAGCGCTGTATTCACAGCCGGTTGCACATCGTCCTGAAACATATTGCAGGCCATAAGCGTCAATGCAGGACGAATGCGCTTTCCGCCCATGTTCAACACATAACCAATTGGCTCATAAAGTCCGTGCGGCTCTTTGCTCCAGTTTATCTGTTCTAATTCAGAAGTGATAATATCTTGTATTTCATCAAAAGTCTTCATTCTGCTCATTTTCAAATCTTCAATTCAACTCGTTCTCAATTATTTCGGTCATCACGTCCTGAATATTTAAACCGGCAGCAGCAATCTGTTGAGGAATAAAGCTTGTTTTAGTCATTCCCGGTGTAGTATTTACTTCCAGGAGATTAATCACATCGCCTTCGGAAATAATATAGTCGATGCGAACTATGCCTTTGCAACCTAAAATATCATAAATTGCTGAAGTTAGTTTCTGAACACGTTCTGTCAGTGCTGCACTGATTCTGGCTGGTGTAATTTCTTCCACTTCGCCTTTATATTTTGCATCAAAATCAAAGAATTCATTTTTTGGAACAACTTCAGTCACCGGCAAAACCTGCGACTTTGTTTTAGTTTTATAAACGCCGCAGGTAATCTCAGTTCCGGCCATAAAAGCCTCAATCATCACTTCGT
Source organism: uncultured Paludibacter sp. (assembly GCA_964612615.1). Lineage (GTDB taxonomy): Bacteria > Bacteroidota > Bacteroidia > Bacteroidales > Paludibacteraceae > Paludibacter. The sequence continues at coordinate 6,115 of CAZTDH010000023.1, read as the reverse complement.
TACCTTCGGCAAATGCTTTGGAAATAGCGGGTTGAATCTGCTCTATCGTTTTTACTTTTGTTACCCCAAAACTGCTGCCACCAACATTTGGTTTCACGAAGCATGGAAAGCCTATTTTCTGAGCCAGCTCTTCGTCCGTAACTGTTTGTCCTTCGCGCAATACCAACGACTCGGAAACCTTTACACCAAAGCCTTTCAGGTATTGATTACAGGTAAATTTATTGAAAGTAACCGCAGCAGCTAACACTCCGCAGCACGAATACGGCAAGCCGATTAATTCAAAATATCCCTGCAGAATTCCATTCTCGCCCGGCGTGCCATGAATGGTGATATAGGCAAAATCAAAGTTGATTTTTTCACCTTCATGAATAAAGCTGAAATCGTTTTTATCAATGGCAATCTTCTCATTTTCAGACCATTCTACCTGCCATGTTTTTCCAACAATGGTTACAATGTAAACCTTGTAACGCTCTTTGTCCATAAACGAATACAAACCCGCTGCGCTTTTTAGCGAAACAACTACTTCCGACGAATCTCCACCCGCTACGATGGCAATATTTTTTTTCATAAAACCCTTATTAAGAAAGATAGTTTGATTTACTCTTCATCTAAAAATTTGGCATAATTCCGCCATTTGTCAATCAACTGCTGCATATCATCCGGTAATTCACTTTCGAAATGCATCATTTCACCAGTGCGGGGATGCTCGAAGCCAAGTGTTTTGGCATGTAATGCTTGCCGTGGACATATTTCGAAACAGTTTTTGACGAATTGTTTGTACTTGGCGGCTGTAGTTCCTTTCAAAATATCGTGACCACCATAACGCTCATCGTTGAAAAGCGTATGACCAATATGCTTCATGTGAACCCGAATCTGGTGCGTACGGCCTGTTTCTAAGCGACATTCTACCAAAGTAACATAAGCCATTCGTTCAATGACTTTATAGTGCGTTACAGCGTGTTTTGCTGCCGGATTTTCTCCTTCTGGAAAAACGGTGAAAAGCATGCGGTCACGTGGATCACGGGCCAAATCGCCAATTATCGTTCCCTCATCTTCCTTTACTCTTCCCCAAACCAGAGCCTGATAGCGACGTTGGGTTGTTTTATCGAAAAACTGTTTGCCAAGCAACGTTTTAGCTTCAGGTGTTTTGGCAATCAGAATCAGCCCTGAAGTATCTTTGTCAATACGGTGAACCAACCCGATACGCGAATCGTTAGCATCAAAACCCGGATTATCCTTCATGTGCCAGGCAATGGCATTAAGCAGCGTTCCATCAAAATTACCAAAACCCGGATGTACCACCAAATCAGGTTGTTTATTCACCAGCATTATATCATCGTCCTCATAAACAATATCGAGCGGAATATCCTGCGGAATAATTTCAAATTCATTGGGAGGATAAGCCAGCACAATGCTAATCACATCGTTCGGTTTGGCTTTGTAATTGGATTTCACAGGTTTACCGTTTGCCAGTATATTTCCGGCATCAGCAGCATCCTGAATGCGGTTACGCGAAGTGTTGGACATGCAGTTAACCAGATACTTATCAACACGGGTAATGGCCTGACCTTTGTCCACCACAAAACGGAAATGCTCGAAAAGCTCCCGCTCCCCTCCTACTTCATCCAGTTCATCTTCTTCTATTTCTTCAAAAAATTCTTCTGCCACAATCGGTTGATTTATTGAATATTAGAAAAATTGCTCTTCGGCCTGATCCTGTTTTTTATCTTCTTCAAAAACCTCATTTAGTCTGGCTTTATCGGTTGTAAGATAAACATCAATTTTGCCTCCCGCAGGCAATGAGGCTCCTGCTGACGGACGCTGGCGGTAGATAAAATATTTTGATTCGTTACCCGAAGGAGGAACATCATACTCTACTGCACCAATTTCGAATGATGAAGCTGATGCTTTTATGGTAGCATCATCTATATTCATTCCTTTCAGCGATGGAACAGCTTTTGATTCAGCCGAACCCGAACCATTTCCAACAACCAAAACTACCGCACTTCCTTCAGGAATGCGTGTTCCGGGAAAAACAGTTCTTCCGTGCAATTTTATTTCAATGACTAAATCTTTAAATTCTGATGGCGCATATTCCACATTGGCAACGCTTAACCCCACCGATTGAAGCATGGCATCTGCCTGACGATAAGACACTTCACTTATTTCGGGTAAAGCAACCTGACGGGCTTTGCGGGAATTAATGATAATATATACCGGACGATTGCTTTTGACAGTTGAATTTGGTGCAGGAATCTGTTCAATAATGGCACCCTGCTTTTTATTTCGAACGTAAACCGAGTCGATAACCTGAGCATACAATCCTTTTTTGGCGAGAAGTTGCTCTGCCTCTTCAACATTTGAACCACGTAAATCGGGAATTACCAGTAATTCACCGTGATGAGTATAAAAATCAACAGCTATAAGCGCACCCCATGTCAACACAACAATGATTCCGGAAGCAATCAGTACATTTTTAAGTACAAATCCTCCGATAGTTTCTTTCCAAAATTTCTTTAATTCCATATATTCAGTTACAAGGAAATTGTTACGAGTTACAAGTCGTTGATTAACAGCCTTTCTGTTTCAAATTTTATATAGTCAGATTAGCTGTCAAAAATAATCATTTTATTGTTTCGCAAAGGTATAAAAACAAAAAAAGTAAAAACTTACCTGAAGTCTTTACTTTCCTTATGCTGTTTTGGCAGATTGATTAGTGTTTGTGACGTGCTTCATCTGCAACTGTAAGTTTAGCTCTGCCTTTAGCACGACGTGATGCTAATACCCGGCGGCCATTGGCTGTTGCCATTCTTTCACGGAATCCGTGTTTGTTCTTTCTTTTTCTAACAGAAGGTTGGAATGTCCTTTTCATTGCTTATTGTGTTTTTGCGTTATAATTCTACTTCGCGATTTGGGACTGCAAAAATAGATGTTTTTTTCGAAACTGCAAACTGTTGATAACTTTTTTATCGTGAATATTAAAATATTGCTCATATATTTGAGAATAAGCCGCTTTGGAATTCGATTAAACGACTTCAAATCCATAAAGCTAGACGAGATTTTTGTTTGGCATACAGCATTTATCTTCATCGCTCAGTTATTCACTAAATCTTATCCAGCATATCTATCGTCACCTGAATCTCTTTTTCTTCGCGTATCAAAGTCAGTTTAAGCGGTTTTTTTGTTGGTGTTTCAAAAATCTTTCTGAGTTCGCTTAATGACATAGTCAGTGCCTTTTCTCCGTTTATTTCCAGTATTTTATCGCCAGGTATAACACCTGCTAATGCAGCTGGAGAATTTTTCCAAACCGAAAGTACTTCTGTTATTGGTAAAAATGGCGTTATTTGTATAATTTCAACTCCTGCAATATTGTACGAATAGCGGTTTTTAAAATTCTCGTTTGGTTTAAAATATAACTTTTTCTGGTTATAATCAAAAATGAGATTAAACCTACTCAGTAACTGACTTCCAATCGTACCATCGCGTTTTGAATTGGCTATTATTTGAGCAATTGTCGCAGAATCAGGGAAAGACACAATCGGGTTTTTCAAACTGAAATCACCTATTTTCAGTTCCGGAATTCGTCCATATTTACCTGTAATAATGCCATTTAAGCCTTCACCAACCGTTCCGTTTATCCACTTGGCCGGCAGATGAACCGATTCGGAAGTCATGGTTTGAAACCAGGCATTCAGTTCCGCACCGGTATCAATAAGCATTTTTACTTTTTGCCGGGTGCTGTCTGCATTTACTACTGCCAAATCAATAAAAAGTTTTTGCGCTTCAATGGTAATCGGTAATACATTATAGCCTTTAGGAGTGTCAAAAGGACTTGGTTCGAAAAACCGCACCCGTCGCGCTGTATAATCAATTTCGATAGTATAATCCTGAAAAAAATCAGCACCCAGCAAGCCATTTATCTTTGTTCCGGTGTGTTTCGATAGATTAAAAACATTGTCCTGAAGAACAAAAACGGTTTTGTAATTCATTTTCAACCGACCAATTTTCAGCTCATTATAATTGCTTATATATGCGTCGAGATGGTTTCCACCGCCAAGCCCCATCAAGTCTTTAACGTCGGAATAATTGAGCGTAATACGGTCGCCTGATTGTAATTCCGTGATAATGGTGTTTCTGACTCCCGAATCGAGAATCAGATTAAGAGGGGAAGAGTCGTTTATTCGAACTGTGATAACCACATAACTTCCTACCATTTCAAAAGGAATGGATTCGACCCGTTTAGGCTTTGTGATACCAAAAGCATCAAACCAAAACAAAAATGTCAAACAGAAAAGAACAGCTCTTTTCATGGGTTTGGAATTATAACTTTTAAATCATTTTTTGCTCCTTAAACCAGTCAATAGCTTCTTTTACAGCTATTTCTAAAACACTTTCGGGTAAATTTAGTTCGGTTTTTGCTTTTACATTGCTGTAGTATTCCCGAACCATTAACTGCCTGAGATTCATACTGCAAATTTCGGTTTTTATACCCAGTTTCCGAAGCAAATCTCCTACTAAACCGATTACTTTTAATATAAAATCGGGAATGTCAATTAATACTTGCCGGTAATTTCCAATTTGTTTCTGAAGTGTATAAAACTCCTTGAACGATAGATTTTCGCCCGAAGCAAGATAGTTCTCCCCGCTCCTACCCTGCGTCAGTGCATTACAAACAGCTTCAGCCACAACCCTAACCGCCACAAAGTTTTTTCCGCCTTTGGGAATAAACATAAAGCGTTTTTTGTAGGCCAAAAGTATCATTTTTCCGGAACTTGGTTTAGGATCGAAAGCCCCAATCACAAAAGTCGGGTTGATAATAATTATATGCTTATTCGGGTTTTTGGAAGCTTCGGTGAAAATTCGCTCCGCCTCCACTTTACTTTGTGCGTAAAACGAATTGGAAAAAGGAAATTGAATCGGCTGTGTTTCGTCGGCCAATTGAATCGGACTTCCATAGCCCACCGTGTTCGCTGTGCTCACAAAAACCAAATTATTTATTTCCAACTCTTCCAAAACTTTTACAATCAGCCCTGCTCCTACTGCATTAATCTGGTGGTAATCCTCGTAATGCAGCAAATCTGTTGCCGTAACAGCTGCAATGTGAATAATGGCATCACAACCCTTAGCAGCTGTTTTCAAATGTTCGTAATCGGTAAAATTTCCGGTATGAACTTCTATATCATTTTGATCAAAATGAATGTTCCTTCTGCTTCGCACAATTATGCTGACCTGATGGTTTCGTTTCAAAAGCTCAACCACCACCTGATGACCTAATAAACCGTTTGCGCCAGTAACCAACACCTTCATTTTGGAATGTTTTAATAGGATGAAGTACAAAAGTAGCAAATCTTTACATAAATTCTGTAATCAAAATTATCAATGAATTTAATAATCAGTATATTTGCAACCAAATTATTTACTGAAACAATGGAAACTAAAGTAGTATTGATTACCGGAGCAAGTACCGGAATCGGTCTTTCGGCTGCAGAACAACTTATGAATAAGGGTGTTAAAGTGTATGCAGCTTCACGGCGTGGTGGTGTTTCACAAAAGGCAGAAAACGGTATTGGGGAGATTATTCACGTAAAAATGGACGTGAATAACGAGGAGGAAATTGCAACTGTGGTTTCACAAATTATAAAAGAAAACAAGCATTTGGATGCGGTTGTAAGTAATGCCGGAAACGGTATTGCAGGCTCAATTGAAGATACTTCGTCGGAAGAGGTTAAATATCAGTTCGAAACCAATTTTTTTGGGGCAGTAAAAGTTATTCAGGCTTGTATTCCTGTTTTCAGAAAACAAGGTTATGGTAAAATCATTGCCACTTCATCTGTGGCTGCTGTTGTTCCCATTCCATTCCAGGCATTTTATTCGGCCGGAAAATCGGCTTTGTTGGTGTTTATGCAGGCACTGGCTGTGGAATTAAAACCATTCGGAATTCAGTGCTGTTCTATTCTTCCGGGCGATACGAAAACCGGATTTACAGCTGCCCGTAAATATACAGTTGCTTCTCAATCAACCGATTCGGCATACAATGCTAAAATGAAAACATCTGTTGGGAAAATGGAAAAGGATGAACAAAATGGCGTAGAGGCAAGCAAAGTTGCACGTAAAA
>CAZTDH010000022.1:0-22720 GCA_964612615.1 uncultured Paludibacter sp. | reverse complement strand
ATGTTTACTTCAGTCCGGCATTCACCATCTCGTCGAACAACGATTTGAGTACCTACAGTATAAGCGACAGTGAATTACTCCGACGAATTATCAGTTCGGCCAATGCCGAAATTGAAATAATGACCCGACAAATTCATGAACGAATTGCAAAAGGCGAACTTCCCAATATACCTTTCAGCTTCGAAATGAAAGAGGGAGTACCTGAAGATCAAATACTTGATTATTGCAAGAAAAATACTCCGGCATTGGTGGTAATGGGAACTCATGGAAAAAAACTGACAAACGAACTTATTGGAAGTGTGACTGCTGAAGTGATGGAATCCTGTGTTTCTCCTGTTTTTGCAGTACCTGTTTTAATGAGCATGAAATCGCCTGAAGACATTAAACGTATCGCATTTCTAACTAATTTCGATCAAAAAGACCTTATAGCTATCGACCGCACAATTTCACTTTTTGCTTCTGAAAAAATTGAACTCTATTTTATTCATGCTTCTAATAAAAACGAAGCATGGAGCGAAGTGATGCTTTCCGGTATAAAATCTTATTTTGCAAGTCATTACCCACAACTTACAACAAATTATGCGCTATTGAACGCCAACGACACTCCTGAACTTTTGAATACCTTTATGGTTGATCATCAGATTAACGTGCTGGCCTTTAACACCCGTCGCAGAAATCTTTTTGTACGTCTGTTCAACCCAAGTCTGGCATATAAAATGGTACTTCACTCTGATACACCATTACTTGTTACACACGTTTAAATCATCCTTTTTATTGCCTGATTATAGTATTCTATCCTTTGATTATTATTTGATAGCTGATTTTTACAATGAAGAAATCATTCATTTCAATTATTTTTCTGCTGTGCATTTCGAGTTATTTATTTTCGGAGGAAAAACTGACTCAGGCTCTGAAAAAAAATATAGTTGACATTTCGCTCAATCCTTTTCTACAAAGCGAAGAAATGCAACATTTGGCTACCATTATTTCGAACAAAGGGAATACCACCGACTTAAGTCTCAGAGAACTTTATTCCAATACCTATCAACAAAATGCAGATTTAGAACGAATTATAAAATATCAAAAACCTGATGGTTCGTTCTCAAACATTAATTATAATGATCAGGCACTAAGTAGTTGGGATCCGCTAAATCATATTTCCAGGCTCCTTTATGTATGCAAAGCTTACTTATCACCTAATTCAATATTTTATCAAAAAGAGGAAGTTTCCGAATTTCTTCATCGAGGATTAAATGCCTGGTTCAGACTAAAACCTGTTTGCAAAAACTGGTGGTACAACGAGATTGGAGTTCCAAAAACATTTGGAGTTTTGGCTATTTTACTTGAAAATGAACTGTCTGAAAACGAAAAAATTGAAACTATAAAAGTGCTGAGTAACTCAGGTTTCCGGATGACGGGTCAAAATAAAGTATGGCTTGCTGGCAATGTACTATTAAAAGCACTTCTGCTTAACGATGAACAACTAATTAAAGCTGCCCGCGATTCCATTGCCTCGGAGATTTATCAAACCACAAACGAAGGAATTCAACCCGATTTCAGTTTTCATCAACATGGTCCTCAACAGCAATTTGGGAACTACGGATTGGCCTTTATAAACAGTCTATCGTATTACGCCAATATTTTTGAAGGAACTAAACTTGCTTTTTCCAATCAGCAACTAAATATTCTGCGAAATTATATATTAGAAGGTGAAGATTGGGTTCTTTGGCATGGCTACATGGATGTAAGCGCCTGTAACCGACAGCTTTTCAAGAAAGCACAGGTAGGAAAAGTATTGAGTTTGTGTGTTGCAATAAATCAAATGAGTCAGGCTGATTCAACACATAAAAACCTGTATGAAGAGATAATTTTCAGAAATATGAAACCCGGAATTCTGCCTGAACTGATAGGAGCAAAACATTTTTGGCGATCAGATTTATCCGTTTTTAGATGTGCTACCAACTATATTTCAGTGCGTTCCTGTTCACCAAGAGTAAAAGGAACGGAATTTACCAACAATGAAAACAAAAAAGGCCATTTTATCTCCGATGGTTGCACTATTTTTATGAGGAGAGGAAGTGAATACAGCGATATTTTCCCGGTTTGGGATTGGAATCGTATTCCCGGAGTTACCGCCCCAATTGTAGATTCAATAAAACAAAATAAAACAGATGATTACCACAACCCCAATCCATTTGTTGGTGGATTAACACACAACGGATGTGGAATTACAACTTTTCATTTGGCACGAAATGAAATTGATGCCAAAAAATCATGGTTTTATCTGAACGGAATGTTGGTGTGTCTGGGTGCTGATATAAAAACAAAAAATGGGAAAGAAATCATTACCGGAGTCAATCAATGTTTTCAAAAAGGAAATGCTGTTGTCTCATTTGCCGGTGTAAAAACATCAATAACGGCTGATACCCTTTTTAGTTCTACAAGTTTAAATACAATTTGGCACGATTCAATTGGTTATTTTTTTCCTAAAGGATGCTCTACAACACTTTCACTCAAGACTCAAACAGGTAACTGGCACGAAATTGCCGATCCGTATTCTACTAAAACAGTTTCGGAGAAAATTTTCAAGCTGTGGGTAAACCATGGGGTAAATGCCACAAAACAAAATTCGTATGCCTATATGGTTTTACCTTCAGTTTCTCAAAATGATCTGATTCAGTTTTCGAAAAATCCAACAACTGAGATTCTGTCAAACAGTTCATCTGTTCAGGCTGTTAAGCTTAAAAGTAACACATCTCTTCAGTTTGTTTTCCATAAACAAACCAGGATAAATACTTTTTCAAATAAAGATTATATAATTGCCGGAACTCCGGGGTTGGTGCAATTGGAAAATGTTGGACGAAATCTAACTGTTACTGTTGCTGACCCAACTCAAAAACAGTTATTTTTCAAACTGACGATTAGTGGAAATTATTCAGGAAATCAAGTAACGTTTAATCCTTCAACAAACCAAACCGAGGTGAAAATTCCCCTACCTAAAGGGGATGAAGCAGGGAAATGTGTGACGGTGGAAGTGAGTCGATTATAAACCACTTGCCAGAATATCAGCCAAATGAATACCTTTGACCTGTGATTTGTGTTTCGCACTATAGCCGTTGATATTCATCAAACAAGAAGCTTCGGTACTTACAACAAATTCTGCTCCGGTAGCCAGCGAGTTTTCCACTTTTTTCTCAGCCATAGCCGATGAAATAGCGTTGTTTTTCACGGCAAAAGTTCCGCCAAAACCACAGCAGGTATCGCTTTCTTCCATTTCAATCAATTCAAGTCCTTCAACCTGAGCCAATAAACGACGTGGTTCGTCTTTGATTCCATATTCCCGTAACGCAGAACATGAATCGTGAAATGTAACCTTGTGCGGAAACTTTGATCCCAATTTTTCAACCTTCAGCACATTCACCAAAAAATCTGAAAGCTCGTAAACATTGTTTTTCATATGAGCATGACGAGCCAATAAGTCAGGTTTATCCGTCAATAGCTTGTGATAATGATGAATCACAAAACTGGAACATGAACCTGATGGCGAAACAATGGGCATATCGGGTTGAAAATCAGTGAGGAATTTCTCTGCCAAACTTCCTGCTTCATTCCAATACCCACTGTTGAAGGCCGGTTGTCCGCAGCAGGTCTGATTTGGATTATAATGTACCTTGCAGCCCGCCTTCTCAAGCACTTTTATGGTGTTGAAACCCGTTTCGGGATACAGTTGGTCGATATAGCAGGGAATAAATAGTTGAACGTCCATGTGTCAGTTATAAAGGTTGAAAGTTGAAAGTTTGAAAGTTCAGGGCTTCGTGTTAATCCAAAAATCAGCATATACCGGTAAATGATCCGAAAAGCCTTCCTGGTATTTCATGCCCACAAAGGTACGAAAAGGTTGCTTACCAAGGTAGGTTTTATCATCTTCGAGTAAAAAATCGGCATTAAAAAAATGCACATCGCTTTGTTTGGTACATATAGAGCTGGTTTGTTTCAGCAAATTACCCGAAACAATCATCTGATCCAACGCACCCCAATCGCCGGCATGTTTATTAGAACCTTTGCCTTCGGTATGAAGTTCATAAACCAGATTGTATAAGCTTTTGTTCGAAACAGAATCGTTCAGAGGCTTAGCCTGAAGCATTTTCAGCAGACTTTTATTGGTGGGAAAATCATTAAAGTCACCCATAATCACTATCTTTGGGTTGGGAGAGGTTGCAAACAAACTATCCACTTTACGACGAAGCACCGATGCCACAAACATGCGTTTTTCTTCGGATTCCAACTCACCTTCCAAGCGCGACGGAAAATGACAAACAAACACATGCAGCGTATCGCCGGCAGGAATGATGCCAGAAGCAAACAAAATATCGCGGGTGCGACCGTGCGGTGCATTGGGGAAATGAATTGGAATAGCTTCGTCGTGAATGGGTTTAAACTCATTGGGCTGATACAACAAAGCCACATCAATGCCTCGTGGATCGGGTGATTCGTGATGCAGAAACCTGTATCGCAGGTTTTTTAATCCCGAATAACGCGTCAAATCTATCAGGCATTTGCGACTTTCCACTTCGCACAAACCCACCAGTTCAGGTGCATCCCAACCGCCAATGGCTGTAATCACTTTGGCAATATTGGCTTGCTTCTTTTTGTATTTGGAAAAAGTCCAGCCACGCATACCGGTAGGTGTAAATTCAGTATCATTCGTCAACGAGTCATGCACACAGTCAAAGAAATTCTCGACATTATAGCTAACAATCTTGAAATTTTGTTTTTCAATTTGTTGTGCAACAACTTGAAAAACAAAAATCAATACGAATTGTAGAATAATTACCCGTTTCATGAATTTATTTTTTCAACGGTTGCCATTGGTACGCCCCAATATCGGGTTTATTTCCGGTCAGGCGATTATTTCCATTCAGGTCGAGAGGGAATTGTGCAGCCACGGTTAGGTCGGCCTTACCACGAACAGGCGAAACGGAATCGGGCATAAAATTGAAATACGTTTTCTTTTCGTAGTCGTAACGAATACTTTTGAAAAGGGTATCTTTACGGTTGTACCAACGGATATTGGTAAATTGAGGTAGTTTCAGTGAATCTGGTTTGCGGATATAACAATGGTCGAAAACACCTTTGTATTGGTCGAGAAAGCGTGTTGCCAAACTAAATTCATTATCCAAATTTCCACTTACAATACAGTTTCTGAACTCGGTTTGCATGGGAGCTACCCGGTTCAGATTCATAATCATAAGTGCTGGTTTTTTGTCGCGTGAAGCTGCTTGCACTGTATTATTATCGAAATAGTTGGCAATGGTGCTTTGCAAAAAAGTATGTTTCCCACCACTAAGGTATACACTGTAACTACTGGTGTTAGAAATTTCAGAATTGGTAACCAACACGTTTCCATTTTGAACCACCAATCCGTAAACCATAAAATTATGGATGCGGCAATCGGCAATTTCAAGGTTCGGGACAGTATTTCGGTCGTTATTTGAAAAATAGATTCCCACATAACCGCTGTTCATGTTTACGTGCTGCAATACGTGATTTCCTCCATTCCACAGCAAATAAATACCTCCCCACTGACCGGCTACGTTGTTGTACGGAAAGGGTGTGGAGAATTTGATATTATCCAGTCGGTCGCCACGCATGATAATCGGATTATCGGCTGTGCCGTTAGCTTTCAGATTACCATAAATAATCATGTTAGCATTATTGTGGAAATAAAGTTTACAGCCCGGTTTCAATGTCAATGTTTTAGCAGTATCAATAGCCAAATACCCGTAGACCAGGTAGGGTTTCTCTGCTGTGAGTGTGGTATCATTGTGTATATACTTGTTTTTCAGCACTTTCATATCCTGACCATAAGCCTGAAGTTTCACGTTTTGCAATACACCATTAGTTTGAAAAACAATAGAATCCTGAATAAAAACCGGTGAATTTGCATTTTGAGGATTAACGGTAACTGCCACAAAAATATACATGCTGTCCTTAGCGCGGATGGTAATATTGTCAAATTGATTATCAGCATTCAAACTCCCATCAACATTGATTCTGAATGAAGAGTTTTTACCTCCGGCAATACCCAAGTGACTTATTTTCAGGGCAAAGTTATTACGGTTGTAAATCATTATTTTCGACGTAGCACTTCCAATGGTCGTAAAAACTGTATCAAAAGTCAACGTGTCGGTGGAAAAAGTCAGCTTGTCTTTCGGATTGGTTGAAATCAAATCATCGTTGCACGACGAAAAAGTGATAGCGAGAAGAACTGCCACAAAAGCAAAGTAGCGAAGGATAAAACGAGGTGGAAATGAGTGCATGTTGTAAAAACGGATTTCAGATAAACGTAATTCAATTCAATATCTACTGCAAATTTACTTCAAAAGATTACTTTATCATAATAATCGGCTATATTTGTATTTTAAATTTTAAACATTACAGCTATGGCAAGTCGCAGAAAACTGAAAAACACCATTAAATTTGTTTCATCGGAACTGATTACCGATATTTATTTTCGTTGTCTGATGTCAAAATCAATTGAAGATCAGAAGGTTGAAAATCTTGTAGTTGAAATTATGGATTTAAATCGTGAATTCGTGTTGCGTGCCAACCGTCCCGATGGAAAAGACAATCCGAAAATTGTAAAAGCATATTTTCGCAAACTTTACTCCGACTGGCAAACTGCTATGGATAAAGTTATTAAACAAATCGAGAAACTCTAATCATACAGAGGCAATCGTCACTCCGACTATTTTTTTTATTGCCGTTTCGTCACTCAAAATTGAATGCCAAAGTCAGCACGTGCGAAGTCAGGCTTGTCAATGGTACGCTCAGAAATTGCTGTTTTTCTAAAATCACAGTTCCATGATTTTGGTTATACATATTATTAAACCCAATGGAGTATTTTAATTCCGGACAAAGTTTAAAAAACGAGAAATAAATATCACATCCCGCTCCAAATTCCGTAAAAAAATCCAACGGCTTAAGTAATACCGGACTCCCTTCGTTTGTAGCCAAATCAATTGACGCACCTCCACCCCAAATCACATAAGGACGTAGATTCCCTTTTCGTTCCGAACTGTACTTCAAATAAACAGGCAAACAGATAGGAAGTGATTGAACAACAAGTGATTTTGTAACAGAATTATTGAAAGTGTACGTTAATTCACGTGCTCCAAAATGCAAAGCAGGCGTAAAACGCAGATTCAAATACCGGTTCAATCTTAAATCAGTTATTATTCCAACCGAAAAGGTCGGATTCAGACTGGATACTCTAACTGAATCTGGAGGCGACACAGCAAAATCCATAGTTCCCAACCCAAGCGAAAATCCAAAATGAATTTGTTTTTGGTCAACATAAGGCAAATTTCCCTGAGCAATAAGCAATGACGCAAAACCACTTAGAAATGCAATACTTAATATCAGTCTTTTGATTCTTCTAATTTTCATGTTCCAAAAACGATTGTAGAGTACAAACGTAAAAAAAAAATGATTATTGCACAATAGCTTAGACCAATATTAAAATAAGTTCATTGTATAAAACCCCTTTTATTTATCAATTTGAGATCTATAGGCAGTCAAACATACCCAAAACTAGGTATTAAAATGACCCTCCAACGGTATTTCGGCTGCTATAGTTATCATCTATTTTTGCATCGTGAATGAACAACGTTATTTACAACAATAAAAAACTATAGTATGAACAAAGCAACTCAACGCGTATTGTTTGTTTCCAGACAATTAAACGAGACGTTTCCGGATAGCTATCCTGCTTTTTCTTTAGCTCAACTTATTTTCTCACAGGAATCTAATTCCAATTCCTCTTCAAACATGCGAATGCGCTGTTGTAGCACATCGTGTTGATTTCCATTCATCTGTTTCTCACGTCCTCAGCGGATAATACTATTTTACAATCATTAAATTTTCTAAGTCTCAGATCAAAACTGATTTGATTTATTTCAAAATATAATCAATTTATAATAATTTTAAAGGTATGAAAACGAATAATTTTTATCAAGTATTAATTGCTTTGTTTGTTTCAATTTCAACATATGCAGGCGGTAATGCAGCCAAAGAACCCATTGTAATCAGTGGAACAAAATTCACTTATCCGTTGATTGAAAAGTGGATTTCGGAATATGAAAAAGTAAATCCGAATGCAAACATCAAATTAGCTGTGAAAACAATTTCAGGACAGGCAGTAGATTTAAACATCATTGCACATCAACCAACTCAGAATGAGTTGCAACCTACTCAGGAAATTCTTTATGCAGGCAGGTATGCTTTATTGCCGGTTACCAATAGTTATAATCCAATTTTGGCTGCTACTGCAAAAAAAGGATTAAATAAAAGGGAACTTGATAAACTTTTTTTCGAAGTGGTTGATTACGAAAGTGATGAACCGGCACAGAAATCAAAATATAAAGCCAATATTTATTCCCGTGATAATCAAGCAAGTTCTTCAACCACTTTGGCAGGATTTTTTGGTCACCAGACTTCCGAAATCAGAGGGAAAAAAGTATTTGGCGATGATATTTATTTGCTTTCTGCTATCAAAAAAGATACGATAGGTCTGACCTTTAATAATTTAGGCTATATATACGATGTGACTTCCCGTAATCTTAAAAACGGATTGGCCTTATTACCTATCGAATTAAAGAAAGATGCAAAGCCAATTTTGACTGGTAATCTGGATCAGGTAATTATTGTGTTGGAATCAACCAGAGTGGAAACAATTCCGGTAGAAAAAATTGGATTTGTTTATTCACAGCAAAGTGCACGAAAAGAAGTTGCAGAGTTTCTGAAATGGGTATTGACTGATGGTCAGAAGTTTAATCATGAAAAAGGATTTCTGAATCTGACCAAAGATGCTTTGGCAGAACAAGAACTAAGATTGTCAGGCAAACTTCTTTCGTTGAAATAAGAAAAACAGCATATAAGGCTGCTGAATAACTCTTGCATACTTTCCCAAAATCTGTATTTCACTCTGAATTTATGATAGCCCCTTGATATCGTTTATAAGCATCGATCATCGCATAGCCGGATATACTACTGTCACATAGCCTCGTATGCAATCGTTGCATAGCCGGATATACTACTGCCGCATAGACTCGTATGCAATCGTCCCATACGCTCGTATCAATTGATGCAGTACGCTCGTATGCTATTAACGTATACTATTGTAACAATTCAATCTAATAGCTAAAAGTAATTGATGTGAGTGCTAATTGAATTAATTCTCTTTGTATTCCATAGAAATAAATCGGAGGTACTTAAGTTTTCGCATCAGGGTGTCCTCATCGGTAATCACCGACCCGCCTCATCGCTCGTCGTAGCATGTCTACGACGGAATTGATAATCTAATACCCCGATTGTGGTATATAAATACTCTAATCGGGGTATTTCATTGATTAAAAAATAGCTTGACCTTTGCAGTTGATATATTTTAATCCCAAAGCACTGGTTTTATGAGTGATGTAACTTTTATACTTGCAGAGAACAACGACTTATGTCGGTTGGGGCTGGAGCGCATCATACAGGATCAGGTTCAGGGATATATAATTCTCACAGCGTCTACTAAACTCGAACTACATAGCACCTTACTGTCAAACAGTGAAGCTGTTGTACTGATTGATTTTGACAGTCTGGCTATTAATACCATTGATGAGGTAGCTGTATTGTCGGTTTGCTTTCCTCAATCCAAATGGCTCTTTTTGGCCGATATTCCTGATGAAGTATTTTTGATGCCACTGACAGCTTCTTTTAGCAAAGCCAATTTTGTACTGAAGACTAATGATTACGATGTAATAGCATCAGCTATTCTGGCTACGATAATTGCTAAAAAATACTTTTGCAGTGAGGCTTTGCAGGTTATTTTGGACGGGCATCATCGCAAAAAAGAAAACTCCGGAAAGCGAAATTTACTTACCAGCACCGAACTTGAGATGGTTCAGTTGTTTACGCAGGGAAAAACCGCCAGAGAAATTGCTGAATCTCGTTGTTTGAGTCACCATACCATCAATACCCATCGCAAGAATATTTTCCGCAAACTGGAACTGAATAATATCCAGGAACTCATCAAATTTGCATTAAAGAATGGATTGGTAGATCTTACCGAGTATTATATCTAGTTAGTTTACAGTGTTTTATTGTGGTTTGTACCGCAATTTGGGTATTAAAATACTCCGATTGCGGTATTTTTTTGCTTTTCATTGCAGGGTACTTTTGCTCCCTCAATTGATAAGGTATAAAAAAATAAAACAATTAAATTATGACGAAAAAAATTTACGCATTATTTTTAGTATGGGCCGTCGCTATAAGCGGATTCGCTCAAGCTAAACAGACTCAGCTTAACGGTAAAGTAAAAGATAGTACCACCGGGGAAAATCTGATTGGAGTTTCTGTTCAGGTGGAAGGAACAAAAGACATCGTAAAAACGGATGTAAACGGGAACTTTAGTCTGAAAACCGCCAAAAAACTTCCATTTACGGTTATTGTCAACTATGTAGGGTACCAAAAACAGGAAAATATCATTGAAAGCGAGGATGGTGAACTTGTATTTGAAATTCGTCAGAATTCCAATCTTTTAAACAGAGTGGTAGTTACTGCACGTCGTAGAAACGAAACTGTTCAGGAAATACCTATTCCAATATCGGTGGTAACAGGTGCTCAGGCTGAGCAAAGTGGTTCATTCAACGTAAACCGCGTAAAGGAATTGTTGCCAAGTGTACAACTTTATTCGTCCAATCCGCGAAATACAGGATTGAGTATTCGTGGTTTGGGTACAACCTTCGGACTTACGAATGATGGAATTGATCCGGGCGTTGGATTTTATGTG
The DNA here is from genome assembly GCA_964612615.1 of uncultured Paludibacter sp. GTDB lineage: Bacteria > Bacteroidota > Bacteroidia > Bacteroidales > Paludibacteraceae > Paludibacter. Next base: position 11,883 of record CAZTDH010000022.1, on the reverse strand, counting down.
GATGGTGTTTATTATGCCCGTCCGGCAGCAACAACACTCGATTTTATTGATTTAGAGCGAATTGAGGTGCTTCGTGGTCCGCAGGGAACTTTATTTGGTAAGAACACGACTGCCGGTGCATTCAACGTGACTACCCGCAAGGCAAGTTTCACTCCCGGTTCTGATTACGAAGTGAGTTATGGTAATTACAATTATATTCAGGCCAAAGCTTCACTTACCGGAAAATTATTCGACAACCTGGCAGGCCGGATTTCATTTTCAGGAACTCAACGCGATGGAACAATTTACAACAAACGTTTTGACAGTTGGGTAAATGAATTGAATAATGTGGGGGTAAGAGGTCAATTATTGTACCAACCAAGCGATAAAGTAAGCATTACACTCGCAGCCGATTATACCCGTCAGCATCCTGTGGGTTATGCTCAGGTGTATGCAGGAACCGTTCCAACATTGCGAAAAGCATATCGTCAATATCCTCAGATTGCAGCCGATTTGGGTTACACTATTCCAAGTACCAATCCGTTCGACCGCATAATTGATCAGGATACTCCGGCTAAAGCTAATCAGGATTTGGGTGGAGCTTCGCTCAATGCAGACATTAAAGTGGGTTCGGGAACACTGACTTCGACTACTGCCTGGCGTTACTGGAACTGGGATCCATCCACCGACCGTGATTTCACCGGCTTACAGGCCTTAAGTAAATCACAGGCTCCTTCAGTCCACAATCAGTTTTCACAGGAAGTACGTTGGGCTGGTTCACTGGGTAAAAAAGTCACAGCTGTTTTAGGAGCATTTGCCTTTTATCAGAATCTGAAATCAAATTCTACGGAAGAAACCGGTAAAGATCAATGGCGTTTTGCGTATGATTCAACTGTGGTTGCAGATAGAACCAAATGGCAAACTCCCGGATTACTGGATGGATTTGGAATAAAATCGGTAGCGGAACTGAATACATTCAGTGGAGCAATCTATGGTCAGTTTGACTGGACCATTCTGAAAAATCTTCATCTATTGCCCGGCATCAGAGCTAATTATGATTTGAAAAAAGTAAGTTTCGATCGTACGGTATATGGAGGCATTGTTACGAGTGATGCTACTTTACTTAAAATCAGAAAAGCACTGGGTTATACTAATCAGTCGTTTAATGTGGATAAAGATAACATCAACTATTCAGGTCAGCTGACAGTAACCTATAAACCTGCCAAAGACATCAATACCTTTGCCACCTTCTCAACCGGTTATCGTCCGATAGGTGTCAATCTGGGTGGATTACCATCCGATGCTAACGGTAATCCGCTTACTGATTTGGCAGTAATTAAACCGGAACGTGTTTATCATGCCGAAGTGGGTGTAAAAACCTCACCAACCCGCAATTCAATTCTGAACCTGACCATTTACAATACCGATATTAATGACTATCAGACTCAGGTACAATCAGCAGAGTTGGGTGTAAACCGGGGTTACCTTGCAAATGCTGAAAAAGCCAACGTGAAAGGTGCTGAACTGGAAGGAAGTATAAATCTGACGAAGAATTTGTCGTTCAATGCTTCGGTTGCTTATACCGATGGAAAATATGTAACATTTACCAATGCACCACTTCCACTGGAACAAACCGGATTGAAAGTAAACGGAACTTCTGTTTATTACAAAGATATATCGGGAACTGATTTGCCGGGCATCTCTAAATGGGCTGCTTCATTTGGCGGACAATATGCTAAAGAAGGAACTTTTCTTCGCAACAGCGGTGAATACTTTATTGGTATCGATGGTTTTTATCGTTCTAAATTTTCATCCAGTCCAACCTATTCTCAATACCTCAATGTGGAAGGATACAGCCTGTTCAATGCACGGGTAGGTTTCCATACTTCCAAAGGAACTTCGGTGACTCTTTGGGGACGAAATATATTCAATACCAATTATTTTGAACAACTTTTACCGGGTGCCGGTAACTCAGGTCAGTATGCAGGTGTACTCGGAGATCCGGGAACATTTGGCATAACAATTAAATATTCTCTATAGAATATGGTCTAAGACCAAATACTGAAATTAAGGGTTTTGCGTTATGCAAAACCCTTTTTCATTATATAAAAAATCAATTAAAATAGACTTTCAAACATACCTAAATTACGGTACAAATATACCACCGCATGGGTATGGTAAGCTAGATTGGATTGCGGTAATTTTGCAGCACAATAATAGAATCAAATTTAAATAGATATAAAAGGTATGAAAAGAATTGTAACATTATCATTAGTATTGGCTATTCTATTGGGATTATCCAATCATGTACAAGCTCAGAAAAAGGGACTTTCTGGTCAAATTTCGTTGTCGGGTGCATTTGCACTTTATCCATTGGCGGTAAAATGGGCTGAGGAATTTAAAAAACTTCATCCCGAAGTGAAAATAGATGTTTCAGGTGGGGGTGCAGGTAAAGGGATTACCGATGCATTGGCTAAAGTGGTTGATTTGGGGATGGTATCACGCGAAGTAAAACCCGAAGAAGTGGCAAAAGGGGCGTGGTTTGTGGCTGTTGCCAAAGATGCGGTTGTTCCAACGATTAATGCTAAAAATCCGAAAGTAAAGGAATTGCTTGCCAAAGGAATTACGCAGGAGGTAGCTGCGAAAGTCTTTGTAAGCGGAGAATACAAAACATGGGGCAATATATTGGGAATCAACTCTACGATTCCAATTCATTTATTTAACCGTTCAGATGCATGTGGTGCCGGCGAAACCTGGGCTAAATACCTGGGAGGAAAAAAGCAGGAAGAATTATTGGGAACCGGAGTCTTTGGTGATCCGGGAGTGGCTTCGGCTGTTCAGAAAGACCCGCTTGGCTTTGGTTACAACAACATTGCGTATGCCTACGATTTGAAAACAAAACGTCCTAATCCGGGAATTCTGGTCTTACCTATCGATGTAAATAATAACGGTAAAATTGATGGCGAAGAAAATTTCTATGGTACATCAAATCAACTTATAAAAGCCATAGCAGAAGGCAGATATCCTTCACCTCCGGCACGCGATTTATACCTCGTTTCGAACGGCAAACCAACCAACCCTGTCGTAATCGCCTTCCTGAAATTTATCCTGACCGAAGGACAAAAACACAATGTGCCAAATGGTTATATCAGTCTTCCGAAAGAAAAACTGAATAAAGGAATAGCAAAACTGAAATAAACTAATGGTTAATGGTAAATGATAAACGGAAGAACAAAGCAATATAAATCATTAATCATTGAATATATGTCTTCAAGTTCATCATACAGAATTCTCAAAAACAAAATTGCCGGTGGAGCTATGTTGAGCATCACTGTACTATCGGTGTTGTTGGTCATTCTGATTGGTTTGGGACTTTATCTGAAATCACTTCCGATTTTTGAACATAATACGTTCTGGCATTTAATCAGTTCATCTGAATGGCGACCAGGAAACGGGCAGTTTGGCTTTTTGCCCTTTATTGCCGGAACGCTTGCCATTACGCTGATTGCAATTGTACTTGCACTTCCCATTGCCTTACTTACATCCTTATTCCTTACCGAATATTCAAAATCCTATATCAAAAAATGGGTATTTACGGCACTGGATATTTTAGCAGGAATACCGTCGGTGGTATATGGAGTTTGGGGAACGTTGTTCATTGTACCCTGGATTTCGGAGAAACTGGCACCGCACTTTGTGGAATATTCAACCGGTTACACGGTGTTTGCCGGAGGAATTGTACTGTGCGTGATGGTACTGCCCTTGCTGATTAGTCTGTTTGTGGAGATATTCTCTGCTGTTCCGCGCGAATTCAGGGACGCAGCACTTTCGCTGGGAGCTACCAAATGGCAAACCGTGAAATTCGTGATTCTCCGTAAGACCTTTCCGGGTATTCTGGCAGCATTAGGATTGGCACTTTCACGTGCATTTGGTGAAACAATAGCCGTGCTTATGGTTTGCGGAAATTTGCCACAGGTTCCACATTCGTTGTTCGATTCCTGCTATCCATTACCGGCTTTGATTGCCAATAATTATGGTGAAATGCTTTCGGTACCTATGTATGAATCGGCCTTGATGTTTGCGGCATTTTTACTCTTTATTGTGGTATTTATCTTCAATGCTTCATCCAGAGCAGTGATTTACAGGATAGAAAGGAAGTTTAAATGAGACTCAAATTTATTGAAGAAAAAATAGCAAAAGGATTAATGGTTTTAGCTTCATTAGCAGTGTTTGCTTTCGTTGTGAATATCATTTATACTATTTTTCGACGTGGTTTTCCTGCTTTGAACTGGGCTATGTTTAGCCAGATTCCGGCGGGTGGTTACTACAATGGTGGAGGCGGTGGAATCCTGAATGCTATAGTCGGTTCGCTGTATATCGTTCTTGGGTCAACTATTCTAGGGCTTCTGATAAGTATTCCCGTGGTGTTTTATCTCAATGTTTATTTGAAAAAAGATTCCCGTCTGGCTTATGTTGCCCGTTTGGCTTTTGATGTGTTGTTTGGTATTCCGTCTATCGTTTACGGTGCTTTTGCGTTTACCATAATGATATACCTGGGAATGCACACCTCGTTGGGCGGTGGTATTCTGGTAATTACGTTGTTGATAATCCCTATTTTTATACGTTCGATGGACGAGGTAGCGCAGCAATTACCCAAAGATTTGCTGGATGCAACCTATTCGCTCGGAGCAACCAAACTGGAAACTATCAAAGTGGTTTTGCGTCAGATTGCACCGGGTATTGCCACAGCTACATTACTGTCGGTTGGGCGTGCAATTGGTGATGCAGCCGGGGTTATGTTTACAGCCGGTTTTACCGACAGCATCCCCACTTCGCTTAGTCAGCCGGCAGCAACCTTGCCTTTGTCGGTATTTTTCCAGTTAAGCAGTCCGAATGCCGATGTACAGGACCGAGCTTATTCTGCTGCATTGATTCTGATTTTTATAGTGCTTGTAATCAGCATTCTTGGTCGGTTAATTACTAACTTCTTTTCGAAACATAAAATTTAATGAATACATCCCCCTACAAAAATCCTACGCGCGCCAGTTGGGCTGAAGATTATTCCTTTTTGAATAATGATATAAAGCAAAGTGAAGATTCCGCACTAAAAAAATCATATTTAAAAGTTAGTGACTTAAACCTCTATATCAATAAGGCTCATATTCTCAAAAATGTGAATCTGGAAATTCCCGATAAAAAAATAACCTGCATTATCGGACCTTCAGGTTGTGGAAAATCAACCTTGCTGAAAACATTCAATCGTTTGATTGACGATACAGAGGGCATAAAATACACAGGAAGTGTTTGGGTGGATGGACTGGATATTTTTGATCCCAAAACGGAAATTACCGAAATAAGAAAAAAAATGGGATTGCTGTCGCAACGCCCCTGTCCGCTGCCTATGTCGATTTACGATAATATTGGTTTTGGTTGCAAAATGCACGGTGAACGCAACCGCAAAAAACTGAATCAGATTGTGGAGGAACAATTGAAAGCTGTAGGGCTTTGGACGGAAGTAAAAGATCGCCTGCATGCCCCTGCGGCAAGATTGTCTATCGGTCAGCAACAGCGTTTGTGTCTGGCGCGCGGTTTGGCTGTTGAACCCGAATTTATTCTGGCTGACGAAGCTACCTCGGCACTCGATCCGATTTCGAGCAAGCACATCGAAGAACTTTTTGTGGAATTGAAGAAAGATTATGCTATCATTCTGGTAACACATACCCTGCGACAGGCTTTGCGCATTGCCGACCATGTGATTTTCATGTATTTGGGCGAAGTGATTGAAGCCGGTTCGGCCGACGAAATTTTCAACAATCCAAAACAGGAACTGACCAAGAAATACCTGGAGGGAGCTTTTAGTTAAAACAAAGTATCATTTTTTCTGCATATAAATTAATAAAAAACCTATTTAGGTATGTCTATACCTAAAATAGGGTATAAACTTACCTTTTTAATGGTATGGTAGCTGGCTAAAATGAACCGTAATTTTGCAACGAAAAATCAGCTCTTAGTAATAAAAAACCTGAAAAACCCGATTTTTCACGATAAACAAACATAATGAGTACAATAATATCTCCCTTATCTCCCGAACAAATAGAACTATTTAACCGCTTAACTGCATCGTTGAACTCAGAGCAGCTGGCATGGATTTCGGGTTATCTGGCTGGCTTTTCGGCACAAAAACCGGGACAGGCAGCCGTTTCACCTGAAGTGGCTACAGTTCAGGCAGATTCGAAACTGACCATTCTCTATGGCTCACGCACCGGAAACGGTGAAGGACTTGCCAAAAAAGCACAGCAGTTGGCAACTGAATTAGGCCTAGAAGTAACATTTAAAAGCATGGCCGGTTACAAAACCCGCGACCTACAATCGGAAAAGAATCTGCTTGTCATTGTTTCGACCCATGGTGAAGGTGTTCCGCCTTTTCAAGCTCGCGAACTGCATGAATTTATTCACGGCAAACGTGCTCCAAAGCTGGACGGTGTAAATTTCGCTGTACTTGCATTGGGTGATTCTTCGTATTTTCATTTCTGTAAAACCGGAAAGGATTTTGACGAGCAGCTGGAAAAACTTGGTGGCAAACGTACGGCGCAACGCGTGGATTGTGATGTGGATTTTGAAGCAGCGGCTGACAGCTGGCTGAAAAGTACCCTGCCTTTGTTTTCCGTTGAAAAAATTTCTCAGACTAAATCTGCTCAGCAATTTCGGTTAGCAGATGCAGCAGCGGCACCTAAAAAAGAAGCACATACCAAGAAGAATCCATTTTTAGCACCTGTTTTTGAAAAAATAAACCTGCATGGCAAAGGTTCCGACCGCCAAACTCTTCATATTGAATTAAATACAGACAATGCTCCGGGACTGGATTATCAACCGGGTGATGCGGCGGGTGTTTATCCGCTGAATTCTCCGGAGTTGGTTAGTGAAGTGTTGGCTGTAACCGGATTAAATGCCGGTGATTTTGTGGTGTTTAATGGTGTGGAGAAAAAGCTCGAAACGGCACTTCACCGCAATGTTGAACTTTCCAAAATTACGATTGATGTAGTAACGCGTTATTTGGAAACCTATCCGAATGAGGCTTTGAAAGCGCTGTCGCAACAAGCTGAAAAATTCAAAGAATACTTAGATGGTCGGGATATTGTGGATTTGCTACAGGATTATCCAACTGAAATTACAGCTGAAAATCTGATAAAGATTCTGCGTCCGTTACAACCTCGCTATTATTCCATTTCATCAAGTCCCAAGGCATTTCCGGGTGAAATTCACCTGACAGTAGGGCTGGTGAAATATCACAATTCCGGTCGTGATAAAAAAGGAACTTGCTCAACCTTCCTGTCCGATTTGTCGGTAGAGGATGAAAAAGTGCCTGTTTTTATTGAGTCAAATCCCGGATTCCGCTTGCCTGAGGAGGATCAGACTCCGATTATCATGGTGGGAGCAGGAACGGGTATTGCACCTTATCGTGCCTTTGTTCAGCACCGCGAACTGGCTGAAAATGCTGGAAAAAGCTGGCTTTTCTTTGGTAACCGTAATTTTGAAACTGAATTTTTGTACCAAACCGAATGGCAGGATTTCCTTAAATCGGGCGCATTGACCCGCATGGATGTAGCTTTCTCGCGCGATGGACAAAAGAAAGTATATGTGCAGGACAGGCTTTGGGAAAATGGCGCTGAAGTATTCAACTGGCTCGTAGAAGGAGCGCATTTCTATATTTGCGGAGATATGAAAAATATGGCTCATCAGGTGCAGGATACGCTGGTGAAAATTGCAGAGAAATACGGCTTGCTGAGCAAAGAACATGCACAGGAATATGTGGAAAATCTGGAGAAGGAACAGCGTCTGCAACTGGATGTATATTAATAACCCCTATCCCCTAAAAGGGGAACTACATTAGTACTGAAAAATACAACTGAAATATGAGTAAAATTAATAATAAAATACAAAACGGCACTAACTCTGACTCCCCTTTAGGAGTTGGGGGTCCGCCATCCTCTTTTGAGGTGCTAAAGGAAAATAGCAATTACCTGCGTGGCACCATTGTCGAAAGTCTGAATGATCCGTTAACCGGTTCCTTACGTGCTGATGACCAACTGTTGATAAAATTCCACGGAACCTATCAGCAACAGGATCGCGACCTGGACGATGAGCGCAAAAAACAAAAACTGGAACCGCTTTACAGCTTTCTGATTCGGGTGCGAGTGCCGGGCGGTGTTACCACGGCTCAGCAGTGGCTTGATATGGATGCACTAGCCGATAAATATGGTGACAAAACGTTGAAATTGACTACCCGACAGGCTTTTCAGTTCCACGGTGTATTGAAGCGCAACCTCAAAACCACCATTCAGGAAATCAATAAATCCCTGCTGGACACCATTGCGGCTTGTGGTGATGTGAACCGTAACGTGATGAGTTCGGCCAATCCTTTCGAATCAGTGGTGCATGCCGAAGTGGCAGAGGATGCCAAACACATTTCGGCTCACCTGACTCCCCAAACCAATGCATACCACGAAATATGGTTGGATGGCGAACTGGTGGCGGGTGGCGAAAAGGAAGAGGAACCGCTTTATGGTAAGCATTATCTGCCACGTAAATTCAAAACGGCCATTGCCATTCCACCTCGAAACGACTCCGATGTATTGTCAAACGACCTTGGTTTTATAGCCATTGTGGAGGATGGAAAATTAGTGGGATATAATCTTACGATTGGTGGCGGTATGGCTTACACTTTTGGAAACAATGCAACTTATCCACGTGTTGCCGATGTGGTTGGCTTTTTCCCGAAAGAACAATTACTGGATGTGGCTGAAGGCGTGTTGATTTTTCAACGCGACCACGGAAACCGCTCCGAACGCAAAAATGCACGTCTTAAATATACTGTTGACCGGCTTGGACTGGATTTCTTTCGCGCCGAATTGCTTCGGAACAAAGGAATTAAACTGGAGCCGGTGCGGGTATACAATTTCGAAACGCTGGGCGATAAATATGGCTGGACACAGGGAGAAGATGGTTTGTGGCATTACGGTGTATTTGTGGAAGGCGGTAAACTCGGCGACCGGAGCGGCTATAATGCCAAAACGGCTTTGCGCGAAATAGCCAAAATTCATGAAGGTACGTTTATTTTGACCGGAAATCAGAATGTGGTGATTGCACAGGTTTCGGAGGAGCAAAAACCCAAAATTGAAGCATTGCTAAAAAAACACAAAGTGCTGAATACAGATAAATTATCGTCGTTGCGCGAGAATTCCATAGCCTGTGCTGCGTTGCCATTGTGCGGACTGGCTTTTGCCGAAGCAGAACGATATTTGCCCACATTTATTGATAAACTGGATATCATTCTTGAAAAATATAAGCTGACGCAAATACCCATCAGCATTCGTATGACGGGTTGTGCAAACGGTTGCGGTCGTCCGTTTTTAGCTGAAATCGGCCTGGTGGGTCGCGCTCCCGGTAAATACAATTTGTATCTCGGTGCAGGCTTTACCGGAGAAAGATTGAATAAATTGTATAAAGAAATGCTTTCCGAAGAACAAATTTTGGAAGCACTGGAGCCTCTTCTGGCAGATTATGCTCAGAATAAAGGAAAAAACGAACACTTTGGAGATTTTGTTATTCGTCAGGGATATATTAAGGCAACTACTGCAGGTTTGAATTTTCATGAATAGAGAAGACCTCCAATTTCTACCCATTTCCATCAATGTCACCAACAAGAAAATACTTCTGATTGGTGGTGGAAAAGTGGCTACCCACAAAGGAACCATCATGGCTCGTTTTGTGGATAATGTGACGGTTATTTCACCTGAATTTACAGAAGAAATTCTGCAATTGCCTTATACTTTTATTCAAAAGGAGTATGAAAAAAGTGATTTAGAAGGTTTTTTTCTGGTTTATGTATGCACGGGTAATCATGAGTTAAATGCTCAGATTAAGCTGGATGCAGAAGAATTTGGAATTCTGACCAGTGTTTGCGATGCGCCGATGCTTTGTGATTTTGTATCACCGGCTATTCACAAAGAAGAATATGTAACCATTTCGGTAGGTACAAATGCCCGAAATGCTTATCAGGCAGTCGATATTCGCAATCAAATTACAAAACTATTTGAAGATGGTACGCTTCATATCTAAAAGTCAGACTAACAGTTCGCTGGCCGACCGGGAAAAGTTTTTCAAAGAACTTCAGTTGCCCGAGAGCACGCCTCACGTGTTGTTGCAGACTTGCGACCGCATAGAACTGTACTGGGGCGATGGAGCAGTTCCTGAACATATAGTACAGCATCTTTTCAGCGTAGTCTCGGGTTTGGACTCATCGCTGATAGGTGAAGGTGCTATTCAGGGTCAGGTGAAAAATTGTTACCAGCAATCGGCTGGGAGATACAAACTTTCCGGCTCGCTTCATAAGTTATTTCAAACGGCATTGAACGTTGGTAAGCGGGTGCGAACTGAGTCGGCTATTTCGCAGGGTGCCATTTCGCACAGTCAGGCGGTAATTGAATGTCTGATTCAGGAGAAAATTCCCCTGAAAAATGCTCTGATTACGATGCTTGGCATCAATAAACTGAACGAAGATATTATCAAATTCCTTCAGGCAAAAGGGGCAATGTCTATTTTCCTGGGCAACAGGTATTATGAAAAAGCACAGGATATGGCTGCCCGTTACGAATGCAAAGCCTTTCGTTTCGATGAAATAAAGCCCTTTCTGGAATTTACAGATGTGCTGATTTCGGCAACTTCGGCACCACATCTCATTGTGAAACCCGAGCATATTTCGCCCAATCAGAAAATCCTGATTCTCGACCTTGCCTTTCCGCGCGATGTGGATGAACGCATTGCCGAAATGCCCAATGTAACGCTTTACAATCTAGAAGATATTAAACAGCGCGTGAATCAAAACCTCGAATCCCGCCAACAGAAAATGAAACTGGCTTTGGAAATAATCGATGAGGAGGTGCAGAAATTTAGTTCCGATATGGGTGAACGGATTTCCAAATCCGTTGAAAAGTTGCGAACACGAAATACTGATTTCTTTATTTATTAAGGAGAACTGATTTCAATATACGTCGAAAAGAAATCAATACCGGAATTTTCCCTCCCTCAAGAAATCCATTCAATCACATTCATTATCTTTGTGTTATTTTTTAATTCAGAAAGATATGGAGAAGAAAGAATCTTACAAAAAAAATCTGCAACATTTCCAACAACCAGGACAAGCATATTTTGTGACGTGGTGTTTGAATGATGCAGTTCCACCAAAGGCACTTGAACGTTATACTATTGGTCTGAAAAATGCAAAGTCGGATTTAGAAATTGCCAAAACAAATAAAGCTGATGAAATAATCATTAATGAATTAAAACAGAAATACTTCAACATTCGTCGACAGTATATGAAAGCCTTCGATGATTTGTTACATCTTCAAACAAAGTTTTCCTATGATTTGTTAACAGCTGAAAATACCCGAATTGTTATAGAATCACTTTGTTTTTGGGAAGGAAAGCGACTCGAAAATTATTCACTTTGTGTGATGTCTAATCATATACATTGGGTCTTCAGAACTTTTGAACAAAATGAAAACGGAGAACCCGTTTATTTGCAAGACATATTGCAATCAGTAAAACGATTTTCTGCAAATAAATTGAATAAAACGCTAAATAAAACTGGTACTGTTTGGCAAAGTGAAAGTTACGACACTACAATTCGTGATAATCTACATCTTCAAAGAGCAATAGATTATACGATAAATAACCCTGTTGAAGCCGGTTTAGTTGTGAATTGGAAAGATTGGAATTGAACTCTGTGTTGGGAGAATGGAGTTATTCTCGGGTGAACTGATTTCCAAATCCTTTTTTATAAATTTTTACTTGCTGAATAAATAATTGTCTTTAAATTGTCGCAATGAAATAATATTAAATTTT
>CAZTDH010000021.1:0-23225 GCA_964612615.1 uncultured Paludibacter sp. | reverse complement strand
AAGTTCAACCTTCGCAGATTGAAGCGGCTGCTGCATTGATAAATGGAGCTAAAAAACCCTTTGCACTGGTAGGTCAGGGAGTTATTTTGGGAAATGCAGAAAAAGAATTGTTAGCTTTTCTTGAAAAAGCCGATATTCCTGCTGCCTGGACATTGCTCGGATCTTCCGCAATGCCAACTGACTTCCCTTTGAATAAAGGATTTTTAGGAATGCACGGAAACGTTGCTCCAAATAAAAAAACCAACGAATGTGATGTGTTGATTGCCATCGGAATGCGTTTTGACGACCGTGTAACCGGTGATTTAAATACTTATGCCAAACAGGCAAAAATTATTCATTTGGATATTGATGCCGCTGAAATTGGTAAAAATGTAAAGCCGGATGCTCCGGTTTTAGGTACAACAAAAGAAACTCTACCGGCTTTAACCGCTAAAATAAATTCTGCAAAACACACCGAATGGATTGATTCATTCAAAGAGTTTGAAACGCTGGAATTTGAAAAAGTTATTCAACGTGAAGTTCATCCGGAATCAGGTGAAATAACAATGGGTGAGGTTATTCATAAAATATCGCATGCAACTAATAACGAAGCTATATTGGTAACAGATGTTGGTCAGAACCAAATGATGGCAGCACGTTATTTTAATTATACTAAAACCCGAAGCATGGTTACCTCGGGTGGCTTGGGAACGATGGGATTCGGGATTCCGGCTGCTATGGGTGCCAAAATGGGTGCTCCCGAACGTACTGTTTGTATGTTCGCAGGTGATGGCGGTTTCCAAATGACTATTCAGGAACTCGGAACCATTATGCAGGAACAAATTGGTGTGAAAATGATTATTCTGAACAATCATTTCCTCGGTATGGTGCGTCAGTGGCAGGAAATGTTTTTCGAAGAGCGTTATTCGTTTACCGAAATGCAAAATCCCGATTTTATTGCCATTGCCAAAGCATATCGCATTGACGGAACAGAAGTTCATAAACGTGAAGAGCTGGATGAGGCTATTGCTGATATGTTGAAAGACGACAAACCATATTTGTTAGTTGTTAATGTTGAGAAAAAAGGTATGGTTTATCCAATGATGCCTGCCGGAGCAACTGTAACTAATATAATATTAGAATAAAGCCCCCTAAATCCCCCACAAGGGGACTTAAAGACAAATCTTTGAAGATTTATAATAATTATTTAGACAATTCCAATATCCCCTTGTAGAATTGGAAAGTCCCCCATGGGGGATTTAGGGGGCTTCTTCATATGGAAACAAAATTATATACCATCACCGTTTTTTCTGAAAACTCAGTAGGTTTGCTGGGTCAAATCACCATTATTTTTACCCGTAGGGCCATCAATATTGAAACACTTTCTGTTTCTCCATCAGCTCTGAAAGGTATTCATAAGTTTACTATTACAGTTCTTGCCACGGAAGATGTGGTTTCGAAAGTGGTAAAACAAATTGATAAACGTGTTGACATTCTGAAAGCATATTATAACACCGACGAAGATCTTGTATTCCAGGAAATAGCTTTGTACAAAGTTTCGACAGAAAGACTTCTGGGACTTGGGTCAATTGAAGAACTGGTTCGCAAGTACCATATCCGAATTCTCGAAATGACTCCTGATTATGCTGTTTTGCAGAAAGCGGGACATTACGAAGAAACACAACAAATGTTTGAAGAATTGAGCGAATCGATTGGTGTATTGCAATTTATCCGATCAGGCCGGGTAGCTATTACTCGCTCTAAAGTAGAACGACTGAGCGATATGTTGGAAAATATTCAGCAGAAATTCGAAAAAAATAAGTAATTTTGTGGCTTTAATAAATAATATTTTTAACAAGTAATTATAAATATGCTTTTCTATAGTTCTATTTCTTACTTTTTCACAAACTAAGCATTGGGGTGAGAATAGAATTTACAGAGCAAAAACTTCAAAAAAAACAATGGCAAATTATTTTAATTCTCTTCCTCATCGCCTGAAAGTTCAGGAATTAGGAAAATGCGATTTTATGGAAAGCAGCGAATTTGCTGCCGGTGTTCAAAAACTGATTGGTAAGAAAATTGTAATCGTTGGTTGCGGTGCTCAAGGTTTGGCTCAGGGACTTAATATGCGCGATAGCGGCTTGGATATTGCTTATGCTCTTCGCAAAATAGAAATTGATGAAAATCAGATTTCGTATCAAAATGTAATTGAAAACAAATTTGAAGTTGACACCATCGAAAATATGATTCCAAAAGGTGATTTGGTTTTGAATCTAACGCCTGACAAATATCATACTCCGGTTGTAAACCAAATTATGCCTTTAATGAAAAAAGGTGCATGTTTGTCTTATTCGCATGGTTTTAATATAGTTGAAGAAGGAATTCAAATTCGGAAAGATTTGACGGTAATTATGGTTGCTCCAAAATCTCCGGCATCAGAAGTTCGCGCTGAATACCTTCGTGGATTTGGCGTTCCTACATTGATTGCTGTTCACTTGGATAACGACCCGAATGGTGATGGACTGGAAATTGCTAAAGCTTATTGCGTTGGAACCGGTGGACATAAAGCAGGTGTACTGAATTCTTCATTTGTTGCGGAAGTTAAGTCGGATTTAATGGGCGAACAGACTATTCTTTGTGGTGTTCTTCAAACCGGATCTATTCTTTGTTTCAACAAAATGGTTGAAAAAGGAATTGATAAAGCCTATGCATCAAAATTAATTCAATATGGTTGGGAAGTTGTTACCGAAGCATTGAAAATTGGTGGTATTTCACACATGATGGATCGACTTTCAAATCCGGCAAAAATTGAAGCTTTTAATTTGGCTGAAGAATTGAAAGAAATTATGACACCCTTGTACGAAAAACACATGGACGATATTCTTTCAGGTGAATTTTCAAGAACTATGATGGAAGATTGGGCAAATGGCGATAAAAATCTGTTGACATGGCGCGCTGCTACAGGCGAAACCGATTTCGAAAAAACTCCTGCCGGAAGCATGGAAATTACTGAACAGGAATACTTTGATAACGGTACGTTAATGGTGGCATTTATCAAAGCAGGTGTAGAACTTGCTTATGAATTAATGACAAAATCGGGCATGAAACCTGCTTCGGCTTACTACGAATCGTTGCACGAAACTCCGCTGATTGCCAATACCATTGCCCGTAAGAAACTGTTCGAAATGAACCGTGTGATTTCCGATACCGCTGAATATGGTTGCTATTTGTTCGATCATGCCTGTAAACCGTTGTTGGCTGATTTTATGAAGAAAGTTGATACCAGCATTATTGGTAAAAACTTTAATGAAGGTAAAAGCGGACACGTTGACAACTTCGAACTGGTAAAAGTAAATGCTGCTATTCGCAACCACTCTATCGAAATCTGTGGTGCTGAACTGCGTGCGGCGATGACTGCCATGAAGAAAATTGTGGAATAAATACTGATATTCTAATTCATCAGATGACTTTAATTCATCAGATGAGTTTTCATATTTTATTCATCAATTGACTTTAAGTCATCAGATGAGTTTTCATATTTTATTCATCAGATGACTTTAATTCATCAGATGAATTTGCACAGCAAGAGCTGCTTCCGGTTGGAGGCAGCTCTTGTTGTATTATATATTCATCCAATGACTTAAAGTCATTGGATGAGTTAGCTGAATTAGGTTTATTCCGGTTTTACAATCGGATCTTCGCCATGTACTTCTTTTCCATTACTACGGCGAGTTGCACGGGCTTTGAGTTGGGTTTTATAATGAGAGATAATATCGTTCATTTTAGTTGCGGGAGTTTGATAATCCAGGTCTTCGTACTCGGTACTGCAAAACTCAAAAGCATCGAAAAATGCTGTCAGAGCTTTATCGGTTTCATTGCGTATGGCTCGTGCATCAACAGTCTCAACGTTTGTTTTTGTGTCACTGCGTTGTAAGTATAATTCGGTAAATTGAGTGTTAATAGTCCGTAAATGTTCAATCAACATCACTAATTGCATAGCTTGTGCAGCGGCCTCTATCTCTGCATTACTATCATAATCGGCCAGAAAATCATTGAAACGATTGCTGTTGTCGTTGTAATTGGTATCACCCAAATCACGACCGTGTTTATCCAGAAAACGATTCATTACAGCCACATGTTGTGCCATACCGGGTAAACTTAATTTCCCTAAATTCTTTACCATGTCCATGATTGACTTGGTCAGCGTACGACGTTCGGTGTTAAGGTCGGCAAGTTGGTTGCTAAGTTCACTTCCCAAATCCTGTGCCTTGATTTTGCTAATTTCAGGCATTAAAGCCAAAACACGGTCGAAAGATTTCTTGAGATGCAAACTTTCTGCATTGAATTTTAAAAAAACAGCTACTATCTGGCTAACGAACATACAATATTCATTGTTCCAGAGATGATTTAATGATACTCGAAAAATACTTACTTTCATAATTTGAATTTGTATTAGTTTGTAATGGAAAATTTTGTAATGCAAAAATACAAATAAAAATTAAATTAATTACCATAAAAAAGCTGCTTTTATTATGAAAACTACGTTTTTTTTCTCTTAATCGGAAAGTGTGGAAATTAGAGTATTGATTGACAATGCTTTTGCGCAATGTGCGCAACCGAAGAATTTTTTTAGTTTGAACGTGCGCAACTTGCGCAACCGAAAAATCATTTCGAATTAGCTTTGCGCAATCAGCGCAAGGTCGAATTTAATCCGGCGCATTCCTGCGCTATCAGCGCAACACTAAATTCAATCCGTTTTGGACTTGCGCAAGTTGCGTATGGATGAACTGAATTTCCGGCATACTTGCGCAAGGTGCGGAGGGAGGAAAGAAAACGGCTGAAGCTCTGGGGAGGGGAGGTTCAGCCGAGCATTAGATTTTTTAATTTAAATATTAATTAATCCGTTTTAATCTTTTTGTTTTACGATTGCTTACATCAATTATAAGTTCTTTTGTTTCATCATCCCATTTTAATAATTTGTAAGCAGACCAAATAGGATTATAAAGACCATATGAAAGAAACACATCGTTAGTTAAGTTATAAGAAGGAATATGTGACTTTAATTCAATAAATACTTCTAATTTAATCTGATTACTCCCTTCAATAAAATAGCAAGAAACATTTCCACCATTGACTAAATATTTTCCATCCATCAAAAATTGTTTTACAGAATCGAATGAATCATACAATTCTTCACCTTTGAGTCGTTTATTCATTTGAATTTTTTTTGTATTTAATTCTATTCGTAATAAAACTAATTCTCATATTTTAAACACTTACTTATGGTTTATTGGTTTTTGTAGTTACTATATCAAGATAATTATCAATATCAAAAGTGAAAGGACTAAAATAAGCATACCCATATTTGTTTTCTTCTAAATATCCTTTTCTCTTAAACGGTATCCGTAACATATTGTTTGGATTGTTTATAGATTCGTCCCATGAGTTATTTGATAATTTATATGATCCCCCTAAACGTGTAGAATTTGTAAGCAGAACAGGATATTCTAATTTCATGGTTTTTATTATGGATTTTTCTTCACCTGTTTTAAGATCTAATTCTATTTGCTTAATTAAATCGCCTTCAAAGGTATATTTAGTCGCTGATACACCATCATAACCTGATGATAGTAATAATAAAGTAAGTAATTTTCCTTTATCTGCTATACCATATACATTCAAATATTCATCAACTGAATAAGTATTGGAGTATTTATATTGACGGTATTTAAACTTGCCATCTAATAAATTATCTATATAATTTTGTTTTGTTGTGAAGGTATCAGGAAAATGTTTTGGAATAATTTCTATTAAGTCCCAAACGTGGAAATTAGGTGGAAATATAAGGTAAGGATATCCATTAAAGTTACCATATTTCAAACAAAAGGATTTTGAATTTGTAATTGTTGGATTTGAAATTATTGGCAATGTCTTAAGTTTAAAACCATAATCGCTAGATTCTTTTATTTTAATACTGTCTTTCAAAAAGTTTATTTCGCACATTAAGATATTGTCTTGTGATTGTTTTATTTTTTTTAATTTGCCATTATCAGCAATACCCTCAATTACAAATGGAGAACTTTCGAACTTAAAGAAACCATCTAGCAAACTATCTTTATATATTATCGATATTGGTGTTGTTTTTACCCCATTAGTTTCAACTAACACCCCATTGTTGTATTTTTGAATTTCTTCAGTGTAACCTCCACTTTCTTTAGGAGTTCGTGTGATTTTATAACCATCTAAATCTGCATTCGTATTATAATTTAGGATTAATTGTGCTATATTTGAGTTAGGGAAAAATGTTGCAGAATAAACGCTTTCACCTTTATAAAAATAAGTTGCAAAACCAGGGTTAATACCATCATTACACATAATTACTGTTAATCCATTTGGTTGACCTATTTCATTCAATTCTTGATATTTTTCAAGTTTATTATTTATGCTATTTCTATATGTCATAGCTTTATTAGGTGTAATTGAATAGTGTAATGGGAATTTTTCTAAGATCCATCCCCTAATAGTTTTATTTCCATAACTCTTTTGTTGTGCAAAACTTGATAAGCTTATAGTTAAAATAAAATACAATAGAATTAATTTCTTCATAGCCGATATTTTAATGTGAATATTCAGAATTTATTTTGTTTTAAATCAAAGAGTTTTCAAATGCAAATATAGCACTTTATTTCACATAAATTTCAATTCACATACAAACTTATTTAATCAAAAACTCAAACAGCCAATCACATCACGGCAATTGGCTGTCCTCAATTTCCTTATAAGAAATTAGTTGATTTTCAAATCCTCAGATTTTTCTTTTCTTTTAGCCATCCCTTAATCTCTTTGTCGAGTACATCCTGTTCAACAAATAATCCCTGTTCAATTTCTTTTTTGGATGCCATTATTTCATCCTGTTGAGCTAACGAAAGGGTAAGTATTTCGCTATTCGTTTTAGAATCAAGTATTGTATTGATGGCTTTGAGAAAAGAAATGTCTTCAATCTCGGTTATACGCCGGATTAGTATGTGCTTTAATTCAATTGCTGTCATAATCATATAAGTTAAATGTATTGCAAATGTACGAAAACAATTTTCGAGTAATCATACTAAAGATTATTTGTGTAATTTTATCCCTTCTATAAATACAAAATCCTTAGTGTTCAGGGTGTAGAGTGCTAAATTGTGATAAATTGCAGTTGCAGCTATTAATGCATCGGGTATAGCTAATTTATATGATAAAGCATATTTTTCAACTAATGCCACTGCTTTGCATGATATTTCTGTTTGAATAGCTAAAATATCTAACTTTTTTAAATCTTTAGCAATAGTTTGAAGTTCTTTTTTATTTCTCGCTCCATAATATAATTCAGCGCAGGTAATATCAGAAACTGAAATATTATCTTGTCCTATTTTCTTAACAGCATCAACAATTGTTGTGTTATTTCGGTAAATTTCGATAAGTATATTGGTGTCGATTAGAATCATTTTCTTTGCCAGGCTTGTTTTCGTAACTCAGTGCTATTTATCTGATAATCCTCCCACAATCCGTTAGCCAACGAAAACTCATGTGTTTTTTTTGCGGTTTTGTTCACCGTTGTTTTCAATTCAACATCAATTCCCCACGATTTTAAGAATGCAAGCAGAGCTTTCATTTTATTTTCGTCTATATCCTTTTTTAAAATAATCTCAGTCATAATCATATAAGTTAAATGTGTTGCAAATATACGAAAACAAATTGTATGCTGTACCCGCAAAAATATATTTTTATTTTTGTTCTCGTTTTTAGTTAGTCATTTATTTCTCTCTCATTCTTCCCAGATAAACCATTACCACTACAGCCATAACGCCACTCATGATAAACAGCGTTTTAGCTCCGAGGCTGTACCAGATAATACCGGCCAGTGAGCTTGCCACCATGGTGCTGAGGCTTTGCAGAGCGGAGAAAGTGCCGATAGCGGTGGCAGTATCTTTCTTGTCGGTGATGTTGCTTATCCAGGCTTTGGAAACTCCTTCGGTAGCCGAAGCATAAAGTCCGTAGATAAAGAATAGTGTCAGAAAAATGTAGAGATTGGTATTCACAGAAAAACCGAAGTAAACGATGGCGAACAATCCCAATCCGATAATGAACATGCGTTTCAGTCCTATTTTATCGGCCAGCGAACCAACCGGAAAGGCAAACAGCGCGTAAATCATGTTGTAGAAAATATAAATGCCAATTACGTGTGTGTCGTTCAGTCCGGCATCTTTGGCTTTGAGCAGCAGAAATACATCAGAACTGTTGAATAGCGTAAACAGCAGCAACCCAATCAGTAACTGGCGATAGGCTGCCGGACTTTGTTTCCAGTATTTCAGAAAAGAGAAGAACGAAATTTTTTCAGGAGTAGGAGTGAGCGGTTTTTTCTTTTCTTTCAGTAAAAGTGTGGTGATAATGGCCAGCACTCCCGGAATAAAGGCTATGTAGAACAAGGCAATGTAATTGCCCGGGTAGAAATACAGATAAACCAACGCTAAGGTTGGACCTATAGCAGCACCAATGGTATCCATGGCGCGGTGAAACCCAAAAACAGTACCTTTTGTTTCGGGCGTGGCTTCGTCGGACAGAATGGCGTCGCGCGCTCCGGTTCGTACCCCTTTGGCAAAGCGGTCGGTGGTGCGGACAAAGAAAATCCAGACGGGATGGGTGAAAAAAGCGGTGATTGGTTTGGCAATGGCACTCAGAATATAACCCACCTGCACAAAAGGCAAACGTTTACCCGTTGCATCCGAAAGTTTGCCAAAATAACCTTTGCTAAGTCCGGCAGTTGCTTCGGCCAGTCCTTCCAGAATGCCAATAACGACGATGGAAAATCCAATGCTTTTGAGGTAAATAGGCATTACCGGATAAAGCATTTCGCTAGCCACATCGGTAAACAAACTGACTACCGATAATATCCAGACTATTCTACTGATTTTTTTAAACATAATTATTTCAAATCTTAATTTGAGATTGGTTTTTATACCTCTGCTACTGGGATTATTAATACTTGCACTTGTTTTCTTTGGTTTTTCAATTCCTAATATTGGTCGCAAATATATGAATTTATTTTACATGAATTTCAAATTAAATACAAGCTTATTAAATTTTAAAACCATAAACAGCCAATCACATTGCTGTAATTGGCTGTTTGAGTTATCTTACAAGAAATTAGTTGACTTTCAAATCTTTAGGATTTTTTCAATCCCAAAGGGTATGGATAATAATTTTGTCAGCTGTTACTTCATAAAGTAAAATATTTATTTCTAAGAAACAAAAGCTCCGTAGTAGCGGGATTATAAAAAATCAAGATGACTTCATTGAATTATTATTTACCGGATTTCAAAACAAACACTTTCTTACCTGCATTTTCCGATTTGGCAGCAGTTGAAACAGGCGTTTTTTGTGATTGAGGCTTACTAACATTGCGGTCGTTACCTGTACGGCGTTTGCCTTTTCCGGGATCTATGCCCGAACCTTTGCCACCCTGAGCTACCTTTGGTTTTACTTTCGATTTTCGGTCGGTCAGTTCATGCTCCGCTTCGTACGAATGACCTTTCACCACTGGAATTTCCATCGAAATCAACTTTTGAATATCGCGCAGGTATTCCAACTCTTCTACATCGCAAAACGAAATGGCTTTCCCGTCAAGACCTGCTCTGCCAGTACGACCAATGCGGTGAACGTAAGTTTCGGGGATATTCGGAATTTCGTAATTGATTACCAGGTTCAAATCGTCGATATCAATGCCACGGGCAGCAATGTCGGTAGCAACCAACACCCGTGTTGTACGTTCTTTGAAATTACGCAATGCATTCTGACGGGCATTCTGTGATTTGTTTCCGTGAATGGCTTCTGTTTTAATATTGGCTTTCGACAAAAGTCGCTGCACTTTGTCGGCACCATGTTTGGTACGTGTAAAAACCAGTGCAGTAGCTATTTTCTTGTCCTGAAGAATGTGAATCAACAAATCTTTTTTATCAGCCATTTCCACGTAATACAATTCCTGCTGAATGGTTTCTGCTGTGGTTGAAACGGGCGTAACAGCCACTTCTTCGGGATTGGTCAGAATAGTTCCGGCCAGCACACGAATAGAATCTGGCATGGTAGCCGAGAAAAACAAAGACTGACGTTTTGCCGGAATCAGTTTAATCAGTTTTTTTACATCATGAATAAAACCCATATCGAGCATACGATCGGCTTCATCAAGAACAAAAATGCTCAGTTCATTGAGTTTTACATAACCCTGACTCTGCAAATCAAGCAGACGACCGGGAGTAGCAATAAGTATGTCAACACCAGCTTTCAGTATGTTTACCTGTGGATTTTGCGGAACACCGCCAAAAATTACAGCATGACGAAACTTCAGAAACCGACCGTAAGCCTCAAAACTTTCGCCAATCTGAATAGCCAACTCACGCGTTGGGGTAACAATCAGTACTTTTATTTTACGATGAATTTTGTCATTTTCACGACTTCTGTACAATTGCTGCAAAATAGGAATGGCAAAAGCAGCCGTTTTACCGGTGCCGGTTTGTGCGCAGCCTAATAAGTCTTTTCCTTGTAAAACGATGGGGATTGCAATTTCCTGAATGGGGGTTGGCTGAGTATAGCCTTCGTGTTGGAGAGCGTTTAAGATCGGCTCAATAAGATCTAATTTATCAAATGTCATAGAATATTACTCGCATCCACACTTCTTTCACAAGCTCAAACTTAAACCTGAAGGATACGATTTTGTGCAAAAGTACAGAAAAATATCGTTGTTTCATGTTTTAAGATACAAGCTGCTCGATTCGTGTCCGCACACGGTTATTTTTAGAAAAAGAAATACGAAACACATCAAAAGTCTTTTTTGTTGCACAAACACTCAAAATACGTGCATATTTTAAAGTTTTTTAATACAAAACTCTGTGATTTTGAGTTGGTCGACCAATTATTTCAATTACTTTTGTACCGAAAATTGAAAATTGCTATCTCTACATTGCAATAATACAATTTGCATTAACGATTAATTCAAAAAAACTAACTTCCTTGTACTTTTTGAAATTAAATCTGCAGACCCCGAAATTATTCAGGAAAATATATACATTTGCAACTGTATATGGCTCTTCCTGATAAACTCCTTAACCACTTTATCAGAAGCAAATATCTAATCGAAATTTATTTCGTATTTATCTATTTGTAAGCAATTTACAATACATAAACTGCTAATACCAACAATCATATCATAAAACAATTTTATAACACAAAAAACAATGAGTAATGTTGAAACCGTTTCAACGGACATTTTAATTATTGGAGGCGGCCCTTCGGGGTTGGCAACTTCAATTCATCTGGCGGACACATTGAAACAAAAAGGGCTGAACAAAAGAATACTTTTGATTGAAAAAGGAAGTTCTATTGGAAGCCACATTATTTCGGGTGCCGTAATTAAAGCCGATGTTTTCAAGAGTTTACTACCGGATGTTGATTTCAGCGAAATTCCTTTCAATGCTAAAGTAGCAACTGATTCAACGGTTCTGCTGAGCGAAAATGGTTCGTTTAAATTGCCGGTTCATGCTCCTTACATGAGCAATGCGGGCAATTACACTGCTTCATTAGGTCAGGTTTGCCGCTTTTTAGCTACCAAAGCCGAAGAAAAAGGCGTGGAAATCTATACCGGATTTTCAGTAAGCGAGATTCTGTACAAAGACGGAAAAGTAATTGGTGCCAAAACCATCGATACCGGAGTGGATCATCATGGTCATGAAATGGAAAATTTTCAACCGGGAACGCGTATAGAAGCCAAATTAACTATTTTTGCCGAAGGAACACGCGGAAGTTTGGCTAAGCAACTAATTGCAAAATATGATCTGGAAAAAGACAAAAACTGCCAGATTTACTCATTGGGTGTAAAAGAATTATGGAGTGTGCCTGAAGGTAATATCAAACCGGGTGAAGTATATCACACCATGGGTTATCCATTGAATCTGAAAGAATTCGGCGGTGGCTTTTTATACGGATTGAAAGATAATAAAGTAGCTGTTGGGCTGGTTATTGGACTGGAATACGAAGATCCGACTTTCGATGCTCACAATGCATTTCAGGCATGGAAAACAAATCCTTTTATCGCTAAATACCTGAAAGGCGGAAAACTGGTTGAATACGGTGCAAAAACTCTGCCCGAAGGTGGATGGTATTCTATTCCTAAATTATATACCGACAATGCGATGATTGTAGGTGATAGTGCCGGACTGGTGGCTATGCCTGCGTTGAAAGGTGTTCATCTGGCTATTACTTCAGGTATGCTGGCTGCCAAAACAGCGGCTGAAGCACTGAGCAAAAACGATTTCTCCGAAAAAACGCTTTCGGCTTACGAAGCTTCGATTAAAGACAGCGTAATTTACAAAGATTTATATCCGGTTCGTAATTTCCGTCAGGGATTTTCAAAAGGTCTGATTGTTGGCGCATTGCATTTCGGAACACAACTGATTACCGGCGGTGCAGGTTTCTGCGGTCGGTTGAAATCACATCCCGATAAAGATGCCACCAAAACACTGGCTGATTTCAAAGGAAAACCGTTTAAAGAAAGATTTAAAAACAAACTTGATTTTGATAAAGTATTGACTTTTGATAAAGCTACCGATGTGTATTTCTCGGGTGTAAACCACGATGAACAACAGGTTGCTCATGTGAAAATCAACAATCCGGAGTCGTTTGCAGCCATTAATATCAAACAATATGGCGCACCGTGTCAGTTCTTCTGTTCGTCGGAAGTGTACGAACTGCATACCGACAAAAACGGACATCAGGAATTGCGTATTCATGCCGAAAACTGTATGCATTGCAAAACCTGCGATATTAAAACACCGGGCGATGGAATTACCTGGAGTGTTCCAAACGGTGGCAACGGTCCTGATTTTCAAAACATGTAGAGAGGCCCCCAACCCCCTAAAGGGGGCTTTAGGTTGTAGCTTTATTAATTATCAATTTTTAATTATTAATTATCAATTATCAAAATGGCTCTTACAATTATAAGTTTAATAAAACAAGTTCCGCTCCCAACCGAAATGCGCATGGGAGACGATGGATTAATGGACCGTACGAAAGCGAAGTCGATTATCAATATCGACTGTCAGTTTGGTCTTGAAGCCGGATTACAACTCAAAAAACAATATCCCGATGCTCGTCTGATTGCCTGTTCCATGGGACCGGGCTCGTTCGAAGTAGCATTGAAAACTGCTATTTCGATGGGTTACGACGAAGCGTTCCTGCTTTCCGACCGTAAACTGGGCGGTAGCGATACCTACGCCACCGGTTTGGCTATTTCTACCATGCTAAAACATCTTGGTTTCACTAAAAACTCGAAAGAACCGTTTATCATTCTTGCCGGTCGTCAGACAAGTGACGGTGATACAGCGCACGTTCCTTCGCAGGTGGCCGAAAACATTGGCATTCCGCAGGCTACCTTTGTGGAAAGCGTGAAAGCCGACGGCGAAGGCAATGTAATCGCCAAACGTATTATCGAAGGTGGTTATCAGATGATGAAACTGCCAATGCCTTGTACCATTTCGCTCACTCCAACCGGAATTCCGCCACGCAAACCATCGCTGACCGGTGCTATCAAAGCCCGCAACGCTAAAGTTACCGTGTTTGGAATTGACGATATCGGTCTGGGAACTGAGAAAATCGGTTTGGGTGGCTCGCCAACCATTGTGGCCGGTGTGGTAAACATTGTGAGCGAACGCGCTCCGATTATCATGTCGCAGGGACATACCGAAGCTGCTTTGGTGGATAGTCTGCTGGCAAATTATGCCAAAGGTGCCAACGTTCTTGAAAAGAAAGAAAAAGCGGAAAAGAAAGTGGCTGAAAAACCTGAATTTCCATTCTACGATAACCGCAACGGTGCAAAAGGAATTCTGACCTGGGCTGAAATTGCCAACGGTAAAATTGCCCGTCCGTCCATCGAATTGCTTACTCCGGCACGTCACTTAGCCGATCAGTTGGGCGAAGGAACAAAAATCATGACTTTGCTGATTGGACACAACGTAGCCGATCAGGCACAAACGCTGTTCGAACACGGTTCGGACGAAGTGATTGTGGTGGAAGATGCCAAACTGGCTGAATACCTCGTGTTGCCGTTCTCGTCTATCTTCGCGCAGGTAATCAAGGAACGTAATCCTGAAATCGCGCTGTTTGCCGCTACTACTTCGGGTCGTGAATTGGCTCCGCGTATTGGTGTGAAAACCGGTAGTGGTGTAACTGCCGACTGTACCGGACTGGAAATTGGCGAATATGTGAACCGCAAGGAAAAAGTAATCAACAAACCGATTCTTCACTCCCGCCGTCCAACGTATGGCGAAAGTAAACTGGCAACCATTCTTGGTTTCGTTTATCCGCAAATCTCTACTGCCCGTGCGGGAACCTTCGAAGTGCCTGCCAAAGTGGAAGGACGCACCGGAGTGGTTTCAACTTTCAAACCAAAACTGACAAAAGACGAGTTTAAAGTAGAAATTCTGCAAACCGTTCGTGGTGAAGGTAATTCGGTAAATCTGTTCGATGCCGATATTATTATTGCAGGCGGACGCGGAACTACCAGCGACGGACTGGAATTAATCAAAAAACTGGCCGAAGCACTGAAAGAAAAAGGTGTGAAAGCCGAATGGGCTTGTAGCCGCGTGGTGGTTGACGAAGGTTTCTCGGAATATGCACGTCAGGTAGGACAAACCGGTAAAACCGTTCGTCCGAAAGTATACGTGGGCGTAGGTATCTCGGGAGCTATTCAGCACATTGCCGGAATGAAAGAATCCGAAAAAATCATTGCTATCGACCATAACCCGAAAGCTTCTATCTTCCACTTTGCCGATTTCGGTATCGTGGGCGAATATACCGACATTCTGCCCGAACTGATTGAACGCGTAAAAGGCGGATTTACATTCGGTATTGAGCCGGTAAAATGATAAGACCCCAAACCCCAAAGGGGAACAAGATAATTCGTAGTACGACTTAATGTCGTGCTACGAATATCAAATAGAAAAGAGTTGCACAGTAGATTGTGCAGCTCTTTTTACTTCTTATTCGTGGTGAGAATATTATATATCGAGCATTCAAGCCAAAATGTTCTAAAATACAAGAAAAGGTTATTGGGGGTAAGCCAATAACCTAAATCTTTAAACCTTTATTGATAACGAATTACTAATAAAGGCTGATTACTTATTTCCCTCAACAGACTATCACTAGCACTTCATTCTAGAAAAAATTAAGAAGATGCCCCATGATGAAAGGTGCATAAAGTGCTATGAAAGTTATAATGAGTAAATTAATTACTCTTTAAACTGTCAACTAAGCTTCTTTCGGTTTATCTTCGCGTGGAGGACGTGGCATCAATGCTTTGCGTGAAAGTTTGAATTTACCGGTCTTTTGATCAATTTCAAGCAGTTTTACATCAATCACATCACCTTCTTTGATTCCGGCCTGATCCATTGTTTCGATGCGTTTCCAGTCGATTTCAGAAATGTGAAGTAAACCTTCTTTGCCCGGCATAAATTCAACAAATGCACCGTAAGGCATAACTGATTTTACTTTCGAAGGATAAGTTTCGCCAATTTCAGGAATGGCAACAATGCCTTTAATTTTAGCAATAGCAGCATCAATAGCAGTTTTATTGTTAGCAGCAATTTCAACGCGACCCTGATCACCAATCTCTTCAATGGTAATCATAGCACCTGTTTCAGCCTGCATATTTTGAATAATTTTTCCACCAGGTCCGATAATTGCACCTATCATTTCTTTCGGAATGTACATGGCCACAATACGTGGAGCATTTGGTTTCATATCTTCGCGTGGAGCAGCAAGCGTTTCCTGAATTTTACCCAGAATATGCATACGTCCGGCTTTAGCCTGATTCAATGCTGTTTCCAGAATTTCGTACGAAAGTCCGTCAACCTTGATATCCATTTGAGTAGCTGTGATTCCGTCAACTGTTCCGGTTACCTTGAAGTCCATATCGCCCAGGTGATCTTCGTCACCCAAAATATCAGAAAGAACGGCAAAGTTTTTTCCTTTATTTTCAGAAATCAATCCCATGGCAATACCCGAAACCGGTTTCTTGATTTGTACACCGGCATCCATCAACGCCAATGTTCCGGCACAAACCGTAGCCATTGAAGAAGATCCGTTTGATTCCAGAATATCGGAAACCACACGAACCACGTAAGGATAGTTTTCAGGAATCATATTTTTCAATGCACGAAGAGCCAAATTACCATGACCTACTTCGCGACGACCAACACCACGTGATGCACGAGCTTCACCGGTAGAGAATGGTGGGAAGTTATAATGTAGCAAGAAACGTTCTTTGCCGCGAATCAATGCTTCGTCAACAAGTTTTTCGTCCATTTTGGTACCTAATGTAACGGTAGTCAACGACTGAGTTTCACCACGGGTAAACACAGCTGAACCGTGAGTTCCCGGAAGGTAATCAACTTCCGACCAGATAGGACGGATTTCTGTTGTTTTACGACCATCGAGGCGTTTGCCTTCGTCCAGAATAGAACGACGCATCGCTTCTTTTTCCACATCGTGGTAGTATTTGCCAATCAATCCTTTTTTAGCAGAAGCTACTTCAGGATCAAGACTTTCGATATATTCAGCTTTTACAGCTTTGAAATTATCAACGCGTGAGTGTTTGTCGGTGTTGCACGAAGCAGCCACAGCATACACTTTATCGTAGGTTTTTGCCCAAATATCTTTTTTCAGATCTTCGTCATTTTCTTCGTGGCAATACGTACGTTTTACCGTTTTGCCAACTTCTTCCATCAACTCAATTTGAGCCTGACACTGAACTTTGATAGCTTCGTGAGCCACTTTCATAGCGTTCAACAAATCATCTTCGCTCACTTCTTTCATTTCGCCTTCCACCATCATAATATTGTCAAGGGTAGCAGCCACCATGATTTCCATGTCAGCTTCAGCCAATTGAGCAAATGTAGGATTCACAACAAATTCACCATTAATGCGGGCAACACGACATTCGGAAATTGGTCCGTTGAAAGGAACATCCGAAACAGCCAACGCAGCCGAAGCAGCCAAACCGGCCAATGCGTCAGGCATATCAACACCGTCAGCCGAAAACATCGTTACTGTAACAAAAGTTTCAGCATGGAAATCATCCGGAAACAAGGGGCGCAACGCACGGTCAACCAAACGTGAAACTAAAATTTCGTAATCGGAAGCACGACCTTCGCGACGAAGGAAACCGCCGGGATAACGGCCTGAAGAGGCAAACTTTTCTTTATAATCCACCGAAAGTGGCATAAAATCTGTGCCCGGAACTGCATCCTGAGCAGAACAAACTGTGGCCAACAGCATGGTATCACCCATGCGAACCATAACAGATCCATCAGCCTGTTTAGCCAATTTTCCTGTTTCAATAGAAATGGTACGTCCATCACCCAATGTGATAGTTTTTGTAACTACATTCATAAAATTACATTATTGTTTTTATACATCTAAATTTCGGGCGCAAAGATACAAACTTTTTTCTACAAATTATCCAAAAGCAATTGTAAGTTAGTGGGGTTTTGAGGATTTGGATTGTTTTAAGTCCGAAGGACTTGAATGTGCATAACCGCGGTTGTAACCCGTGGCAATTCAACCATATATGTCAAGAACCCTGAACAGGGTTCAATAATATATACAGTTAGCTTATTGAACCCTGTTCAGGGTTCTAAGATTTGTTCTGTATTATCCACGGGTTTTACCCGCGGTTATGCACATTGAATCCTTTCAGGATTCTGTACATTACATAGTAAAAGTCAACAATTCATTTCACCATTCCACTTTTTTTCCAAAATTATAAAAAAATAATTCACATAATTGTTGGAGAATTAAAATAGATTTCATACTTTTGTATTAAGCTAAATGTGCAATTCAATAGCAACTAATATTGAGCGAAATACGTCTTCTGACGAATGTAGAATACTATTTGAAAATCACAGAATGAAGTCTGTCAATTACAGAACGACATCGTTCAGCAACAGAATAAGGACTGACTTTTGCAGAATGCTATCTGACGAATACAGAATGGATTCGTTCATAAGCAGAATGAATACTGACTTTCATATTTTTTATTTCAATAACGAAAAAATTCAATTGCGCGAATGCAATATGAAATATAAAGAAAAAATTATTTTTATTAAACCCTTAAAACAACTGTACATTTATGACAAGAAAAGCGATTAATTTATTGAACATGTTGAAAAGTGTAGTTCAGTTTTACACTGAAAATCCCACAATTCTAACCGACAAACCGGCTATAAAAGCAGCAGTCGACAAACTAAAAGCCTTAATTAGTGAAATTGAAGCATTAGAAAAAACACAGGCAGTAGATACGAAAGTGGATACTGCACTGAAAGGCGAAACCAAGACAGCGTTGATACAAGCAGCGCTTAAAGTTCTTGCCGGAATTACTGCTCATGCCGCGGCTACCAACGACACCCGTCTGAAAATGGAAGCCGACACTACCGAGTATGATTTAAAGAAGATGCGCGACAACAACCTGATTCTTGAAATTCGGTCGATTTACGACATGGCTACGGAAATTGCTCCCGAACTGAAAATGTGGGAAGTGGAGCAAGCCGACATTGATGCACTCGATACCAACTCGGCTGCTTTTGATGCCAAAGACCCTGCCATTAAAAACATCAAAGCACGGTCGGTTCAAGCAACTGCGGATATTAAATCCAAGTCAGACGAAGCGAACAACTTATGCAAAGACTCACTGGATGCCATGATGCTTCCGTTTAAAATGTCGAACGCTACGTTGTACGGACATTATCAAAAAGCCCGCAGTGTGATTAATACGGCAGGAGCGCATAGCAAACCGGCTAAACCTGATGCGGCTAAAGAGATGAAATAAGAAATAAACTCCATAGAGCATATTACAATTTTGTCTCTGTGGAGTTTTATAGAATATATAACATAAAAAATATCATATCATGAAAAAAAAATTATCATTACTATCACTTTTATTTGCTTCTATATTTAGCATACAACAAATAAATGCACAAATGAACTTTGAAGTACGTGCTTGTGGATCTCTTCCACAAGGTGACTTTTCTAGCAATGTTTATGAACAAGCCATTTTTGGAAATAGCGGTTCTGCTGATTTTGGATTTGATATAGGGATTAAATTAATTGAACCTATCAAAAGTATAAAAAATTTATCTTTTACAATAAGTATAGATTATTTAAATAATGGATTGACTCAGCAATTTAAAGATAAGACTTATGCAAATTTGAAAAGTGCAATTAACAATAGCAGTGTAAGTCTTAATTTAAGCTATCCGACATATTCAAATATTCCTTGCATGGCTGGTCTAAATTACTTTACTCCTATAGATACTAAATATGGTTTATATATTGATGGTGGAATTGGAATAAATTTAGCATCAGTATCAGATCTAATTGCAACTGCTAAGTATAATGGATTAAGTGCTTCTTCGACAATATCGATAAAGTCTTCACAAGCTTTAGCAGGCCAAATAGGGGCAGGATTCCTGTTTGATAAAAAAATCAGTTTGGGAGTTAATTATAATTTGTTAGGAACTTATTCTTTTAGTGGAACTTCTAAAGCTTCAAATGATTCAGAAACAGCAATCCCATCAGAAGGTAAAATGTCAATTAATACGCTTAATATTTATTTGGGATATAGGTTTTAAGTTTAAGTAATTTACCAAACAAAGAACTCGCAGAGTTCAACATGCATAACCCCCAACTCAGTTGGGGGTAAAACCAATAAACCAAACCCCAACCCGCAGGGTTGAATTAAAGCGTACTAAAACTACAAATTATATGTCAGGAAAAAAATACATTGA
Source organism: uncultured Paludibacter sp. (assembly GCA_964612615.1). Classification (GTDB taxonomy): domain Bacteria; phylum Bacteroidota; class Bacteroidia; order Bacteroidales; family Paludibacteraceae; genus Paludibacter. The sequence goes on along the minus strand of CAZTDH010000021.1, from coordinate 3,378 downwards.
TGAGTTTAATAAAAAAAAGGGAGTAAGCAGACTTTTATTCAACCCTGCGGGTTGATGTCATCACATATTCTTATCCCCCAACTTCGTTGAGGGTTATGCACATTCAACTCTTCGAGTTGAGATTTTAAATGCAAAGAAATAATATCTCTAGTTTGCAAAGTTCTATGAATAGAAAAAAACATACAGATTTTTGCCAAGGTAAGCAATCTGCTAACCAACAGAACTCGCAGAGTTCAATATGCATATGGAACATTCCGGCTTGACGGAAACCCCCAACTCAGTTGGGGGTAAAAGCACAAAACCAAACCCCAACCCGCAGGGTTGAATTATACCCTCATTAACCCACAAACTCTATGGCAAGCTACCGACAACTATATTATCACGTGGTATTCGGCACAAAGTTTCGAAAACCCACTATACACGACGTTCATTGCCAGCTATTATACAAGTATATCTGGGGAATTCTCGAAAACAAAAAATGCAAACTATACCGCATCAACGGAGGCAAAGAGCATATTCATTTGCTGGTAGCTATTCATCCCACCATTGCAGTTTCAACGCTGGTTAAGGACTTGAAAGTATCAACCTCTATATGGCTAAAAGAGCAACGCGAATTTCAACAGTTCGAAGGATGGGCTGAGGGATTTGCTATATTTACAATTTCACATACGGATAAAGACAAGGTGATTGAGTATATAAAAGGTCAAAAAGAGCATCATCAGAAGCTAACTTTCCTGGACGAGTATAAAGCCCTCATGCAAGAATACGGGATTGAGTTTGACGAAAAGGACTTGGAGTAAGCAGACTTTTATTCAACCCTGCGGGTTGCCTTCATCAGGCAGTCTCACCCCTCAACTTTGTTGAGGGTTATGCACATTCAACTCTGCGAGTTGCCACCATCATACATTCTCATCCCTAAACTTCATTAAAGGTTTCCGTCAAGCCGGAATGTTCCATATGCACATTCAACCCTGCGGGTTGTCAGTTTTCTGCCATTCTGTCACGTTTTTCCCCTTGGCACTTTTTTTGAATAGGAAAAGTCGCATAAGTCGGAGTGTGAAAAAAAATTACATCCAGATTGAACAATAATTAAAATACAATAAATCAATAACTTCTCTCAAAAGTCCCCCTTCGGGGGATTAAGGGGGCTAATAAAAACAAACAAACAATGAGTAAAGGAAACATTGGGGTAACGAGTGCTAACATCTTCCCCGTTATCAAGAAATTTTTGTACAGCGATCACGAGATTTTTCTGCGTGAATTAGTGTCGAATGCAGTGGATGCGACTCAAAAGCTGAAAACGCTTACTTCGGTTGGCGAATATAAAGGCGAACTGGGCGATTTGAAAGTGCGCGTGGCAGTGGATAAAAAGAAAGGCACGCTGACTATTTCCGATAATGGAATTGGTATGACTGCCGACGAAATTGAAAAGTACATTAACCAGATTGCTTTCAGTGGTGCTGAGGAGTTTTTGGAAAAATACAAAAACGATGCACAGGCTATTATTGGTCATTTCGGACTTGGATTCTACTCGTCGTTTATGGTTTCCAAAAAAGTGGAAATCTTCACGCAATCCTACAAAGAAGGTACTTCAGCTCAACACTGGTCGTGCAAGGGCGATCCTGAATACACGCTCGAAGATACTATCAAAGCCGATCGTGGAACAGATATCGTGCTCCACATCGACGACGACAATAAAGATTTCCTGGAAGAATCCAAGATTCAGGAATTGCTTACCAAATACTGTAAATTCCTTCCGATTGAAATTGCTTTCGGCAAGAAAAAAGAGTGGAAAGATGGCAAAAACGTGGAGACCGACGAAGATAACATCATCAATAACACCAATCCTGCCTGGACACGCAAGCCTGCCGATTTGACAGACGAAGATTACAACAAATTCTACCACGAGTTAAACCCAATGGCCGAAGATCCATTGTTTCATATTCACCTAAATGTGGATTATCCGTTCAACCTGACCGGCATCCTTTATTTCCCGAAAATCAAGAATAACATTGATATGCAGCGCAACAAAATTCAGTTGTATTGCAATCAGGTATATGTTACCGATCACGTAGAAAACATTGTGCCCGAGTACCTGACATTGCTTCACGGAGTTATCGACTCACCCGATATCCCACTGAATGTTTCGCGCAGCTACCTGCAAAGCGATGCCAATGTAAAGAAAATTTCGAGCCACATTACTAAAAAAGTAGCCGATCGTCTGGCAGAAATTTTCAAAGCCGACCGTACTGCTTTCGAAGAAAAATGGGATAATCTAAAAGTATTTATTCAATATGGAATGCTCAGCGATGAGAAGTTCTACGAACGTGGCGAAAAATTTGCCTTACTCAAAAACATTGATGGCAAATACTTTACCTTCGAAGAATACAAAACGCTGGTGGGCGAAAACCAGAAAGACAAAAACGGCGACCTTATTTACCTGTATGCCAACAATTCAGACGAACAATACAGCTACATTCAACATGCCAAAGACAAAGGTTACGATGTGCTGATTATGGACGGACAATTGGATGTTCATGTGGTTAGTCAGTTGGAACAGAAATTTGAGAAAACCCGTTTTGTGCGTGTGGATAGCGATGTGATTGACAAAATTATCGTGAAAGACGATGCTGCCAAAGTGTCACTTACCGACGAACAACGCGATGCGCTGGTTGCTGTTTTTGATTCACAGATTCCTGTTTTGGATAAAACTAACTTTATTGTTACGTTTGAACAATTAGCACCGACTTCAAACCCGGTTTTTGTAACTCAAAACGAGTTTATGCGCCGTATGAAAGAAATGTCGGCATTACAGGGTGGCATGATGAGTTTTTATGGAGAAATGCCTGACAGTTATAATTTGGTTGTGAATACAGCTCATCCGGTAATTGAAAAATTATTGAGCGATGAAGAAACCGCTTGCGGAGCTGAAGTGAAACCACTTGAAACTGAAATTGCCCTTGCAGAAAGTCAAAAATCAGCATTGAAAGATAATCAGAAAGGTAAGAAAGACGAAGAAATTCCAGCAGCCGAAAAAACACAGGTAGAAGAGCTTGAAAAACAAATTCAAGAGCTGACCGATAAGAAAAAAGCGGTTTTGAAATCATTTGCAAACGACAATAAACAAGTTCGTCAGTTGATTGACTTGGCATTGCTTGCAAACAATATGCTTAAAGGCGAAGCGCTGGCTAACTTTGTGAAACGCAGTGTGGAACTGCTTTAATTTAAATTACTAAAAAACAGGCGAAACTCGATTAGTTACATCGTCAATTTACTCGCCTTACTTGGCGCATCAAAAAAAGGTTTCACATTAAAGTGAAACCTTTCCTGTTTTCCGCATAACATTTTTTAGTACTTGTAACATTCAGATAATCAATA
>CAZTDH010000020.1:0-23660 GCA_964612615.1 uncultured Paludibacter sp. | reverse complement strand
CCTCCGATTTGAAAATTGGTTCCGCTCCAACCAACTGCCAGTCTCCAGTATTGATCTCCAGTTCCTTTTGGCGTTAAATCGCCGCTTGTATATGTTCCATTAATACCTGAATTAAAATATGTATAGTCGGTAGCATTCGGAGAAGTACAACCACTACCCCAACCGCTGGAAAAACCTGTTCCGACAATAGCATTTTGAGCCTGAAGTATGTTAAAAAGCCCAATCGAAAGGAATAAAAGTATAAGTAGTTTTTTCATTTTGGTGTGTTTTTTGGGTATTAAATTTGTCCGGTTTAATGTTTACTTTTTTACAAAATTAAGTTTGAAGTTTTGGTTTCTTTCTTTATTGTTGAAAGACAGGAAATAAAATCCCGGTGTGAGTCCCGAAACATTCAATTGATTGTTCTGGATTGAATTTTGTTTCGAAGCAGCTATTCCGTCAAGCTTAAAAACCGTACAATCCTGTATCTCATCAGAATTTAATCCATCTATGGTTAGCTTATCGGCAACCGGATTCGGATAGATTTTCACTCCGCTCAGTCCTGTTTGATTTGTTCCTGTGGCAATTGAAATCCGTTGCACTTTGTTGGTGCTTTGTGCCAGATTTAACAAGGCATCGCCTGAATTAATTTGCAAACCATCGAGTGGCGAATACATTTCAAGACTTGATTTGAGCATAGCTCCCGCATTCAGAGCCGCCACTTCATCGTCATTCATTCCGGCACGGTAAAACATCCACTCGCGATACGAAATATTGTCGGGTGAACCGGCATCATTCAGCACGAAAGTAGTTGGTGTGAGTTTTTCGGTCATACTTCCGGCCAGAATATTATCGGTATAAAGCAGCGTTTTCCCCCAGGCATAATAATGTGTCAGTGTAATTCGGTGCCACTGGCCATCGGTTACAACTGTCGAACCGCTTACCGAACCGCTTATTGGCGAAATGTAGCTAATCACTCCCGAAGCTTCGATGCGTAAAGTTCCGCTTGCCGAACTGTTGCTGAAAGTGCTGATTATCCCCGATCCGGTGGTTTTCACATCGAATGTGCTGGTAAATGAATGAACCGTATTTTCGGGGGCAAAACTTAATATGTCAGTCGTAATTGCTTTTCCCATTGCCAAATAGCTATTTCCTTTTTTCTGTGGTTGCGCCTTTCCGGCCTTAATTGCATCGTAAAGCGATGGAACAAGCGTATAGAACAATTCAGCATGACCCGCATCGTTTGGATGAGCTGAGTCGTATTGATAATTTACAGGAGATATCGGCCATTTACCGCTTCCGTCATCAATTCCACCCAGCAAATTTGTACTTGCCACATCCCATTGATGAATCAGCAAATTCATTTGTTTGATATAATTATATTCCGACGATGTGTAAAAAGAATTGGTATAACAATTGGCAATAAGCGGAATTTTACCTACCGATTTTGCTTTATTGATAAGCAATAACAAATTGTTTTTAAACTGATCGAAAATAGCTTGTCCTCCTCCAATAATCCCTTCGTTGGCAAGCGACAAAGCATAAACTACATATTTTGAACCGTCATTCAACAAGTCCGAATCCCAGCGATTTAAAATATCAACCGTCGAATTTCCACCAATCGATATATTGGAAATGTTCCAGTTGGCACCCACACCTGCATTGAAACGTTGATTAAGTAACTGGTTATACATATAGGCATATCCGTGATTACTGACAGCACCCCAGCCAAAAGAAACCGAGGAACCCATCTGAGAGATTTTCAGAGTATCAACCGGATAGATTTTAAAGCTGTTTGTCGAAAGGAAAACACGAATTAATGCCGGCCCGGATATACCCGGATTAATGGCTGAACCTCCCTGAAGAAGGCTTCCGGCTGTTGCTCCCGCACCAAAAACCGGGGCTGCGCCATCAGTTTGAGAAGCGTAGAATTTCAACGTTCCGGTGGCTGCCAAAGTAGTAGCCAGTTCAAATTCTCCATTTACAACAAGTCCATTAATGCCGACTGTAGGATTCATTGTCAAAGCAACAGCCTGATTGTCGCCCACGGATGTGGCAGTGCCTGAAAGATAAAGGGCCGAAAGTTGATTGCTGATAGTAATTTGTTTTGTGGCGCTGAGGGTTGACCCGTTTTGCACAAAAGAAGCTGTTACCGTAACTGTTCCGTTTTTCAAAGGACTTAATAAACCATTGGAATTGATTGTTGCAATGCTTGTATCGTCGACCGACCAGCTAATGACGTGCGCTGTGGCATTGGAAGGCGTATAAACCACAGTTATTTGTGATGTGGCACCGGATGAAGTGATATCACTCCCTGAAATAGCGATTGAAGTGGCATCAACCTGAAGCATATCGTACTCTTCAATTTTAAGTGCATTGATGTATGCATAAGAAGCTGCCGCTGTGGTTACAGTTGTAAGTGTAATAGTTCCTGACGGGCCTGGAGTCAGGAATCCTGATGCATAGACACTGCTGTTGTTACCATAATAAGTTACCGCCTGAGTATTTGAACCCTGCGATGTTAAAGTATAACTTACAGTTGAATTGTTGGCAGTAGGATAGGTGATGGAAGAATTGATGTAAACCGTGCCACCAAGTCCGGTAGGAGCCGTAGATGTGGCTAAGGTGCCGGTAACAGCAGCTCCATCGCCTTGTAGCGTGTACTGTGTTGTTCGATTGGAACTAACATTTCGACTTCCAAAAATTTTGAATTTATATTTCTTGTTTGTATTTAATCCCGAAAACGTTATAAGCGGACCATTGGTTTGAGCCTGGGTATACACATAGTCTTCAGTTGCTGACGCAATAGCCAAATCGCTGTTATAAGCAAGCTGACTGGCATAAGGCGACAATAAACCTCCTGTTAGTTTTCCGTTGGTGGTAAATTGAGTGCCACTGAAAGCCAGTGAATAACCGGTAGTTACATTCTTACTGTTTTTCAGACCTGAAAAAGTACTCAGTGGCATAAGGCCTCCGCCGGTATTGTTGGATATATTATTCCAGTAATTTCCGTTTGTATCCGGATTTGTGGTTTCATCGCCGTTTGTGCCGTCTTTGGGACCAAAATCGAAATAGAAATTCTGAGTATTGCCCGCAATGCTAAACGGAACATTAAAAGCTCCGGTTTCGATTTTTCCGGCCTGATCCTTTAGTTTCATCCAAAAGCCCGAGGAAGCCTGAATTTCAGCCACCGTTTTTCCAAAATAAGTTGTTGGAGTGAGTGTCATCGTCCAGTTCATATTACCGGCATAAGTCAGTTTCGAAATGGAAGTTGAATTCGTATAGCTTGGATCGGGGTTTGAAGGTGACCAGGCATACATGTACACATCCTGACCGGCTTTAAAACCCGAATTAGATAAATCAAAAGTCCAGCTAACGGGTGCATCGAGTGCATAGCTTCCGGCCGGATTTCCTAACACAGCTGCCGGAACAGCTGTTGATACCGGTGTAGCAAAGCTTATGTGCAACGATCCTGTCACATCGGTATTTCCGGCATTTTGAATATTAAACCAAAACTGACTTGCATTTTCGGCAATTTCGGCAGCCGATTTGTTGAAGAAAACGCTTGGAGTAAAGGATAATGACCAGATTTTGTTGCCTTCATTTGTCAGAGCAACCGAAGAATTGGTAGGATAATAAAATCCGGGACTCCAGAAATAAATAACCAGATTTTCGGAACCTGTGAGTGAACTTCCTGAAAAGTCGAAAGTAAATTTAGCGGGTTGTTCCAGAATAATAAGCGGACTTGCATCGCTGGTTTTTGTATAGGTGGTGCTAATCACCGGATTGGCAATTGTTGCAGCACTAACACCTGACATACAGGTAATTATCATAGATAACACAAAAACTATTTGAAAAAGAAATTTCTTCATTTTGAAAGTATTGATTTGATAGTTTATGATTGATTATTTTGAATACGAATTTTCCTGTTGAATTTAGCGTTTTGAACTATCAGCAGATAAATTCCATCCCGGTTTATTCTAAAACTCTCTGATTCCGAACGAGTTATTGCAGAATAAATACATTTTCCCATAAGGTTGTAAACATATATATTTTCATCGACATTCAGATGGTTGACGGTCACAATATTTCCATAAACTTCAACTTCAGGATTATCTTTCTGAGTCGTAATATCCGATGTTGTAACACAGCCCGCAGGAACCTGCCACGACAGGGTACCGATATTGGTAGTATTCATATTCGCATCGGCATTTCCACCCCGGTTGGTTAGCGAAAAACTGCAATATGTGGCATTTCCAGCAGGATTGCCGTCAAAAAGCACCCCAAATCCGCGTTTGTTCGTGAGCTTATTGACATTATTGTCGGGATATTCCAATCCGGTTCCCTTGATACTAATATTTTCAAAGCTAATGTTATAGAATCCATCGCCGGCAATTTTATCGAAATTTATGGCATCGTTTCTGGAATCAAGAATATCAATTCTGCTGAATTTTACATTTTTTACCTGAGTACCGGCTTTATTGCTGCAAACCAAATCAATAGCTCCTACCGGGTTGTTAAACAAGTCGTTAAAAGAAGAACAGCCATCGATGGTAATATCGGTAAATTGATGCAATCCTGCGTCGTTAAATGCAATACCACTGAAACAGTTATTCACGCGCAATCCCACTTCCAGATTATCCTTAATATACAGATTATTAGCCTTATTGTTATAACCACCGTAAATGGCACAACCAGCAGCGCGCCAGCAATTTTCGGAAGTGCAGTATTGAAAGGTATTATTCTGACATTCAATCCCATCAGCCGACCAGATGGCCATATCGTCGTCACCGTTATTCCGGAAGCTGCAATGTTCTACCAGCGTATTTCGTGTTCCCTTGCACAGATTAACCCCATCGGCATAATTGTTTCGGAAACGACAATTTCGGATAATTAATCCATTGGTATAGGGCGTGGCTGAGTAATAATATTGAGCTATCCAGGCTCCGGCTTCAAAGTGCTCAGCCCACACATTTTCAATGATTGAACCTGAAGTAAATACTCCGTTAATGGCTTTGTAAGAATAGCTTCTGGAATTACGAACGGTAGTTAAATAAAGATCAGAAAAACCGACATTCACTGCATCGGCATATAATCCGCCTTCGTTGGTTGAACCTGTCTGACTGTAAAACGTAAAATTAATCTGCGTGTACCACATTCCGGCACCCATTAATTTGGTATTATCGTTTCCAAACCAGAGTTTACGGTTTACATTATAGACTCCGGTGGGAAGAAAAATGGTTTTACCCGGATTGGCATCAATAAAAGTTTGCAAGGTGCTGCCATCGCCGGAATAGGACACTGAGCCTGCCGGTGCGGTTTTAACGGCCGGTATTGGTTCCATTTCCACAAAATCAATGCTTATATTGCCCGATTCGCGTATAAGTTTCAGTTTTCCACCCAGTGGAATTTTGGCAGCTAATTTCAGCCGAAGCTCATCAAAGCGCATGCGTGGATTCTGATTGACCACTCCGGCATTATTCGGATTTGAATCGGACCATAAATATTGCCACGACCAATTGGAAGTGAGTGTAAGCGTACTCACTTTTGTTCCGTTGTTATACACACCCAGCGTTCCGCTTTGTCCGTCGGGAACACTGTAACGCAACACAAGTCCATCCGCAGCTTCGATCATAGTCCACTCCACTGCCGAATTGGTATTAAACAGATTTACACAAAGCTGATCGGATGCTTCGCTTTGCAAATCGGACTGAATAAATGAACGTGAAAGGCTTGTAGCACTGCTAAGCGTGCCGGTTTCGGCTTCATATCGTTTATACGGAGCATCGTAATATCCTCTTTGTGAAAACAGGCTTGAAGTGATCAAAAAATACAAAAACAAGAGCAGTCCTATTCGCATAAATAAGAATATAAGTTAAAGGTTGGATTTAAAAAATGTAATCTGAAAATTAAACCGGCAATGATTTAAATGGGTCGCTGTTGAAATATTCCGGAGCATTCAGTCGGGCTTCTCCCGGAGCATGAGGTGGTGTGGACTCTAATTGTAACGCAATTTCATTATCCAACTCAATGCGTTGAATTACAGGCATTGTGTACGTTGATTTGTGCTGAGTAGTATTTTTCGTGTCCATGCTAATAATAAATTAAATATTGGTATTTAAATCGGGTTCTCTCCCACCCTGAAACTCAGAGTGGGATGAACCTCATACATCAAATCAATCACAGATAAGGTTTTCGTTTAAAATGATCAATCAATAATTACTTTCTTAGTTATCGTTTTTCCTGTATTATTAATAGTAACAAAATAAATTCCCGCTGCAAATTTAGTCTCCAAAGCTTTTGTGCCTGTCGTCAGGGTTTGAGATAGAATTTTCTGTCCCAATTCATTGTAAACGGCTACTTTAGTTGCTCCACTCACACCGTTAAGCACAATCTGATTATTAGCATTCATCGATATCCAAACATCAGCATGAGTATCCGGATTGATTCCGGTTGTCAGCGATGGAGCTTTGAAAATCAGGGCAAAACGTCCGGTGGTATTAACCGCATCCGAATTGAAAGTATAGCTTTTACCGTCGCTCAGATTAATAAGCTGAGTTGGGTCGGCACTCTGGTAATCTTTCAGGTAAAGTTCTGTTCCGGGATCAAAACTGCTGAACTGTGAAGCTTTCAGACTAAACGAACCTGTCTGAGTGGCAGTGTTAGTAAAGCCCAGTGCCAATTCAGTGTCGTACTGAACCGAATTCAAACCATCGATGGATACTTGTTCGCCTCCGGCAGTAAGATAAATTTCGGGAACAGAAGGACTGTTATTTGACATTTTTGGTGAATCATAGTTGTCGTAAGCATTCGAAGCATTGCTGTTGAAATATACTATGGCTTCATCGCTGTTTGTTCCGTTCGAAACCTGAAGGCGGAGTATCGGTTGCTCAGCAGCATTTAATGCTTTCGATTTCAATGGATTAATCGTGTCGTTTGCATGCGTACGATACGAGTTGTTAAACGTAATCGTCGATGAACTCTGACCAGCACTAACACGTACCCAAACTGCCTGCATCGGTGCCACTGTTCCAATAATAAAAGGATTATTCTGGCTGTTATTCGTACCTAAATTACCCACGGTATTGTAAGTATCAAAATAATACGTGCTTGTACTATTCTTCTGAGTGCGATACCAGATTGATTTTTCGAGATTGGCTGTAGAATTAACGATACTGCGCATATTCAGATACGAAGGATATGGATTTCCAATCAGATTGAACCCGGGTTTGATTGCCTGAGCTGCTGTTCGGTAAATTGTAATTTCGGGATTTCCGGTATTCAGACTTCCGGTAAAAGTATAAGTAGCTGTGCCCGATGCTAAATAGGCAATATATCCCTGACCTACATTCAAGGCATCACCCGAAGCACTGCCATCGCCTGTTGTCATTGTTAGCCAGTTGTTGTTTGCTTCGTCTCTCCGGTAAAATGTATATCCTGATTTAGCTTTTGCTCCTGATACAGGAGAAGAAATATACCAGTTGCGTGCCGCTGAGAGGTATTGTTGAATATTTGAATTTGCCGAACTAAGTAAACCACCATCTTTCAATGTTCCGGTGCCTTTAATTCCATCGCTTAAAATATTCAGGGAACCAGCAGAAATAGTACCCGAAGTGCTAAGTTTTACACCAGCATTAATCGTTAATACATTTACCGAACCTGAAGTCAGACATGAAGCTTGAAGAGTTTGTTCCGATGTTCCGGCAAAAACAAGTGTACCTGCGGTACCAGTATTTATTAAACCTCCGGTAGCTGCAATAGAGCCAGTAATTGTAAGCGTATTTGCATCCGTTGTTAATGTTCCATTTGCCAGAGTCAAAACGCCGCTGATATTTTTCGAACTATTTAAACTAAGGTCTGTTCCGGAGTTTTGAATTGTAACATTTGCCGGCGAATTGCTTGTTGGCCATTCTTTATCAGAACTTAAATATGTACCACCGGTATTGTAAACCAGTGAACCACCACCCGAATAATCAGCTGATTTATTTGAATTTGTCGGAGCACTGTTCGTTGTATTATTACTTTGTACATAACCATTAGCGTTAATTTTCAAAGTACCATTAACCGTAAAAGCTCCCCATTTACACAATATTCCCCGGCTAAGAGCCAGAACAGCACCACTATTAACACTTACATTAAATAATTTCTTTTCATCATCAGCAGTTGTTGTTGCATCACCGCTAAAAGTTGTTGTGCTACCATTGGCAATAGTTAATTGCAAATCATTGCCGGGTCCGTTTTCAGTTCCATAAATTGCTCCTCCCGAAGTGGTAGAGACAGTTATGGTTTGAGTGGTTCCACTCATGGTCAATGTGCGTAAAGCACCTGTTGCTTGTAAAGCGCCACTCGTAATAGTCAGATTGCCGGTTAATGAGCGATCGCCAGTCATTTGAACCCACGAATTTGTGTTCAGAATTACCGATGAAGGACCGGAACTTGCAGGCCATTCAAGACTGGTATTATATTTAGCTCCATATCCATTATTCAAATTGTATTTTAATACCGAAGAAGCTCCATAAACAGGTGAATTTGTTACCAGAGTTGTACCGCTGTTCAGGGTCAATGTTCCATTTACTGTTGGAGCATTATTCAATGTTGTAGTTCCATTTAACGTTAAATTATTAAAGGTAGTGGCACCGGTAATGCTTGCACTTCCTGCAAAACTTACGGTTCCGTTAGTTCCAAGTGAAGCAGCTCCATTGTTCGTTAAAAAACCGCCGGCATTTATGGTTAAAGCACCCGAAGCACCTAATGTCAGGCTTTTGCCAGAATTTATTGTAACCGAAACCGGATTATTTGTTGCGGTGGAGTTTAGCGTTACTGCATTGGCAATTTGAACCGCAGAACCGGCAGAAGGAATAGCTCCACCAAGCCAGGTTGAACCGGTATTCCAATCAGCATCGGCATTCGACATATAACCCAGATTCGTGTAAGTTGCTGCACTTGAAGCAGTATTTGTACCATCCGAAAGCCATATTGTTCCTGTTGCATCGATTGCATTAAAAGTTATGGTGGTTGAATTCACAACAGTGAAAGAAGAAACCGTTGTTCCTCCTGATCCGCCTATTTTCAATGAATTGACACCCGATAAATTAGCACCGCTAACCGTGATTGTATTTCCAACATAACCCGATGAACCGGAACCCGGACTGGCAACGGTGAACGTAATTGCCGGAATACTGGCAAGCGGAGTATAAGCATAATTCGCTCCAGCATTATCGTTGTAATTTATTGCAAATAAATCGGCATCAGAACCATCCGAAGCAGGATTAGTACCGGCACTACCCGACGTAAATATATAATAATAAACGGGAGTTCCGGCTACATTGGTTCCGGATGGTATATCAGCAGTATAAGTAGTACCAGAGCCAGTCATGGCAACAACTGTAGAACTTGCAAAAGTAGAACTGGTAGAATAGCGCAAATAAGCTTGTTGACTTCCGGTAAATGCACCTGAAATGGTGGCTGTTACTGTTGTGGCAAAACCCGGATAAACGCTTCCACTTGCCGGACTTTGTGCAACAGATGTAACTGTTTGAACAACACCACTTAATCCCAGATCGAACACAACAGCTGAAGCATTTGAAATAGTGGTTCCAACGGTTTTGAAAACATATCTTTTAGCACTTGTTCCTGCAATATAAAAAGAGGCACCATTTGCTCTGTAAGCAGTTGATAACGCAAAACTTGTGGAAAGATTTTCTGAGGTATTTGCCGAAGGACCGTAATAAGTTCCGGTACCGGTATTATCTCCTAAAAATTTAAAATAGTCGGAGCCGGTATTTGTAGAAGTTGTTGATAAATAATAACTTGTATTGTTATTTGGACCCTTTCCTGTCATGGCTGTCATGGCCACAGCACTTGTTTCAGTAAAACTGCCGGGTGAAGCAAAATTGCCTGAACATAAGTACATTGGACTTGTAACCGGCACCAATTCGCCTGACGACAAAAGTTTAGCTCCTTTGCTTGTGACTCCAGCAACATTAAATGATATTTTGGCTAATTGAGCATCGGTCAACGTACCGGTTCCTGTGCCAATATAAATATGACCGTTAGTTCCTGTTCCGCCTATCGTACCAGTCCAACCGCTTATAGTTAATGTGCCACCGCCCCAGCTTGCTGCTGAACTATTAGCAAAATAAAGATTCTGAGTTGATGTTGTAGCTGCCAGCGCAATGGTTCCTCCACTTGCTCCAACTGTCAGAACACCCATGGGATAAGTACTTGTACCGCAACTAAATCCATTAGAAGTTAATCCGGTACTTAATGTGCCTCCGTTGAAAGTAACAGCGCTTTGAACGCCTGTAGCACCTGAAGGTATGGCATTTGTTGCATTTAATCTTAAAACTCCAGCATTAATTGTTGTTGCACCAGAATAGATATTTGCTCTGGAAAGTATTAGATGTCCTGTTCCCGTAGAAGATACTTTAACTCCTCCAGCACCACTTAAAATATAAGCAAGTTCAAGATATTTAGTATTATTACAGGCTATTTCAAAAGTTCCTGCGATTGTTTGTGTTTGTGTTGTCGGGGTTAATGAAAGGTCAGCGCTCGGAATATTAATATATTTACCTCCACCGGCATTGGTAGAAATAGGCACAGTCTGGGCACCTGCTGTACCATCATATTGAACTGTTCCTGCATCTGTTGCATTACCAAGTATAATGGGTCTTGCATTCAGATTCTTTCCAAACCAACTGAATGACATAGTACCTTGTTCAATTAACCAGCTGCCAGTTGTAAATGAATTCTGAGCTCCACTTGTAGGTAGAATTAACATACCATTACCAATCTTTTTTATATCCCCCGTGCCATTAATTACTCCTGATACAGATAAAGTACCACCTGCATTAGGTACATCAATTGTAAGTGGCTGATTAGAACTTCTTACAATATTTCCAGAAAAAGTATTAGTTCCCGAAGTGTTTTGGCCTCCAATAATCCGCGTACCTGAATTTCCGGCATTTACATTAATACTTCTGGCAAATGTAGTACCACCGGTTAAATTCGAAAGATATAATTTGGCTGTTGTACTAAGTGCTGCTCCATTTCCAAGCCATATAGCACTTGCTGTATTAATATCACCACCACTTTCTATCCATATATCACCATTATTTATTTGAGTTTGACCTGTATAAGTATTAACGCCTGAAAGTTTCCAAATTCCGGTTCCATTTTTGATTAAATTATGAACACTTGTTCCATCATTTATACCAATAATACTTGCTATGCTACCTCCAGAGTTACCGTCTAATGTCAAATCAGAAGCTCCGGTAATAGTACCTGTATTTGTAAGTGCAATGATGCCTGTACCACCAATGATTGTACTTGCCGCTCCCAATGTCAATAAACCGGGGAAAGTTGCTGCAGTTGCACTGCTGTTACTAACCGCTCCTGCACTCGAATAGCCGGTTCCGTTTATGGTTAATGGTTCTGCATTGGTGTAAGTTATACCATTCAAATCTAAAGTCTTTCCCGAAATTACATTTGTTGAGCCGGCTACCGAACCCAACGCGGTTGGACTACCGAGTTTTAAAGTTCCATCGGATATTGTTGTGACTCCTGAATAACTATTACTGCCACTTAATAATAAAGTTCCTGTACCCCATTTCGACAACTTAATTGCTCCGCTTCCATCCGAAATAACTCCGCTCAAAGTGAGGTTGTTTGTACCAGAGGCTGTCAACACTAATTCCTTTATAGTACCCGTAGCATTTGCTGCCGAAATAGTTGAGCCAATGTTTAAACCACCCGATCCAGCCCAAATATGCATTCCATAAGCATAATTAGGTGGCGTTGAATTGGAACTTTCGTTACCTATTTGAAATGGAAAATTAATTGTTTGAAGAACTCCCGTCCAGTTTTGTATCAATGGACTTGTACCTCCATAATCGTAGAAAACATTTGTAGTGCTTCCATTCAGGGTACGCGAAACAGACGAATTATAAAAGTTAAGCTTAAACCTGTTGGTAGCTGCCAAATCGTTAATCGTTATAAGTCCTGTACTTCCTTCAAACTGAATTATGTCAGCTCCGGGAGGTACTGCACCTGCACTACCATTCCAAAAGTAATACGGACTTGTACTCGACCATGATGCATTATCGCCTGCACCTTGATCATTTCTCCAATAATAAATTGTCTGAGCATTTAAGCTCATAATACCTGACATAAAGCAAAATAAAAAGAATAGTTTTTTCATGATATAAATAATTTAAAGTTATTGATCGATTTGTTTAATTGCTGCCAAATTGTATTTGTCAGATTATTCGATACAAATATACATAGACTAATAACTGATTATTTTCTACAAAAAAAATATATAATGAAATATTTGCATTTTGGAGCTTATATATCAGATAAACAGATATATGTATTTAGACACTGGGATGAAATATATAATGGAATTATGACTAAACAAATGAATATCTCAATATTATTTAACGGTTTTTCTGTTGTGGAATTTTTAATTCAACCAAAAGAGTCGTAGAGTATTAACTATTGCCTGATTTACTGAACCATTCATATTTTCGTTTTGGGGTTCAAAAGCCAAGGTTAAAGTATGTGTTCCTTCGGTCAGTTTTATATGCACAAAATTGCTATTTCCCCGGTTCGACCATTCGTTTTTTCCACGCTGTGGAAACACCACAGTCCCGGCAAAATTTCCATCTAGATGCAGACTGCGGATAGCACATTTGTTCTCGGTATTTATCGGCCCATTTCCGTTTGAATAGCTAAATTGTATGGCATAAGTTCCGGTTTTATCTACTTTCACAGGAATTGTGACCTTTTTATTTTTTGATTTACTAATCTCTATGCCATTTTTTTCCGTATTCGTTGAACTTACCGAATCAGGTTGTTGTGGATTTAATATTTTTTCTAGTAATGACGAACAAACAATAAGCGGTTCAGAAGCAAAACCGCCTGTTTGCATTTCGTCCACCGCAATGACCTGATATTCAGCAAATCCATTGGATGCGATTTGAATTGAATTATCGGTGGTTTGTGCTACTTTTTCAGCGTTTCTTAAGATGCAGTACGAACCTGCTCCACTGATTTTTGACCAGCTAAGTTTTCCATCTTCATATTTTAGTGCGGGTGTTTCAATGCTTGTATAATTGCCTACTTTATTGATAGTGGCATTGGCCAGATGTTTGTCGGCCAATGTTATTTTAATACTGTGTTTGCCTTTCAGAGTATAGGGAATTGACGGAGATTTAAGGGATGAACCATCCAGTTCGATCTTTTTGATTATATTTCCATATCCCTGTAAATCAATATCAAGTACGGCATTTCTGCATTTAAAATTGCTGAGTGTGCGTTTTCCATTGAACGATTCGGGCACACAAGGATGGAAATTCAGACTTTCATTTCCAAATTCAATCCCGAACAGAACCTTTTGAACCAATGCCAAACTGCCCGAAAGACTCCACAACATATTGCTTGAATTGATTTGTGTTCCGGCAAAATCGCCATTATCGGCAACAAAATTTTCTTTATCTGTAAGAAACAAAGCAGCAGAACGATATACCGCAGCAAGGCTTTCGAGAACTGAAGTCTGATTACCGGCTTTGGCCGAAGCTATGGCCCAGTAAGTCTGCACAAAAGGCCACACTGCATTGTTGTGATAAGGAGGAATTCCCGGAATTTGAGGATAAATACATGAAACGCCATAGTCTGTTTGAGGCATTTTTGAAATAATGCTTTTAGCCTGCTGATCGTCGGCAATGCCAAAAAGCACACAAAGTGCTTCGCCCAGCGCTTCAGCACGTGGCGACAGAATTTTATAATTCCGTCCGTACAGGTATTGACCGTAATAACCTTTATCGCTCATCCACAGATATTTATTGATACCGGTTTTTATTTTTTCGGCAATTTCCCTGTGTTTTTTGGCTGTGGAAGTCTCATGGAGTAAAGTTGCCATTTCCGACAAAACGATATTGGCCTGATAATGAAGCGCATTGGCACCCAGACATTCCGATTCGAAAATATCAGCCGGTTGCATCCATCGCGGATAAGTTTGCTCGCGCCAGTCGAGAAACGAGGATTCACCTTTTACCATTCCGGTGGTGGGATCGTACACGTTTTTCAAGTCATCATTAATTGTATTTTTAATAATTTCAAAAGCTTGCCCAAGCCAGACCTTGTCGCCGCTTACTTTATAAAGTTCCCAGGCCGCAATAGCCCATACAATGCGGTCGGTTGAGGCCGGATATGCTCCTCCGGTTCCGGTATCCTGAATAATCCGCTTATTTTTTACTTTGCAGAGCAGGCTGTATTTTGCCACTTTGGGTTGCAGCTGAGCCATAGAAAGAATAATGCTGTAACTGATATCGCGCGTCCAAACTCCTGCCCATTCCTTGCCTGTACGGAACGTACTGTCGGGTTCAACAGCTTTAATCATTTCCTCGGTAGCCAGATTATAAATGGCATCCGAAACAGGAAAACCGGATTTGTATTGCGGAAAAGCTGAAATATTTTTGCTAAGTTTCCATTGACCCCCGCTTTGTTTTTCATCCTGTTTATTATTCATAATCAGGGTAGTTTCGTAAATTCCGTCACCATCAGGGTCTTTTAGTTCCAGTTCCGGTCGGGTATAAAGATTGTTGAAATCCCACATCAGTGGCAGTGAATTTCCGGCAATGTAAACTCCTTTGAAATCGGCAGGATAAAGTTTTTCACCGTTAAAAAAAGTATAGAAACCGCTTTTTTTAAACGCATCGAAAACCGGATGCATATCCAACCGAATTGTCCAGGCTGTATTACGCGGAAGATTTGATTCGGAAGAAATACTCTTATTATCAGCAAGTTGCTCTCCGAAAATCAGATTACTAACACATTTTCCATTTTCGGGATGTAACACAACGGAATGATCGGTACCCGACTTCATTTCATTATCGCGGCAATTGATGCTGAATTTAAACTGAATTTTCGGGCAATATTTTTCGGCCTCGGGACTTCGGTAATCCGACCACATTTCGGTTGGCGAAAGCACTTTGGCAGTAAAATTTCCCTGACTAACCCGGTCGGAATAAATACTGTAGGCTTTTGATTGATAAATTGTCTGCGCACTCATTTGCCACTGTGTAGCAATCAACAACACGATAACTATAATACTAATTTTCCGATTCATTCCTGATATTTTTTAATTCACTCTCAAATCCAATTCCCTAATCAACTAATATTCAACCACAACCATATCCCAGTATTTCAACTCGGGTAATATAAAACTCACTTTATTAGCCAATTGGGTGAAATTGATTGAACGCGATGCTCCTCCGACCACATCGGGTGAGGCAATCCAAATTTTCTTCACGGTGGCTTCGGAAGTCAGCACCACTTTCGCCTCTTTTATCAAAGCCGGTATCACCTGAATTCCTGTATTGTCACGCCATTTCAGAGTCGAAGAGTTCGTAAGATTAATAAAATGAATAACCTGTCGCGTGTCAACTTTTTTTCCAAAAACGGCTACTTTTCCCAGCGATGCCGGCCAGGTTGAAATCGCAATTTTACTGTCGATAGAAGCCATTGTCACCGTGTTGAAAGTACCTCCACCTCGCAGCAGATTTTGATATGCCACTGAGAAATCGTAATAATTAATCAGTGATTTTTTCAAATCATCTTTTAAAGACAGACTGCTGTTTGGAAAATATTCACGGCAAAGCATGTGTTCTCCCATTTCGATATGTGAACCACCAAAAGCAAAAATAACGGCATCGGTTGTCAACACCGAGGCCGTATTGAAATAACCCGGACTGCTTGCCATGTCGTAGTTCATGTAGGCAGCCAACACAGTATTTTTAGTATTATTGCTCAAGGTGTTATTCTGTTTGATAATATTGGCTAAATCATTATAACTGTCGGATGGCGACCATACTTCAGTGTACAAAAAGTCGGATGTGGACGTAGCTATACCCTGCTGTCCGTACTGAGCCACCGCATTCAGCACATTATATTTTGTTGGTGCAGCAGTTTTAATGGCATCGATAAATGGTTTAAATGCATTTGCCAAATAAGCGTTAGTACCATCGTAGCGATAACGTGTGCTGCGGTCGCCTACCTGATCCATGTGATAACCATCGAAAGCTAAATATTTATACACATTGTTTACTTCGCCGGCCATATAATTTTGCCATCCGGTATTAGCAGGGTCGAGCAGATAAAGATTGCTCAAAAACGGTGAATTCAGGGCAAAAAAATCGCGGTTGGTGTGGGTCGGATCGTTATAAATATACCATTTTACATCCACTCCATCGGCTTCGGCATTTTCCCATGCCCCGTACACCAGATCATAGAACATGGTCTTCATTCCACATCCGTGAGCAGCGCTGATATATTGCTGAATAGTTGCAAAATAGTTATCGCGTCCGCCAATGTCTTTCCATGTGGCAAGTGGAGTTGTACCAACCACAGGCAGTGGTTTATGATGCTTGTTTTGCCAGTCGTAAAACTGAAGACCATTGATGTGCAGGCGGTTCAGATTATCAATAACCGAATCGACGGAAGTCTGAGCGAGAATCGGGTATTTAGAAATAAATCCATAGCGCGGAAATTTGGTCCAAACCGATGAAACATCAACGCCTGTAACCGCATAAATGGTTTCAATATTATTGGCAGTAGCATATACTTCGACATTGTATCCATGGAAATCGTCGGTAGGTGTTGCCCATTTCCAGGTTGAAGCACTTACAGTAGCTTCCGAAATAACCGTATTCAGGTATTTATATCTAACTTTTGCTCCTGCTGGTAGTCCCGAAATATCCATAGAGAAAGTAACATCATCGCCCGGTTTATACACTGCTTTATCAGTCTGAATACTTAAATTGCTGAATGCAGGAGTTTCCGTATTGGCTGGCGGATCGGGAGTTACATCGGGAGTTGTACCCTTGCAACAACAGATGGCGCTGATAGTAAACAGAAACAGAATAAAAAAGGATGGCTGACTAAATTTGTATTTTTTCATAATTTGGAATTATTGATTTTTCGATACTGAAAACTGCAATTTTTACATTACACGACTATTTTTTATCACTTGCTGATACCAATGATAACTTAATTTCGGAATACGTTTTTGTGTTGCATAATCTACATAAACCATCCCAAAACGACTGGAATAACCATCGGCCCATTCATAATTATCCAATAAACTCCAGGGAAAATAACCAATTAATGGAAAACCTTCTGCAACCGCTCGATGAACCTGAGTAAGGTAACTGCGATAATACATAACCCGGTCAATATCGTTTAGTTCTCCTTTCGCTGTCAGTTCCGTGCCATCAGCTAATCCGTTTTCGCTAATAAAAATTGGTAAGTTGGGACAACCCGCTGTTTCGCTAATATGTCGAACACCCCAGTAGATAGATTCAGGTAAAATATTGAGCCAATACACATTTCCTTTCGGATATCTTGAATTAAATGGTATGGCTTCGAATCCTTTTTCGTTATCAGCAGTAGCAACATACACTCCTGAATAACAATTATAACCTAATTCATCCAAGGGCTGTCCTATAAGTTTCATATCTCCACCCGCAATGGTTGGAGCATTGGCACCACAATCGGCAAGCCAGGTTTCAGAATAATTCCCTGTGAGAACAGGCATAATGATACCACCGTTTTTTTCATCCCTCAGAAATGCTTTTCGGGATGCAATAATGTTTTCGGACGTTTCAATAACAGGTACATAACTGTTGAAATTTTCGGCAATGGATACAAAACTTTTGCCGGGCGATGCAGCTCTTATTGCCTGACAACATGCTCCATGTGCCAAAAGTGCATTGTGAATAATTTGAAGAAACTCTTTTCTTGAGTTTAACATTAATCCGGGGGCATGAATCGGTTTGTTTTTAACGCCATATCCGTTGTATGTCATAGACGATATTTCATTCAGGGTCATCCAATGTTGTACTCTATCGCCCAATCGTTTGACAACTACAGTTGCATAGTCGGCAAAATCTCCAACAATTTCTCTGCTTTGCCAGCCTAAATACCGATTTTGAAGTGCCTGAGGTAAATCCCAGTGATACAATGTTGCGTGTGGCTCAATTCCATATTTTAGCAAAGTGTCAATCAGGCGGCAATAATAATCAATTCCTTTTTCATTCACCTGACCTCTGCCATCAGGCAAAATTCGAGACCACGATATACTAAAACGATAATGTTTAATTCCTAGCTCAGCCATCAATTTAATGTCACTTTCGAAAAGCTGATATTGATTGCAAGCCACATCACCTGTATCTCCATTGAATGTTCGACCGGCTGTATGACTAAAAGTATCCCAAATGCTTTGTCCACGACCATCTTCATTTACTGCTCCCTCAACCTGATATGCAGCTGTGGCAGCTCCCCACCAAAAATCTTCGGGGAAAAAACCGGGCTTAACTGATTTTTTTTTCGGAGTTGATAAGCCTTTAGCAGTCAATTCAAGCGGAATAATGGAACCCATAGCAAATGTAGAAGCAATGGCTGCACTTCGTTGAAGAAAAGTGCGACGTGAAAGATTTGTCAAATAACTCATAAATTTTGAATATTATCCGGAGAATAAAAAACCTCTACAATACAATTTTACAGCTGGAAGTAGTAGAATTTGTCTTCACCCGTACTATAAAGAAACTGTTTCGGATATATGGTTTTAAATCAATCACATTTTTCTTCAAATCCGAATTCATTTTATAAAGTAATTGCCCGCTCAGACTAACAATTTCAATTTCAGCACTTTCGTTTTTGTCAATATCTACTACAACCTGATTCAATGATTTAATTGCTGAAACATGAATATCCGAACTGTATAATCCTGAAATCCCTGTCAACATACTTGTGATTGAATAAGCTAAACTAGCATCGTTAAACGAAATGCTGTAATTTCCTGTCGTTGGAATCGTGAAGCTAAGATTCGGTAACCCGCCTGTACTGAGTGATGCTATACCTTTTAACCCGGAAGTATTGCCCCAATCAATTCCCGACCAGTTTGACGAGTTGGCAAACTTCATTTCGTGATTACCTGCTGTCATTGAAACGAGACCTGACTGCCAGTTATTGTTTCCCGAATAGGACATGGGCAACGATGGCAAATTCCAGCCATTAAATGTTCCACCCACGAACACAGCAGTTTGTGGCACAGGAACATTAATCGTATACGTTTCTTTGCTGATATAAGAATCTGCCATGCCCGACTTAATGGCTATTGCGCTGAGTGTAGAAGTGCTGGTAATTATAACCGGATTTGAATACAATTGAGACACAGAACAGGGAACAGTACCATCAAGGGTGTAATAAATAGATGCACCAGTTGTAGTAGTTGCTAAACTTACCGAACAAGCCCCTGTAAATACTCCACTTTTCTGACTTAACACCGGCGAAATAACTTTAGTTGGATTGGCCGAAATACGGTATATCTGGCAGGCATGTGATGGGACACTTCTGCTGAAAGAGCTTACACTTCCAATATCGGAATGACTCCATAAATCACGAACAAATACATTTCCGGACAGCCCCAGATCAGTTGACAGACTGATACTTCGGGTTTGCGAACTTGTTTCACGGTTAAAAAACCCGACTATCCAATCACCATTCGTAAGTTGTCCTTTCCAAACCTGACTTAAAGCATTCGTAGGGTCGGCCGATAAAGGTTTTCCAACAAATCCGTCTTTATTCAAAGCAAGCATTTCGTCATTCTGATAAATCCACAAACTTGCGCCAATACTATTATACTGATCAGCAACCGAAACCGTGCCACCTGCCATCAAGTGCAACGAAACAACCGTTTTGCGTTCTTCATCATTACTGTAAGTATTCAACCTAATAAAATCGCCATCGAGAATCATTTTACCTTTTCCGGCCATTTTCGACCAATAAATAAACCCGTCGAACGGATTGGCATATTGCGACCAACCGCTGCGCTTTACTCCCCGCGCATTGTCGCTAAACCGGGTCCAGCCACCATCTGTACAGTCTTCGTCAATTCTGACCATGTGACCGAATTTTTGTTCGGAAACTCCATCGTTATTCAAATTCGGCATTACCATACTCAGAAACATCCCATTAGCATCACAGGCTTCACGCATCCATTGCAAGGCCGTTTGGTAATTGGCAAGTGTTCTGACGGGTCCAACTGTTCCCATGTACCTGTCCCAACCACTTTCGTACCACGAAAGAAAATCGACCCGGAGGTATTTTACACCCATATCGGCATAATGTTGAATGTATCCTTTCAGATATTCTTTTGCTCCTGTGCGGTCTACCTGAAGCCAATTAAACCAGGTTGCATTTTCGGAACTATTTATCAAACTCGAAAGTAGGATATTCGTCCCTTTAACTTTGATACCTGCATTGGCCGCGTTTTTATTTACCCAAAGCGGATTATCGTACATACCAAGAGTCATTCCTTTGCTTTGCAGAAATGTTGACCACCAGGCATAATCATGCACCCATGCCGATGAATGTTTGGTTCGGTAGCCATACAGATTATAATCCACGTCACCCCAGCCATCAATACAAATTATGTTGTATCCCGAACTTTTCAAATTGGCATCCACCCAGTTTATATTGGCAAGCCAGTCTGCTTCCGAAATGTAATTATTAGCTACATTGGCTTTACTTTGCAGGTAATTATTCTCATACACATTCCAATAAAGCGGAGCTTTAAAGGGATTTACAGGGTTTTGAGCAGATAAATTACAGGCAATTATCAGGAGTAATAAACTTGCTGTATTTTTTAAACTAGTTGGCATTCAGTGGTTTGTTTGTTTTATTGTGTTTGTAACGTTGAATTAATTTTTTGAATTTTGTATTATTCCTGCCCGCTCTTCAACAGAGCAGGCAGGAAATTACCGAAAAAAAACTATTAAAACCTAATTAAATATCAATCAATTATTATTTTCTTAGTCATCTTTCTTCCGGCATTTGTAACAGTTAGCATATACACTCCGGGTTGAAGTTGAGTTTGTAATACAGAGCTTTTCTCAGTGATGTTTTTAATAATCAGTTTTTGACCAATAGCGTTACAAACTATCAGGGTGCTTTCGCCGCTTGGTGCTCCTTTAATCACAATTTGATTATTCGCATTGGTCGAAATCCAGACATTATTGAAAATGTTAGTATTAATTCCCGTTGCTACTGAAGGAGCTTTAAACACAAGTGAGAAACGACTGCTTGTTGAAGTTACATCTGAACTGAAAGTATAATCAGCCAAAGTCAAATCCTGCTCGGCATTCAACAGTTTATCTCGCAGAATAACTTGAGT
This sequence comes from uncultured Paludibacter sp., assembly GCA_964612615.1. Taxonomy (GTDB): domain Bacteria; phylum Bacteroidota; class Bacteroidia; order Bacteroidales; family Paludibacteraceae; genus Paludibacter. The sequence goes on along the minus strand of CAZTDH010000020.1, from coordinate 2,446 downwards.
ACCTGATGCAAAATCACTGAATTGAGATGCCTTCAAGGTAAAAGTATTGCTTTGACCGGTTGTGAATCCCAACAGAATTTCAGTATCATACTGAATTGAACTCATACCGTTGATAACCAGTTGCTCACTTCCGGCTAAAGTATAGATTTCAGGAGTTGATGCCGTTCCGTTTGTCATTTTTGGTGAATCGTATGTATCAAAACTGTTCGAAGCGTTCGGATTGAAATATACAACTGCTTCATCAGTGCTTGAACCATTTGAAACCTGAAGGCGTAATACCTGTTGGGTAGCACTTTTCAAAGCGGGAGATTTCAATGGATTTGACGAATTATGTGATCGAGTTATATCTGTAAATGTAAGTGTTCCACCACCCGTATTTGCTCTTACCCAAAATGCCTGCATTGGAGGAATTACATTAGTAGTTCCGTCGGGACTACTCAGATATGATCCATCGTCATAAATCAGACATGTATTAAATGCATAAATGTATTTTGAATTTTGAGAATCATAAGATGTTGATGTACGATACCAAATTGTATTCAATGCATTTGCATTATCTGTAATAGCTTTTGTAAGGCTAATGTGTGCCGGATACGGATTACCAACCAGATTAAATCCTTCCTTTGTTTGAAGTGCTGTGCGATGAAGGGTAATGGATTTGGTAGTATTCAGTGTTCCGCTGAATGTTACTACAGCATCGCTAGTCATATTAGCCACATATCCCTGCATTTCAGGAAGAGTTTCATTATCCGTAATTGTTGGCCATGGCGCAGAACTACCGTGTATTTCATCATACCAATACAATTTATTTGTGGCCGGACTAATTATGTTAAATACATCATTGCTTTTAGCACCGGTTACCGGACTGCTGATATACCAGTTACGTCCACCCTTTAGGTATTGTTGAACTGTAGTTGTTCCAGCACCATTTAAAGTAGCTGGTGTTAGAATAGTGGCTGTACCATCTAAACTTGTTGAAAGCAAATTCAATGTTCCGCTGTTTGCTAAAGCATTACTTACTGTAAGGTTTTTTCCGGCAGCAACACTTAGAATTGAACCTGAATTTAATGTAAGATTATATACAGCATTGCCTGCAAGATTCGTATTATCTAATGTTTGTTCTGAAGTTCCTCCCAAAGCCAGTGTTCCCGAAGTCCCAGTATCAATCTTACCTGTTCCGGAAATTGCTGCTTTTAATGTCAGGGTATTAGCTCCAGTGATCAGGTTGCCAGTTGTCAAAGCCAGTGTTCCATTCACTGTAGTTGATGCAGCCAATAATGCTCCGGCAGAGTTGTTAAGTGTTAGATTATTTACATTGCTAAGATTCGATATCGTTTGAGCCAAAACTCCATTATAAACGATTGTACCGGAAGTACCATCAATAATTCCTGCTCCGGATGTTGCTCCACTCAATGTCAATGTGTTGGCAGCTGTGGTCAAAGTACCTGCGGTTAGTATCAGATTACCGGAAATCAACTTTGAATTATTCAAAATGATATTTGTTCCGGAATTTTGAATGCTTACATTTACAGGTGAGTTGGTGGTCGGCCATTCTTTGTCGGAACAATTGAATGAACCACCGCTGTTATAGATCAACGCTCCTCCCGATGAATAAGCAGCAGAAGCATTGGTACTTGCAAGTGCTCCATTCGAAGTATTATTGCTTTGGACATATCCGTTGTTATTAATCTGTAGTGTTCCTCCAACAGTAAATGAGCCATGTTTACATAATATACCCCGACTGAGTGCCAATGTGCCACCACTGTTTACATTGATATTAAAGAATTTCTTTTCATCATCGGCACTTGCAGTAGCATTACCCGTAAACGTTGTTGTACTGCCCGATGCAATCGTGAGTTGTAAATCGTTATTAGTTCCATTTTCAGTTCCATAAACTGCACCACCCGATAAGTTTATGGTTTGTGTTGTGCCACTCATTGTCAATGTACGAAGTGCCCCGTGGGCTTGCAATGCACCACCTGTAATTGTCAGATCACCGGTCAATGAACGGTCTCCGGTTAGTTGAATCCAGGAATTTGAACTTAATATTACAGAGGACGGACCTGCTGAAGCCGGCCATTCTAAACTTTGGTTATATTTGGTTACATAACCGTTGTTCAGATTGTAGTTTAATATTGCTGCCGAACCATAAACCGGAGAATTGGTCAATAAGGTTGTTCCGCTATTCATGATTAATGTTCCATTCACCGTAGGAGCATTGTTCAGGGTAGTTGTACCATTCAACGTCAGATTGTTAAAAGTTGAAGCTCCCGTAATGGTTGCAGTTCCGGCAAAAGTAACTAGTCCGACACCTCCCAGACTTGCAGTACCGTTGTTAGTTAGCGAACCACCTGCATTAATAGTCAATGCGCCTGAAGCTCCCAATGTCAAACTTTTTCCTGAATTTATGGTTACAGAAACAGGATTGTTTGTTGCAGTAGCATTC
>CAZTDH010000019.1:0-24028 GCA_964612615.1 uncultured Paludibacter sp. | reverse complement strand
GCTCACAAAGGCATAAAACGACGTTCGGGCGAACCTTACATCATGCATCCGCTCGAAGTGGCTCGTATCGTAGTGAAAGAAATCGGTCTGGGTTCTACGTCTATATGTTCGGCTCTGCTCCACGATGTGGTGGAAGATACCGATTACACGGTGGAAGATATTGAGAATTTGTTCGGAGCTAAAATTGCACAGATTGTTGACGGACTGACCAAAATTTCGGGTGGAGTATTTGCTGAAAAAGCGTCGGAACAGGCCGAAAATTTCCGAAGATTGCTCATAACCATGTCCGAAGACATTCGGGTGATTCTGATAAAGATAGCCGACCGCCTTCACAATATGCGCACGCTGGGTTCTATGCCACAGGCCAAGCAATTTAAAATTGCCGGCGAAACACAATATATCTACGCTCCTCTTGCCCACCGTCTCGGACTTTTCCGCATTAAAACCGAACTTGAAAATCTCAGCTTTAAGTTTGAACATCCCGATACTTTTAAAGAAATTGAAGATAAGCTGGCCGTTGATGAAGAAGCCAGAGCCCTTTTTTACGATGAATTTTCTAAGCCTATTTTCAATAAACTCACCGAACTTGGATACGAATTCAAACTAAGAGCGCGCATCAAATCAGTTTATTCCATCTGGAATAAAATGACCACCCGAAACATTCCGTTCGAAGAAGTCTATGACATTCTGGCGGAACGTATCATTTTTGAACCGCGTGAAGGGATGAGCGAAAAAGACCAGTGCTGGATGCTTTACTCGGCTATTACCGGAATTTACAAACCTCACCCCGAGCGTATCCGCGACTGGATCAGCACACCAAAAGCCAATGGATATGAAGCGCTTCACGTAACCGTGATGGGGCAGGGTGGTCGATGGGTGGAGGTGCAAATCCGAAGCAAGCGCATGAACGACATTGCTGAAAAAGGACTTGCTGCACACTGGAAATATAAATCGGGCGAAGCGGACGAATCGGAACTGGATAAATGGCTGAAAACCATTAAAGAGCTACTTGAGAACCCTGAACCGAACGCTATCGATTTCATGGATACGTTCAAACTGAATCTCTTTGCATCCGAGATTTTTGTATTTACTCCGAAAGGTGAAATCAAAACCATTGCCCTTGGTGCCACCGCACTGGATTTTGCTTATAACGTTCACTCTGAACTCGGAAGCCATTGCATTGGTGCTAAAGTAAACCATAAATTAGTTCCCCTCAATTACAAACTGAATAGTGGTGACCAGATTGAAATTCTCACGTCTAAGAAACAAACACCACAACCTGAATGGCTCGATTTTGTAACCACTGCCCGTGCTAAAACCAAACTTCGAAACTTATTTAAAAAAGAAGAAAAAGTTTTGATTGCTGAAGGTCAAAAGCTCATTGAGCAAGGGTTGACGAAACTCAGCCTTTTACCCGACAATGAAAATATTGTACCTATTCTGCGCCATTTTAATATCACACAACGCAATGAACTTTACCTGCAGGCAGGAAAAGGGGCGTTGGATTTGGCTGAATTAGAAAGAATTTTCTTTAAACCGAAAACTGAAAATGTAATTGTCAAATACCTCAAAATGCCTTTTGGCGGCGGTTCGGATAACAAACAAGCTCAATCCGTATCAATCGACAGCAAGGTAGACCGCAAAGCTTCCGTTAAACTTACAGAGGAAAATGCCGGGAAAACCTATATCTTGGGTGAATGTTGCCATCCTATTCCGGGGGACGATGTGCTTGGTTATGTGGACGAATCCGAAAAAGTAATTGTGCATAAGCGCCAATGTAAAGTGGCGGCCAAACTGAAAAGTAGCTTTGGTGAGCGAATAGTTTCTGTTGACTGGGCAACACATAAAATCCTATCGTTTATTCAGGTGCTGGAAATCAAAGGTATTGACAAAAAAGGTGTGTTGATTGAAATCCTGAAAGTTATTTCGGAAGGTTATGGTGTGAATATCAACAAGATGAATATTGAAACCGATGCCGGAATGTTTTCGGGAAGATTTTATATCTATGTTCACGATACCGAAGACATCAACAACCTTTGCAAAAACATTATCAAAATCAAGGAAATCAAATCGGTACAGCGGATACAGGAGTAAAATACATTTCTTTCAGAAACAACAAATGGCGGATTATTACCCGCCATTTGTTGTTTCTAAGTACTTTATTACTTTGATTTATTCACTATCTGAATTACGCTTTCATTATGAGTATCAGTCAAATTATGTTTCACCAATAAAGCAGTTGAAATACTTGAAACAGCCAGTTTAATATCCGGTCTGATATCATCTCTCATCCACACGCGCCCATCATTCAAACAGGATACTGCTCCGATGGATTGTCCGTTCAGAAAAAACTCAAAACCAATGTATTCCATTTGCATCCAGCCACCCTGACCTTCTATCCGATCAACCCCTTTAACGATAATTTCATTCCCTTTGCTGTCCTTTGCGCTTCCGCACACTCTATCGTCGGACAACCTGGATTCCATATTATAAATAATAAAATCCCAGTAATTACCTGTGGCATCAAATGGAATGATAGTGCCGGCAAAGGTATTTTTATAGTTTAGTGAATAATTCAGAAAGCCCCTGAGCAGTGGAAGTTCATTATTCTCAAATTTACCTACCGCATAAATATCTGCCTGGAGACTATCAGGAGTGTATTGAGTAAAACTTAGCTTTTCGCTTGCAGTTTTGAATTTAACCACAAATGGAATTTCAACTTTCGTTGTCCAACCTCTTTTGACTTTAGATGAGAAATAGTCACCGTACCGTATTACCTGATTAAACTGCCAACCCTGACGACCTTTTACATCATAAACCGATGTATTTGATTTCAATTCAGATGATACCAAAAGGTTTGGACTTTTACATCCTACTAATAGAATGAGTAATGTGAAGATTGCTGCGTTTTTCATGTTGATAAATGTATTAATGAATAATTACTGTTATTTTTTGGCTTTTCCAAAAAGCGTGCCAAAAGAGTATTTACATCTATTTTCAACTGAAAGAGGCTGACTTAAAACAATGTTTTAAGTCAGCCTCCTATTTTACAAAACTCTATCAATCAGATAGATATATTTAGCTATTCGTACTTCGGGTGTCTTTTACCACGACATCATGAGCTCCACCTTCAATAATACTTGTCGAAGAAACCAGGGTGATTTTGGCATTCTGTTTCAGGTCGTTCAGATTAATTACACCACAGCTGCCCAGTGTCGATTTGATTTTACCCAGCGTTATATCTAAATTGTCCTTCAGTTTTCCGGCATACGGAACAAAACTGTCCACACCTTCCTCAAACTTCAGACTATCACTGCCGCCCATATCGTAACGTTGCCAGTTGCGGGCTCGATTTGAACCTTCGCCCCAATATTCTTTCATATAGTTTCCGTTCACCATCAGTTTGCGGGTCGGGCTTTCGTCGAAACGGGCAAAATAACGTCCCATCATGATAAAGTCAGCGCCCATGGCCATGGCCAATACCATGTGATAATCCTGTACGATACCACCATCAGAGCAAATAGGTACATAAATTCCGGTCTTATGGAAATACTCATCGCGTGCTTCAGACACTTCAATCAGTGCTGTAGCCTGTCCGCGTCCGATACCTTTCTGCTCACGGGTAATACAGATAGAACCTCCACCTACACCCACTTTTACAAAATCAGCTCCGGCTTCAGCCAGATAAAGGAATCCATCCCGATCCACCACGTTTCCGGCACCCACTTTTACATGCTCACCGAATGATGACTTAATATATTCAATTGTTTCTTTCTGATAAACCGAAAATCCGTCGGAAGAATCGATACACATAACATCTACACCTGCTTCAATCAATGCCGGAACACGTTCTTTATAGTCGCGGGTATTGATACCGGCACCTACCAACAGTTTCATGTTATCGTCTGAAAGCTCATTCGGATTGGCCTTATGGTTTTCGTAGTCTTTCCTGAATACGAAATATTTGAGGTTCTGATTTTTATCAATAATGGGTAAACAGTTGAGTTTGTGATCCCAGATTATATCGTTTGCTTCGCCAATGGAAATTCCGAATTCTCCGGTAACAAGTTTTGCAAACGGAGTCATAAATTCTTTCACTTTCGTATCAGGATTATCGCGGGTTATGCGGTAATCGCGTCCGGTTACAATACCCAACAATTTGCCATCCGACGTTCCATCATCAGTAATTCCGATAGTGCCGTGTCCAGACCGTTCTTTCAATGCAATCACATCGCTCAACGTATGTTCGGGAGTCAAATTGGCATTACTTACCACAAATCCGGCTTTGTAACTTTTTACTTTGAACACCATTTCGGCCTGTGACTCAATATCCTGCGACCCGAAAATAAACGAAAGTCCTCCATAACGTGCCAAAGCAATAGCCATTTTATGATCAGAAACGGACTGCATAATAGCCGACACAAACGGTATGTTCAGAGAAATCGAGGCTTGTTCTCCTTTTTTAAATTTCACGAGCGGAGTTCTCAGCGAAATATTCGCAGGGTTACAATCTTTGGTTGTCAATCCCGGAATTAATAAATACTCGCTAAAAGTTCTGGAAATGTCGTTTAAAATATGTGCCATGTGGAGGTTGATTAAAAGTTTTGCAAAGATAGCCAAAAATCAATTACCATTCAAACGTTCAAACGCTACTTTAACCCTAATTGAGCTATAAAAAACTTATTTATTACTGATGTGATAAGCAATAATTATTTTTAATTCGTTAATAAGCGTTTCAGTACATTATCATACCTATAAATTTCGATTAATAATTGCTAAAATTAAGTTCACTTGGTTTCATTTCAGATATTAAATGATAACTTTGCGAAGCTTTTTTTGAGATTAAATACAACAAAACAAGAAAAACATCGTTTAAACCCTGATAGAATCGTCATTGTTAAATCAAAGTTTAATTATCATCTAAAATAATTTATGAAGCGTTCAGTATTAAGTTTAGTTGCTTTTCTGGCATTATCGTCGAGCCTGTTTGCTCAATCTACCGATCCGGTTCTCATGACCATTAACGGTAAACCTGTTTTAAAATCAGAATTTGAATACATTTACAACAAAAACAATTCAAACAACTCACTCGACAAGAAGACCTTAGAGCAGTATGTCGATTTGTTTGTGAACTTCAAACTAAAGGTTGAAGAAGCCAAAACACAGGGAATTGATACTACCAAATCGTTTATCACCGAATTGTCGGGATATCGTTCACAGTTGACAAAACCCTATCTGACCGATTCGAAGGTGGATGACGCAACTATTCGCGAAGCGTATGACCGCTCGAAAGAAGACGTGGATGTGAGTCATATTTTAATTCGCATTCCACAAAATGCAACTCCTGCTGACACCTTGAAAGCATGGAATGACATAAATGCTGTTTGGAAACGCGTTCAGAAAGAAGATTTTGCCAAAGTGGCAAAAGAAAAATCGCAGGATCAGTCGGCTGACCAAAACAGCGGACATATCAGTTGGATTTCGGCTTTCCGAACGGTATATCCTTTTGAAACTGTAGCGTATAATACTCCCGTTGGGACTATCTCCAAACCGGTTCGCACAGCATTTGGTTACCATATTATTAAAGTTCATGGCCGTCGCAATTCATTGGGTGAAGTACTAATTTCACATATTATGACATTCACTTCGAAAGGAGATGAGGCCGTAAACAAGAAGGCTAAAGTAACCATCGATTCAATCTATGCCCGCATTAAAGCCGGTGATGATTTTGGAACATTGGCTTCAAAACACTCAATGGACAAAGGTTCCTCCGTGAAAAACGGTGAACTTCCATGGTTTGGTACCGGACGTATGGTTCCCGAATTTGAAACAGCTGCTTTTGCACTGAAAAATAAAGGCGACTATTCTGAGCCAATTCAATCACAATATGGATGGCATATTCTGAAACTGATTGACAAAAAAGGATTAGCATCGTACGATGAACTGAAAGCTGATCTGGAACGTAAAATCAAACGCGACGAACGTGCAAACCGTGGTCAACAGGCGTTTCTGGCTAAATCGAGAGCAGAAAATGGTTATAAATTAAACGCAGCTAATCTCAAAGAATTTTATGCTTTATTAAAACCTAAATCTCAAAAAAGCACTACTACACTTACAACAAAACTGTCAAAATTAGATATATCTTCTAGTTTGGTATTTGCGAGCGGAAAGAGCGCATTGAGCTCTTCTGCAAAAAAAGCGTTAATAAAATTTGCAAATGAATTAGCAAAAAACCAAGCGAAGTTAATTACACTCTATGGCTATTCCGATAATATTGGTCAAATAGAAATCAATCAAAAGATTTCATTCGATAGAGCCAAAGAAGTTGCTAATTATTTAATTTCAATGAATGTTCAGGCTTCTCAAATTAAAGAGATTATCGGAAAAAATGCAGAAGATCCAATTGGTGATAATTCAACGATTATTGGGAGATCTAAAAATCGTCGTGTAGACGTTTACACAAATCAATTTGAAAATAATACAGATGATAAAAATAAAATAACTGATATCAAATTATCGGACTCAATTTTTATTGCAGAAGCAGCTAAGTTAGACAAACCGCTTTTCAGCGTTGCTGGAAAGAATTACTCACAGGCTGATTTTGCAAAATACCTGAAGAAAAACAGTGCGTCTGAAAAAACGATTGCTTCTGAAGTTATCAACGAGAAACTGGATGCGTTTGTCGATGCAGAATTACTTGCCTTTGAAGATACTCAATTGGAAAAGAAATACGACGATTTCCGCAACCTAATGCAGGAATACCACGACGGAATTTTATTGTTCGAAGTAAGTAATCGCGAAGTGTGGGATAAAGCCTCGAAAGATACCAAAGGGCTGGATAAATACTTCAAGGCACACAAAGACACCTACAAATGGGAAAAACCACATTATAAAGGTCGTATAATACTTTGCAAAGACAAAGAAACCTTTGATGCTGCTCAGAAAATAGTGAAACGTTCGGCTGCCGACTCTATCGAAAAATACCTGCGTGTTCGGTTGAACGACAGCATTCAGCATGTGAAAGTTGAAAAAGGACTGTATGTTCAGGGCGACAACAAAATAATTGACAATCAGGTTTTCAAAACAAAAGATGCTTTTGTTCCTTCAAAAGACTATCCACTTAGCTTTGTAGTAGGTGAATTGATTGTTAAACCGGAAGATTATGCCGACGTTCGTGGATTGGTAACAGCTGATTATCAGGAGTTTCTGGAGCAGGAATGGATTAAAGCCCTTCGTGCAAAATATCAGGTAAAAGTGAACGATGACGTGCTGAAAACGGTTAAGAATAACTAATATAAGCTGAAACGCAAGAATAAAAGTCCTATCTTTGGCTTTTATTCTTGCGTTTTGTTTTGTCTGAACTTCTCATCTTTACTCCTTTGAAAATGACTAAATTTACTTTCATTACGCTTTTTGTCATAGCTATTCTGACAATTTCCTGTGGACATAAGTCAACACAGGAAGTCAAGGGTAAACCAATTCTTGAAGTGGAAGGTAAATACCTTAACGCGGATGAAATTCAGCAAATTATCCCACCCAATGTGAACCAGACTGACAGCGCAGAGATTGCCAACAGTTATATCAAAAAATGGGTGACTGACGTGCTGATGTACGAAAATGCAAAACGAAACGTAACCAACAAAGCTGAAATTGAAGAATTGGTGGAAAGCTATCGCAAATCGCTCACCATTCACCAGTATCAGCAAAAAATGATTGAGCAACGCTTGCCCAAAGAGCCTTCTGATGAGGATTTGAAAGCATTCTACAATCAATACAGCGACCAACTTGCACTGAAAGAAAATGTAGTGAAAGGACTTTTACTGGTTGTTCCGCAAAATGCACCCAAAATGCCGAGTGTACGCAGTTGGGTTCAATCGGCCAATGCAAAATCGCTCGAAAGCATTGAGAAATACAGCATTCAGAATGCCATTAGCTACGATTATTTTGGCGACAAATGGATGGAATTGAGCGAAATACTCAAGAAAATACCCCTGAAAATTGAAGATGCTTCCAAATTTGTTTCAAGTAACCGCTTTGTGGAAACTTCGGACAGCACACAACATTATTTTCTACGAATTATAGCTTACAAAACGGTTGGACAGGTGGAACCTTTCGAAATGGCACGCAAACGTATTTCGGTGATTTTGCTCAACAAACAAAAAGCAGAATTTATCACCAAATTTGAGGACGAATTGTATAACGATGCGGTAAGCAACGAAAACGTTACTTTTTATAATAAGAAGAAAAAGTAAAATATAGATTTAGATAGAAAAAGCAGATGAAACCATCTGCTTTTTATTTACTATTAAATCTTTAATCGCAATTGATCTACAGAGCATTAACTGAACAACGACAAATCTGATACATTTCCCTGCATCTGAAATATCAGCAATTACTTTATAAACACATTTGTACTATCAGGTTTAGGAGAGTATTTAATAAAATTGTATCGTGTAGTATCGCCCGACTTATCTGAGTAAAATATGGTAGTGTCGTTTATTATCTTATACTGATAATTATTTAATATAAATTGATAATACTCGACGCTTTGCCTCCATCGTTGGATATTTATTATATTGTTATTTACTTGATATAATCCCCAAGAACCTTTTATTGTTTTAAAATGTTCAATTTCAGCTCTTATTTGTGATAAATTATCTACTAATGAATTACTAAATGAGAAATATGTGCCATTTTTATAAAAAAATAAATAATTATAATACATAGTTTGAGTTAGTCCCAAACCTGTAAAATAACCATCTGTTCTTATTTCTTTTCCATTATTAGGAGCTTTAGTCATGGTTAATTCCTCATCGGGTAAAGTTTGAACGGTACACGACATAAATGTTATAAATAATACAATAAAAATGATATAACTTGTTTTCATAACAATTGAATTTACCACAATGAACTATCTTTGTTTGTCATAGCGTCCCGCTATATTAAAGTAATAAGGAAATCTCCTGACTTCCTTATTACTTGCAAATATAATTATTTTTTTCTTAAAAAAATAGTATTTCATTTTTCTGTTTCGGAATATAAAATTGACGAGGTGACTCAAAGTCACCCCGTCAATAAGTAATAAGGCAAACAAAGTTAAATCTTAATAATTCTCAATTTGTCAGCTGTTTGGTTGGCAAACACACAAAATACTTCAAAATCAATACAATTAAAGTTTTTTTTAGTAAGAGCTTGCATTTCAGTCGTAAATAAGTTGTAAATTTGTCGTCCGAATAAACTTCGGCTAACTACGTTTTATCCTGAATCATACATAAACATCAATAAATGAAGAAAATAATTTTTGCTCTTCTCTTTTTGTTAAGCTTTGCACCGCTAAAATCGTGGGCACAACTAAAGAATAATATCATTGACGAGGTAATCTGGGTGATTGGTGATGAATCTATTCTGCGCTCGGAAGTAGAAGATCAAAAACTCCGCGCTCAATACGATGGCACACCTATTCAGGGTGATCCTTATTGCGTTATTCCTGAACAAATAGCCATTCAGAAACTGTTTCTGCATCAGGCGGTGTTGGATAGTGTGGTGGTAAGCGAGTCTTCGGTAATGAATCAGGTGGAAAGCCGTCTGAATTACTTTATCGCTCAAATTGGTTCGAAAGAGAAAGTGGAAGAATATTTCCACAAAAACACCACCGATTTGCGCGAAGAACTGCGCGATATGATTCGGAATCAGCAAATTATAAACCAAATGCAGCAAAAACTGGTTGGCGATATTAAATCCACACCGGCCGATGTGCGTCGATATTTTGCCGACCTGGCAACCGATAGCGTTCCTACCGTTCCGGCTGAGGTAGAATTACAGATTATCAGCTTTGAACCGGCTGTGCCCATTGAAGAAATAAATCGTATTAAGGAAAAACTGCGCGATTACACCGAACGAGTAAACACCGGTGGAACTGATTTTTCGGTACTAGCCCGCTTGTATTCCGAAGATACGGAGAGTGCCAAACGTGGTGGCGAACTGGGTTTTATGGGTCGTGGACAATTAGTTCCCGAGTTTTCGCAGGTGGCTTTCAATCTGACAGACCCGAAAAAGGTTTCGCGCATAGTGCAAACCGAATTTGGATTCCATATCATTCAGTTGATTGAAAAACGCGGCGACCGTATCAATTGCCGTCATATACTGCTAAAACCTCAGGTTTCGCTTGCCGATAAGGAAAAAGGAATTCACAACCTGGATTCGGTAGCTAATATGATTCGTCAGACTAAAATCACTTTCGAACAAGGCGTTCTGGCTTATTCGCAGGACAAAAACACCGCTATGAATGCGGGTTTGATGTTGAACGATAAAAACAACACGTCCAAATTTGAATATCAGGATCTTCCACCCGAAGTTGCCAAAGTGGTGTACAATATGAACGTTGGTGAAATTTCAAAGCCGTTCAGCATGATAAGCAAAGCGTCGAACAAAGAGGTGGTGGCTGTGGTAAAACTGAAATCGAAAATTGATAATCATAAAGCCAACCTTACCGACGACTACCAAATGTTGAAAGGCTTCTACGAAGGCAAAAGGAAACAGGAATTCCTGAACAGCTGGATTATTAAAAAACAAAAAGAAACCTATATCAGCATTGATCCTGCGTGGCAAAATTGCACATTCCAATATCCGGGATGGATTAAGAAATAAATTACAGTTGACAGTTGACAGTTGATAGTTGACAGTTGATAAATGCTTAAAACAGAAATAATTTATCAATTAGAGAACTCATTGAAATCTATAGTACATAATAGCATATTAAAGCACAGGCACATCGTCATATTCGGTGTGCTGTGTTTGTTTATAGCGTTGGCTCAGGCACAAATTCGCCCACGCCAGTTGCGTAATCAGGTGCTTCAAAGCATGAATCCGGTAAAACCGCAAGCCAAAACCACTAAAAGAGGTCCGGTTCAGAAAATTACAGCCAATCAGAGTAAACTGACTCCTGCTCCATCTATCCTTGGTGCCAAAGGAGTTACGTTGGTATATCTCGAAAATTGCGACCAATTATCGTTCGACAAAGTTCTCAGTCCGGATATGCAATTGCTGAAAGGAAATGTGCGTTTCCGACACGATAACGCCCGTCTATACTGCGACAGCGCCTACTTTTACGAGAAAGCAAATTCATTTAATGCCTATGGTCATGTGCGTATAGTACAAGGTGACACGCTGTTTATATTTGGAGATATACTTTATTACGACGGAAATTCAAAACTGGCCAGACTTCGTCACCGGGTGAGAATGGAAAACCGCAAAACCATATTGACTACCGACAGTCTGAACTATGACCGCATCACCAATTTGGCCTATTATTACACAGGTGGAAAAATCACGGATGAAACCAATGACCTGACTTCGCTTTGGGGTCAATATTCGACTAAAACCAATGAATCTTTGTTTAAAACCAAGGTTCACATGAATAATAAAAATTACACCCTGGATGCTGATTCGTTGCGATACAATACCAAAAGCAAAATTGCCAAGTTGATTAGCATGACGCATATTTTGTATAACAATGAAACCGATATTTACAGTGACAAAGGCTGGTATAATACCGCTTCCGAACAATCGATGTTGCTGAATCGCTCAAGAGTAATACAGAAAGATGGTAAAACGCTGACGGGAGATACCATTTTTTACGATAAAAAGCTTAAATATGGCGAAGGTTTTACGAATGTGATAATGAACGATACGGTTCAGAAATCAACACTTTACGGAAATTATTGCTATTATAACGAAAAGGATAAAAATGGGCTGGCAACAGACTCAGCTTTGTTGGTCGATTGGTCGAGCAAAGATACCATGTTTGTTCATGCCGACACTTTACGCACGTCGAAAGATTCTATTTACAATATGGCTCGCGGCTATTATCATGTGCGGATTTACCGAAACGATGTACAGGGATTATGCGATTCGCTGGTGTATACCGCGCGCGATTCGATAATGAATATGTATGGAACACCAATTCTGTGGTCGGATAATAATCAGCTTTCGGGCGAATATATTCAGGCTTACACCAAAAATAAGAAGGTGAATAAAATTCATATTCAGAAAGTTGCTGTAGCCATTCAGCATGAAGATTCCATTTATTACAATCAACTTTCTGGAAAGGAAATCATAGCTTATGTGGATAGTGGTCAGCTTCGCAAAGTGAATGTAAACGGCAATGCCGAGACGATTTATTTTCCGCGAGACGATAAAGACTCCACGCTTATCGGACTCAATCGAACGCAAAGTAGTTTTGTGGTTATGTACTTTAAAAACAAGAGAATAAACAAAGCAATACTGACTTCGGCAACCAATGGAACCATGTACCCACTGGAAAACCTGACTGAGAAAACGCTGCTACTCAATACTTTTTTCTGGATTGAAAAAGAACGTCCGCAAAATAAAAGTGACCTGTTTAAAACTTTCCCTAAAATTGAGCGCCCCAAAGGTGGTGGGATTGAGAGTTTAGGTTCTTCCGAAAACGATGGCAGCCCACAACCTACATCTGGCAATTCTGATAATCAGAAAAACAGCACGAAGCCAACTAACAATTCACGGACTCAGCTGAAAAAAGGCTCAGCTAATTAAATCTCAGGCTCTCAGAAATATCCCAAAAACTGTTTTTTTATTCAAAAGTTGAGTATATTTGCATCGTAAATTCACTGAGAATTAAACGTTTATTGTAGTATAATGAAAACTCTAATCTGGATAGGATTTTGTCAGAGTTTGTTTGCTGCCATACTCATGTTTACAAAAAAGGAAAGCTCCGTTTCCGATAAAATTCTGTCAGGATGGCTTATTCTTTTATCTGCCGATTTTCTGAGTTGCGGACTCAATTACGAAATCTTCAGCAAACCGCTCCTGTCAAGTTCATTCCTGCTTTTTAATCCGGCTTTATATCTGTATGTCAAATCATTAACCCGTCCTAAATTTATACTGAAATTGATTCAGGTGTTACATTTACTACCCTTTATAGCATTCGAAATTTATGCATATATCATTAAACAATCTTTCTCGCTTGATACTTTTTTTGTCAAAGACGATAATTATATTTTCAGATTAATTTTTGGTTCAGCGACCATTATTTCATGGCTGGTTTACAATCCATTGAGTTTAATTCTGGTACATAAACACCGAATGCATTTGCGGAACGAACTCTCCAATATCGAAAAAAATGAAAATTTGGGTTGGGTGCTGGCAGTGGCTGTTTTTTATGTCGTTTATTGCATACTGGCTTTTTTGATTACAGTCATAGTGTTCTACGCAAATTTAAATCCACTTACTCCACACATTTACAATTACATAACACTGTTGGTTCTGATTTATGTAATGAGTTTTTATGGGTTACGTCAAAAGGTAGTTTCTAAACAACTGCTTACCGATGAGCCGATTATTCATTATAAAAATTCAACCTTGAGCACTGAAACCAAAGCGAAAATCAAGCAAAAGATTATTGCTTTTTTCGAAAAAGAGAAAGCTTATCTAAATCCTGAATTAAGCATGGACGTACTTTCAGAATCGTTGAAAATTCCTAAATACCAACTCACCGAAGTGCTGAACATTGAAATAGGAAAGAGTTTTTTTCAATTTGTGAACTTCTATCGGGTAGAAGCTGTAAAGCAAATGCTGACTGACCCGAAAAATAAATATTCCATTGAAGCCATCGGTTATGAGTGTGGTTTTTCAAGTAAATCATCGTTCTACACGGTTTTCAAAAGCATGACCGGCGAAACACCCGTATCTTTCCGCAATTCAATTTCGATTTAATCTCCGATTAATTTACTGCATTTAAGTTTGATTTACAAAAGTTGAACCGAAACTTGTTGTCCGTATTTCAAAACACGGACTTAATTTCATGCCATTTGCATTATACTTGTGGCATTAATACAACAAGAAAATGAAAACAAAAATGAATGTCCTTCTGACAGGAGCTTCCGGAACCATCGGAACAGAAATTATGAGTCAATTAGCTCAATCGGATAATGTAAGACTTACAGTATTCGATATTAAAAATCCCCGGACGAAAAAGCTTTTTGCGCGCTATGAAAACAAAGTAGATATTATCTGGGGTGACATTGCCAATGTTGATGATTTGAAGTTTATCCCGGCAAATCTGGATGCGGTGATTCATCTGGCAGCTATTATTCCACCACTGGCTGATGAAAAACCCGAACTGGCCAGAAAAGTCAACGTCATTGGCACACAGAACCTTATACAGCAGTTGGAGAAAACTTCGCCTAATGCTTTCCTGCTTTACAGTTCTTCTATTGCAGTGTATGGCGATCATATTCAAAATCCATATATCACAATTCATGAACCGCTGAATGCAGGAAAAGATGACATCTATGCTCAATCCAAAATTGAATGTGAAAAGCTGATTCAACATTCCAACCTCGATTGGTCTCTTTTCAGACTGACGGCCATCATGAAAAACCACAAAATTTCAAAATTGATGTTTCACATGCCACTATCGACCATTATGGAAATCTGCACGCCACCCGATACTGCCAGAGCATTTATAACGGCAATCAGACATCGGAATGAATTGTCAGGAAGGGTTTTCAATCTGGGTGGTGGCAGGTTCTGCTATATAACCTATCGTGAGTTTTTGAACCGGTCGTTTCAGATTTACGGTTTGGGAAAAGCTGATTTCCCAGTACACGCCTTTGCCGAACGAAATTTTCATTGTGGAATGTATGTGGATGGTGACGAGTTGGAAAACATTCTTCATTTCAGAAACGATACAATTGATACTTATTTTGATGACCAAAAACGGTCTGTAAATTCGGTTGTCAGGTTTCTCAGTTCCGGTCTCCGTTTCTTTATAAAACAAGGCCTTCTTCGGCAATCAGAACCGCTCAAAGCCTTTAAAACAAAGAATGAAAGTCAAATGAGTCGGTTTTTCTTTCCTCAGAAAAGTCCGGTCACGATAGTAACCTCATAACATTAAAGTAATTAGCATTATGCTCCTGAAAAAGTTTCTGATATTTTCTATTCTCATTGTATCTGCCCTGCAAATTATTCAGGCACAGATATTGGATGTTCATATTCAGAATATTAGCAATACGAAAGGTCAATTGTGTATCGCCATTTTTACGGATGAAGCCGGTTTCAAAGCTGAAAAAACGTATTGGGAAACCAACTATCTGAAAACCCTGGTTGTCAATGGGAGTTTTGAATTAAAAATCCCATTGATACCGGGTAAATATGGACTTTCTGTGTTGGACGACAAAAACTGGAATGGCAAAATGGAATATAATCTTTTTGGAATTCCCAGTGAAGGATTTGGTTTCTCAAATTATTACCAAAGAGGCATTTGCAGACCAACCTTCGAAGATTTCAGTTTCATTCTTGAAAAAAATGAAACAAAACAGATTCTGGTTAAGATGAAGTATTTTTAAGCAGTTCAATTCTCTCAAAACATCTTTTTCTTAAACCAAAACGCCACATTTACCAAGGCTATCATTACCGGAACTTCCACCAAAGGACCAATTACGGCAGTAAATGCTTCGCCGGAATTGATACCAAAAACCGCAATGGCCACTGCAATAGCTAATTCAAAATTATTGCTGGCAGCTGTGAACGATAAGGTTGTGGATTGCTCGTAAGTTGCACCCGCTTTTTTGCTCATAAAGAACGACCCCACAAACATAATCACAAAGTATATCAGAAGTGGTACGGCAATCAACACTACATCCATTGGTATTTTTACAATGTATTCTCCTTTCAGCGAAAACATAACTACTATCGTAAAAAGCAGGGCGATAAGTGTCAGAGGCGATATTTTCGGAATGAATTTAGTATGATACCATTGTTTACTTTTCACCCGAATAAGAATAAAACGTGTCAGGAATCCGGCAATAAACGGAATCCCCAGATAAATAAATACGCTTTGAGCAATTTGTCCAATGGTGATTTTAGATACCGCATCGCTCGTGGGAATACCAAACCAGGCCGGAGCAATGGCAATAAAAAACCACGCATACACAGAAAAGAAAAGCACCTGAAAAATACTATTGAAAGCCACTAATCCCGCAGCATATTGCGTATCGCCTTTCGCAAGGTCATTCCACACAATTACCATGGCAATACAACGTGCTAGTCCAATCATTATAATTCCATACACATACGGCAAGTTGGCATTGTTTTCACCCGGAAAGAATTTGAAAAGCAAAATGGCCAGTGCAAACATCAATACAGGTCCCACAATCCAGTTCTGAACCAACGATAAAGTCAAAATTTTAGTATTGCGAAACACCTCACCTAATTCTTCGTATTTGACTTTTGCCAGTGGGGGATACATCATCACGATTAACCCGATAGCAATAGGTATGTTTGTAGTTCCGGAGGACAAACTATTCCAAAATCCGGCAACGGAAGGAAATAACCAACCGGTAAACACACCAATAAACATGGCAAGGAATATCCAAAGAGTAAGAAAGCGGTCGAGAAACTTAAGTCTTGTTTTCATTTATTCTAATTCTTTTATCATACATACAGCCGTCGAAGGGCAAATAGAAGAAAATTCGCTGGAAGC
This sequence comes from uncultured Paludibacter sp., assembly GCA_964612615.1. Classification (GTDB taxonomy): domain Bacteria; phylum Bacteroidota; class Bacteroidia; order Bacteroidales; family Paludibacteraceae; genus Paludibacter. The sequence goes on along the minus strand of CAZTDH010000019.1, from coordinate 7,506 downwards.
TGCAATACTTTCCGGTACTGCTTGTCTGTCTGTTTTACTCCAACCAATTTTTGGAAAGAATCCGGCAGCTGTTGTGGTAAGCAAATAAAGTTTTTTCAACCCATAGTCACGACTCCATTTTTCAACTTCTGCAACCAGTTTTTGTCCAATGCCCTTTCCCCGAAAATCATTATTTACAGCCAAGGAGCGCAACAATCCGTAAGTTCCATAAATCTCAATAGCCACACAACCAATCGTTTTTCCTTCTGAAAGTGCTACCAGAAAAATTCGTTTTCCCGAAACAAGATCACTTAGAGGCAGGTTATTTGTTTTAAGTAGTGACAAGATTGCCACAATATTTTCCTCATCAGCCAATTTATAACATACCGGAATTTCAAGAGTTAATGATTCAGGAACAATTGGAACATCTTCGGGTTCATCAATGCTTGTTGAGTTTCCTCCACATGAGAATTGAACCTTAATCAGACTCTTGTTCGATAGCTCGGTATATTCCTCTAGTAGTGATTTTTTTGGTTCTTCTTCAGACATATTACGAAATTTTGAAATCACTTCCCTGCAGAAACCGTTATACTAAAAATCCCAATCTCTTTGTTTTTGAATTGTTGAATTTCTCCTTCAGTCAGATATTCTTTCAAGATTTCCACAGGAATTTCAATTTCTTTTTGTTTATGAATTTCGATGGATTTAAATCCTTGCCTCTCAATTATTCCAAGATATTCATTGATATCAATTGCTCCTGAAACACAACCTGCGTACATTTCGGCATCTTTCTGAAGTTTTTCGGGCAGTACACCTTTTAAAACCACATCCGACACACAAAAATGCCCGGTTGGCTTCAACACACGATATATTTCAGCAAATGCTTTGGTCTTATCAGGCACCAAATTCAGCACACAATTCGATACAATTACATCAAACTGATTATCGACTAGTGGCATTTCTTCAATATCGCCTTTTACAAATTCCACATTGCTAAAACCAAGTTTTTCATTGTTTGCACGTGCCTTTTCAAGCATAGCATCGGTAAAATCAATGCCGGTTACTTTTCCGGTTTCGCCTACAATGGCACGAGCCACAAAACAATCGTTTCCGGCACCGCTACCTAAATCGAGCACTGATTCGCCTTCTTTTATGGAAGCGAATTGGGTCGGGATTCCACAGCCTAAGCCTAAATCGGCATCTACATTGTATCCTTTTTCTTTCTCGTAACTTTCAGCAAAAACGGCATAATCAATGGTGCAACAACCACCCACACCGCAACATGATGTTTCATTTTGTCGTTTCGACTGGCTGGCTATTTGTGCATACCGGTCTTTTACTACGTATTTTAAATCTTCAGCCTTCATAATTCCGGTTTTATTTGTTCAATATAAAATTTATAAAATCCCTTATTAATCTCATCCCTAACCCTTAAAAATTCGCTCCATATAAATTCGTCACTTCCAACAGCATGGCTTGGATCGTCGAAACCAATATGTAACCGATGTTTCACTTTGCCGATAAATGCCGGACAAGCTTCATTGGCACCACCACAAACAGTAATTACATAATCCCACTCTTCACCCAGGTATGTCGAAACCGAATCGGATGTGTGATGACTTATATCAATGCCTGCTTCCGCCATTGCATTTACAGCTTTGGCATTTAGTTTTCCGCTGGCTTCAGTACCAGCCGAACAAACTGTTAGATCTTTATCAAATGATTGTAAAAAGCCGTGCGCCATTTGACTACGGCAACTATTTCCTGTACAAAGAATTAAAATTTTCATTATCAAATCTATTTATAGTTAGCAACATTCAGTTTTGGGTTTACAATCTGCAAAAAAAGTTTCAAACAAAACCTGCGCTTTAGACCAGTTTCCCTGACAAATACAATATTTTACCTTGGGCGTTTCTATTTCCCCATGAATTAATCCCGCATCTTTCAGCTCCTTTAAATGCTGCGATACAGTAGCTTTTGCAATGGGCAATTCATTGTGAATGTCACCAAAATAACAATTGTCTAATTTTGCTAAATAATTCAATATAGCAATTCGTGCCGGATGTCCCATGGCTTTAGCAAAACGAGCAAGTTGTTCGTTGTCAATTGAATAGTCTTTATTTTCGCAGCAATTCATACAGAATCAGTTTTAGTTGTTTGTTGTTCGCAAAACTACGAACATTATTTTATTCTACAAAATAATAACAGATATTTTTATGTTATTTCTCAATATGGAAGAAAATAACTGCAGTTTCATTACTTTTTAGTGAAATTCTTTGATAGAATTTTCTTTTGAATAAAATAATCATTACATTTGCTAAATTATTTTCTAACGTAAATTTAAATCCAATCCGATATGAAATTCATTGTTTCAAGCACCGAACTCCTGAGCCATTTACAAGCCATCAGCCGTGTAATAAACAACAAAAACTCGCTCCCAATTTTAGATAATTTTTTGTTGCATTTGGAAGGCAAAAGCCTTACAATGACAGCATCTGATATAGAAACCACCCTGATAACCTCAATGGAAGTGGAAACTGCCGAAGGTAACGGAAAAGTGGCTGTTGCTTCACGCTTATTGCTCGATACATTACGCGAATTCTCAGATCAACCACTGACTTTCAATATCAACGACTCAAATCTGGCTTTGGTGATTTCATCTGCTAATGGTTCATATAATTTCATAGGTCAGAATGGTGACGAATATCCGCGCATGCCTCAATTGCAGGACGATGCACGCACATTGGGAATGTCGGTTTCCTCTCTTTCGTCGGGTATCTCGAAAACTCTTTTCTGTACAGCCGACGACGAACTTCGTCCGGTGATGAACGGCATTTTCTTCGATATTACTGCTGAAAATCTGACATTAGTTGCTACTGATGCTCACAAACTGGTTCGTTATAAAACCAAACAAACTTCTGCATCGCTGACCGAAGAGGAAACAGTAAATTTCATTCTGCCTAAAAAGCCTGCTACCATGTTGAAAAACATTCTGCCAAAGGAAAGCGGCGAGGTGGAAATTCGTTTCGACAACAAAAACGCTCATTTCAAACTGGCTAATTACACTATGATTTGCCGTCAGGTGGAAGGTCGTTTCCCAAATTACAACGGTGTTATTCCAAAAAATAATCCGTTCAAGATTATCATAGACCGTGTAACCCTATTGAATGCATTGAAACGCGTTTCGGTATTTGCCAATCAGGCAAGTAATCTGGTAAAATTGGCTATTAACGCTAATCAAATTCATATTTCAGCTCAGGATATTGACTTTTCAATTTCGGCTGAAGAAACAATTTCATGTCAGTTTGAAGGTGACCCAATTAAGATTGGCTTTAAATCGTCATTCCTGATTGAAATTTTGGGAAATATCAATGCAGCTGACATCGTGTTGGAACTTTCAGATGCTTCACGTGCAGGATTGATTCTTCCTTTTGAAAACGATGAAAATGAAGAAATTCTGATGTTGTTGATGCCAATGTTGCTCAATGATTAAAATAGAATCAAGAGCAAAGAACCAAGAATAAAGACTGGATTTACTCTAAAATAAAACACATTGCAAGGTCTAAGGTCGTAAGTCTTTAGACCTTGATTTTTAAAAATAGTTACTACTAAAAAACACCAAATTCCAAGTCTTTATTCTTAAATCTTGGATCTAAAATCTTAACAAAATGAAGCTCAACCTCAAAAATCCGATTGTTTTCTTTGATTTAGAAACAACCGGTACCAATATTGTTTCCGACCGGATTGTAGAAATATCCTATCATAAAGTATCGCCAAACGGACGTGAAGAAACCAAAACCATTCGGGTTAATCCGGAAATGCCAATTCCGAAAAGCGCTTCAGATATACATGGCATTACTGATGCCGATGTGGCTGATTGTCCGACATTCAAGCTGGTTGCAAAAGAAATTGTTCGTGACATAGAAGGCTGTGATTTAGCCGGATATAATTCTAACCGCTTTGACATACCATTGTTGGCTGAGGAATTGCTTCGTGCTGAAGTAGATGTTGATCTAATGAAACGCAAATTTGTGGACGTACAGGTTATTTTCCATAAAATGGAAGCACGTACACTGGGAGCTGCCTATAAATTTTATTGCGAAAAAGATTTGATTGGTGCTCATGGAGCAGAAGCTGATACATTGGCAACCTACGAAGTTTTGCAGGCGCAACTCGATCGCTATCCTGATTTAAAAAATGATATCGAATTTCTTGCAAAATTCACCACACAAAATGATAATGTTGACTTTGCCGGGCGAATGATTTATAATGAGAAAGGCGAGGAAATAATCAATTTTGGCAAGTATAAAGGCAAAAAAGTAACGGATGTTTTGAAAACAGATATGGGTTATTATGGTTGGATGATGAACAGCGATTTTTCGCTTCATACCAAGAAAGTGCTGACTAACATTAAATTACGTGATTTCAATAAATAAGGTTTGATTCGGGTTAATATGTTCATTTAATTCGAATTCTCGACATTTTGGCACAATCATTGTTACATTTATAAGGTTTACTTATCAATTTTTCTAATGAAAACGCTTCAATTTATTTCGGTTCTTTTATTTCTGTCGATAGCTATAAATGCTTTTGGACAAGAAAATGCAGGTGCAGCAGCACCGCAACGCACACCCGAACAAGAAGCCATGAAACAAACTGACAAACTCCAACAGGAATTGAACCTTACACCCGAACAGGCAAAACAAATTTACGACATTAATCTTCGCTATGCCCGGGAACGTATGATTTCGAATAAACGCAGTGAAGCATTGGAACGAATGAAGAACAAAAATGCGGAAATTCAGCAAATTTTGAGTCAGGAACAAAACGAAAAGCTTCAAACAAAACGTTACGAACGTACAAATACAGATCCACAGACAGCAATACAAAACCGTCCGGTAAACCCACCAGGATTTCGTTCCAGTGCGGATTTCAGGACAAATTCAACAGTGCGGGTGACACCAAATGATGTTCCGGTACGAAGTTCATTCAGAACCTCAACTCCTGCTTCGGGTACTCAGAATAATTCTCAGCCTCAAACTGTTAGGCGAAGTGTTACAACTGAACCTGCCCCAAGAACAAATCCATCTTCGGTTCGACAGTCTGTTCCAACGCCAACTTTTGTGCCTCGCAGAACTGAGACACCCCCTACTCCTACCCGGAAATAAAGCATGCCAAATCCGTATTTCAGTTTTAAACAATTCACCGTTTTTCATGACAAATGTGCCATGAAAGTTGGAATTGACGGCGTATTACTTGGTGCATGGACTCCCATTGAAAATGCTCAGAAAATACTTGATATAGGAACCGGCACCGGATTAATTGCATTGATGCTGGCACAACGAAGTGAGGCAATGATTACAGGTATAGACATTGATCAATCGGCTGCTTTACAGGCAAATGAGAATGTTCAAACCTCTCCCTGGTCAAACAGGATAACTGTTTTTGAAAAATCGCTACAGGAATTTACAAAAGCCTCACGTGAACGTTTTGATTTGATTGTTTCCAATCCACCCTATTTTGTAAACTCTACAAAAACACCGGCTGAAAATCGCACAGCAGCACGTCATACCGATTTGCTTACTCACGAAGAACTGATTGAAAATACGATCAAATTATTAAGTCCATTTGGGCGAATATGCCTTATTCTGCCCATTATAGAAGGTCAAAAATGCAGTGAATTTGCCGAAACCAAACATCTGTTTTGTACAAAACAAGTGACAGTTTATCCAAAGCCAGGTGTTGAAGCTAAACGGTTATTGTTGGAATTCAGTTTAATACAATCTAAAAAAACAGAATCCAAAATTACAATTGAATCAGAAACAAGACATCAGTATTCTCATGAGTTTACTGAATTAGCAAAGGATTTTTATTTGAAATTGTAACGGAGAATCAAGAGCCAGAAAAACAGAAAAGAGCAAACCGATAGCGGGTTTGCTCTTTTCTGTATCTAATAAAATCTTACAACAAAGCTTCCACTTTGGCTGCTAAAACTGCTTTTTGAACTGCGCCAACTTGTTTATCAACCAACTTACCGTCTTTGAAAAATAAAATAGTTGGGATGTTGCGAATGCCATATTCATTAGGCGTTTCTACATTCTCATCCACATCCATTTTGCCGATAACCACTTTGCCATCGTATTCTTTTGCAAGTTCTTCCACAACAGGACCAACCATGCGGCAAGGTCCGCACCATTCTGCCCAAAAATCAATAACTACGGGTTTTCCGCTGTTGATAATTTCTTTGATGTTTCCATCGGTAATTTCTAAAGCCATAATATTTATAATTAATAATTAATAATTCAAATGTATAAGTTGATTTACAAAACTGAAAATCTAAACAGTGAGACTAAAACAGCATACAACTGAAAATGTTCTGATTATGCTAGAAATAGAGCAATAAATAAATTCTATAACAGAGTTTAGATTAATGAGCCTGAAACTCGATAATTCCTTCGTTTTGAGCATGTTTTAATACATGATAAAACTTCGTATTTATGTGAACCCGATGCTGACGGGCAAATAGCACCACCTTATTAGGAGACAATTCATCCACCACATGAATATACAGATTCACTTTCCCTTTATTCTCTAATACTAAATCGGTCAGTTCTACCGCGAAATCTTCAGTTAGTTGCTGAACCGGAATAGTAAGTGTCAACGTATCAACTAATTTTTCTTTTACATCCGAAAAAACTTCAATTTTTTGAATCTTTAGTTCCAGTTCTTTCGGTTGATTTGGATCGGACGGTTTGTTATATTTATAATCAGACCCTTTTTCCTGAACTACAGCATTTATATACAAATACAAATCTTTTATCATGTACTTGCCAAATTCAACATAGTTTTTTCCAAACAAGGCAAATTCAAAAGCTCCTACATAATCTTCGAGCGTGAAAATACCATATGGATTTCCGGCTTTCGAAGTTCCATGACGAAAATTTGTCACCATACCGCCGATTTTAAGTGCTTTGCCCTGTAGCGATGGTAACTCTTTCAGATCTACTGTGGTGGCATTGCAAATATAATTTATCTCAAATTCGTATTCGTCCAATGGATGAGCAGAAAGGTACATGCCAATCAAATCACGCTCTTTATTCAACCGTTCCAGCGGCGACCATTCCGGGGCATAAGGAGTTTCGGGTTTGGCAATATCTACAGCATCCATTCCACCAAAAAGCGAGTTTTTGGTCATGGCCACATCGGTTTGAAATTTATTTCCGTAGCGTATTATCGTTTCTAGTACCTGTTCACCTTTGCTATTTTCAATAAAAAGCTGTTCGCGACGAATGTCCGGAAAACTATCGAAAGCACCTGATAAAGCAAGACTTTCCATGGCTCGCTTGTTACAAGCTGTCAGATTCACCCGTTCAATCAGGTCGAACATTCCTTTGAATTTTCCGTTCGCTTTGCGCTCATTCACAATGGCTTCAACAGCACCTTCGCCCACTCCTTTCACGCCACCAAGACCAAAACGGATATTTCCTTCGCTGTTTACCGTAAATGTCAAATCACTTTCATTCACAT
>CAZTDH010000018.1:0-24292 GCA_964612615.1 uncultured Paludibacter sp. | reverse complement strand
ATAATTTTAAAGGCATTGCGTATAAATCTCCGACTTATAAGAATCTGGAAATAAAAGATAATGTTGTCTGTATTGCCTTTGACAATGCTGAATTTGGACTTACCACTTTCGACAAATCTGTGGATTGTTTTGAAATTGCTGGTAAGGACAGTGTGTTTTATCCGGCCAAAATACTCAAACTAAATAACGATTTCAGGAAAATACAGATTACAAGCGATAATGTAAAAGTGCCTTTTGCAGTTCGTTATGCATTTAGTAATTTTCCAAAAACTGAAGGTTATCTCTTTAGTACTGCTGGATTGCCTGTACCTTCATTCAGGACTGATAACTGGTAAAAAGCAATAAACATAAAAAAAACATGAAAAAAACAGTTTTAATTTGTCTTGCTATTATAGTATTTAGCAGTTTAAAAAGTCAGAACAAAGACAAAATACTAATCGAAACCGAAAGTTTTGCCCAAAAAGGCGGTTGGGTTATCGACCAGCAAAGTATGGATGTAATGGGTTCGCCTTATTTGATGGCACATGGCATGGGTGTGCCGGTGCAGGATGCGAGCACTTTGTTGCAATTTCCGAAAAAAGGAAAATATCATGTATTTGTTAGAACACGTAATTGGGCGGCGCATTGGAACAGCGTTGATGCTCCGGGTAAATTCCAATTGCTGATAGATGGAAAGGCGCTTGAGCCAATCTTTGGAACAAATTCGGGAGATTGGAGTTGGCAGGATGGTGGAATGGTTGTAATTAAAAACAAGAATTGCACACTTTCACTCAAAGATTTAACGGGATTCAATGGTCGCTGCGATGCCATATTGTTTAGCGCCGACTTGAGTTATGTACCCTCCTCTGATTTAAAAAAGACAGATGAATTGCGTGCAGAATTAAACCCCGCGACTACAAAAGTAAATAATGCCGGCGAGTTCGATTTTGTAGTTGTAGGTGGCGGAATGGCGGGCACTTGCGCTGCAATTTCGGCTGCACGACTTGGAGTGAACGTGGCTTTGATACAAGACAGACCCGTGCTCGGTGGCAACAATAGCTCCGATGTACGGGTGCATTTAGGTGGACATATTCGCGTAGAACCTTATCCGAATATTGGTAATTTGGTGAACGAAATTGGGCCATTGAAACAAGGAAATGCACAACCTTTTGCGAACTATGAAGACGACAAAAAGTTGAAAGCCGTTCAGAATGAAAAGAATATAACCCTTTTCCTGAATCATCGCGCCAACAAAGTAGTAATGGAGAATGGTCGCATCAAAAGTGTTCAGGCAACCGACATCGTAACTGGCGTACAACGTGAGTTTACAGCACCACTTTTTGCCGATTGTACAGGCGATGCAACTATTGGAACCCTGGCTGGTGCAAAATATATGCAGGGCCGTGAAAGCTCCAAAGAGTATGGTGAAAGCAGAGCGCCCGAAGTGGCCGATACAATGACCATGGGTTCATCCGTTCAATGGTTTGCTGTACAGGTAAATAAAGACGCTGTTTTCCCTGATATAAAGTGGGGGCTTGATTGGAGTGAGAATAAACTTCAAAAGGGATTACGTGGCGATTGGGACTGGGAAACAGGTATGGGAATAGACCAAATTGGCGAGATAGAGCGCATAAGAGATTACGGATTGATGGTGGTATATTCTAACTGGTCGTTTCTTAAAAACCATTCGCAAGTAAAAGCTGAATATGCAAATAAGCAATTAGAATGGGTGGCTTACGTGGCAGGAAAACGTGAATCAAAACGCTTGGTAGGTGATTATGTACTTCGCGAATCCGATTTAACCGACGCTAAGGTTTATCCCGATGGAACTGCTTCCACTTCATGGACCATCGATTTGCACTACCCAGACCCCAAAAACAGCCTTCTTTTTCCAGGAAAAGAGTACAAGTCAATAGCCAGGCATACAAAGATTTACCCTTATCCTATTCCATTTCGATGTTTGTACTCAGTAAATGTGCCAAATCTAATGATGGCTGGACGCAACATCAGCGTAACCCACTCAGCGTTGGGCACTGTTCGCGTAATGCGGACTACGGGAATGATGGGCGAAGTGCTTGGTATGGCTGCTTCCATTTGCAAAAAAGAAAAAACAAATCCACGCGGACTGTATCAAAATTATTTCCCCGAATTGATAGAATTGATGAAAGTTGGTGTTGGTAATTCTAATTTGCCGAATACACAAAATTATAACAAAGGACAAACTTTGCTGAATTCCAAGAAGTAAGAATTAATGGCAAGCCTTTATTTGCTAAATATCAAACTCCTAGAACAGGAAAAAATTCCTCTATTTAGTGTTCGAGTTGCAAGGCTATTGATTATTGCCATTAATTTTGCAACTCAAAAAGAAGTCGATTTATGCATGGAACATATCCGAATTAGACATAGAAAAAGACAAGCAGAAATGGATAGGTATTACATTAAAGTCTAATTTAGTAAAGTAGAAATAAAAAACAACAATAAAAACAGTAATTTCCGAGTTATCAATTAACTATAAAAACAATTAGATTTTGAGAACAAAATTTTTGAAAGTTTCAAGTATGTTCCTTTTTGCAGGAGCTTTAGTTATGATTATGCCTTCTTGCAAATCGAGTAAAAATGTTGGCAAAGCTGTTTCGGAAGGAATGACTGAAATCACGGTACCGTTGTCTGGTAAAGAGTATCAATCAACAAAAGACCTTTTTAGGACAAAATCTGTTGGGTTTACAGAAACCGTAAATGGCGTAAGTTTTGATATAGTGGCGGTAAAAGGTGGTACATTCAGCATGGGAAATGAAAGAGGAGAAGATCGCGAAAAACCCATCCATAGCGTAACCTTAAGTGACTTTGCGATAGGCAAAACCGAAGTAACCCAAGCACTTTGGCAAACAGTAATGGGAAATAATCCAAGTAATATCAAAGGCAATAACCTGCCTGTTGAACAAGTAAGTTGGGATGATATACAAGGTTTTATTATAAAACTGAACCAACTAACAGGCAAGAGTTACCGTTTACCCACGGAAGCAGAATGGGAATATGCTGCGCGGGGTGGGGTTTTGTCACGCTCAACCACTTATTCGGGTAGCAATAATTTAGCCGATGTGGCTTGGTACTCAGAAAACAGTGGCAGCCAAACCCATACCGTAGCAGGCAAGCAACCCAACGAACTGGGGCTGTATGATATGACCGGCAATGTGTGGGAGTGGTGCTCCGACTGGTACGGCACTTATTCCTGCACCCCCCAGACCAACCCTACCGGTGCTACAACAGGGTCGTCCCACGTGTTTCGTGGCGGTAGTTGGTCCTACAATGCGTGGTTTTGCCGGTCGTCTACTCGCTACTATGATCCTCCCTGCAACCGCAACCGCAGTATTGGCTTCCGCCTTGTCTTCTCCAAGTAAGTAGTGGAAATTTATCCTTTCTTTTTAAGCTAACAAAAACAGCCATGCCAACTCTTCAGGATACCAGTAACGGAAAATGGGAAGTAGTCAATGCCCAAAGTGTAGGTAAATTCAGCACCGTAGGTTATTTCTATGCCAAACTATTACAACAGAAATTAAAAGTCCCTGTCGGAATAATTTGTTCGAGGGTAGGCGGAATCCGAATTGATAGAATTGATGAAAGTTGGTGTTGGTAATTCTAATTTGCCAAATATACAGAATTATAACAAAGGACAGACTTTGCTGAATTCCAAGAAGAAAGAATATTACTGAGCTTTGTTTGTTAATGCTAAATTAATACTTTATGAAATACCTTAGAAATGGCAAAGTAAATATAACGACTGTCTTTTTTCTCGTTGGGATTTTCATAAGTTTTTCATTATCAGCATTTCAGTCAGAAAAAAAAGAAAAACCTGTATTTCAATTTTTAAATCAGGACTCGGTGCTGATTTCGGTAATCGGAGTATTGGATAAAGACAATCATCTTACACAATATAAATCGAGGGTAAAAACTCCAGTTTGCGAAAGAAAGGTATGCTACGATGTAGAATTGATTTTTTACTGGAATTTAGTGGGCGATTTTGTGAAATACGAACTCATACCAGGGGTGCCATTAACAAAAAGACAACACGAACCCTTTACAGACGCGGATTATCAAAAGCTTTCGGAACTTTTGGCCGATAAAGCACCTGCATTTTCCAATTTCAAAAAAGACGAGCTGGTAAGTAAAGTTGGTAACAATATTGATGCTACAAGTGGTGCAACTATTACAGTTGTAAAGGGCCAAACCATTGAAGGAGCCATTTACAGTTGCTATACCTTGTGGCAAATTGCTAATAGAGAAGTGGTTGAGCTTATCCGACAGCATACAGTAAAAAAGCTGGAAAAAAAAGTGGTTCAGAATATCGTGGCAATTAATACCCAAGATGCTAATTATTTTCTTGTTGATAATTTTAAAAAGGCTGATTTCATAAGCTACAGTGCAACAGTTCAGGACTTAATCAAAAGAAGTAAAGGTTATTTTGCCAAGAATGCCATTGAAAAAATGCCCGATGAGATGTTCTCAAGATTAGAGTTGCAGACATTTTTTTCTGAGCAATATAACCATTTGGATTACTTTGCCCAAACGGCTTTGCTGGAAAGGCTTCAAAACAAGCCTATTGTGAATCAGTTGGCTTTAACGCTCATTCAAAATTTGAATACAGATCAATATCAAAATAAGCTTGTAGTGCATCTGTTGTTGGCCAATATTGACAACCTAGAAGATGCCACCATGCGTGTTTTATTACAAAAAATCAAAGACAACCCTTTGGTTGTTGACGATGATATTTACAAACAAATTATTTCTGTTTCTAAAAAAAGGAAACTATTATAGGTTGATATTGAGTTATATCTGAAATACAATTAACTAACTGGAAATTAATAAAAATCTCACCTCTAATATTACAAATTAAGACTTATGAATGCAACTCCCTTAGTAATTGGCGCAATTTTAATTTTAGTAATTGCCTATCGGTTTTACATTAGTTTTGTGGTAGCCAAAATTGCCACTATAAATGATACAATTGCAACACCTTCGGGTAGGTTGTATGATGGACAGAATTATGTACCCACAAGTAAATGGGTACTTTTTGGTCATCATTTTGCCGCCATTGCAGGTGCTGGTCCGTTGGTCGGTCCGGTGTTGGCTGCCCAATTCGGATATTTTCCGGGATTTTTATGGATGTTGGTAGGATCCATTTTTGCCGGGGCTGTTCACGATTTTATCATTCTATTTGCTTCAACACGTTCTGATGGTAAATCGCTGGCCGAAATCGCCCGTGCCGAAATAAACAAAGTGAGCGGATTTACCGCTTCTATTGCTATTCTATTGATTTTGATTATTGCCATGGCTGGTTTGGGTTTGGTGGTAATAAATGCATTGTCCGAAAGCTCGTGGGGAACATTTACCATTGCTTCCACCATTCCTATCGCTTTGTTTATGGGCGTTTGGATGTTTAAATTTCGCAAGGGAAAGACGGTTGAAGCCACCATTATCGGCGTAACCTTACTCACATTGGCGGTGATTTTCGGCCGTTATATTCCAGACTCACCTTTTGCGTCATGGTTTACTTTCGACCATAAAACCCTGACATTATTACTGATAGGCTATGGTTTTGCAGCATCCGTACTACCTGTTTGGCTGTTGCTTTCTCCGCGCGATTATCTGAGTTCAATCATGAAAATTGCCGTCATCGGAATGCTTGCCGTAGGCGTAATTATTGTTGGCCCAACATTACACATGCCCGCTTTTACTGAGTTTATTCATGGTGGTGGTCCAATCATTCCGGGCACACTTTTCCCTTATTTGTTTATTACCATTGCTTGTGGTGCAATTTCAGGCTTTCATGCGTTGGTAAGTTCGGGAACTACACCGAAAATGATTATGAAAGAATCGCATATTAAAACCATTGCTGCCGGCTCAATGTTGGTTGAAGCTATGGTGAGTATTTTGGCATTAATTGCTGCTTCCAGCTTGTTGCCGCTCGATTATTTTGCAATAAACGTACCAGCCGAAAAATTTGCGGCTATTCTGCCCCAACTTCATGCCATGGGATTCACGGAAACCAACTTGACTCAACTTTCGGCTGAAGTGGGCGAAAAAATTGCCGGACGAACCGGTGGCGCTGTTTCGTTGGGTGTGGGTATGGCACAGATTTTCTCGGCTATTCCTGGATTAAATGGCTTAATGTCATATTGGTACCATTTTGCCATCATGTTCGAAGCGTTGTTTATTCTCACCACTATTGACGCTGGAACGCGAATTGGCCGTTTTGTATTGCAGGAAATGCTCGGAAAAGTGTATGCTCCATTTGGACGAACCAACTGGTTGCCCGGAAATATTATCGCAAGCTTGTTGATTGTTTTTTCTTGGGGATATTTTATTTATACCGGTAGCGTAGCTACTATCTGGCCATTATTTGGTACTGCCAATCAACTATTGGCATCCATTGCTTTGGTTGTTGGAACTTCGTATATTATAAACCGCGGCAAGTTAAAATATGTCTGGATAACCATTGTACCTTTTATTTTTATTGGATTTACAACACTTTATGCCGGTGTAGCCAATATTATCAATATCTATTTACCACAGGTTTTGAAAAGCGAAACACTTGTACAGGGCGTGATTAATCTAAGCTTATCGGGCATGATTATTTTTTGTGCTTGTGTAGTATTTATCAATGCAATTCCAAAGTGGTTGCAGGCTTACCGAAAAAGCAGAAATGAGATTTCAGTAATGCAGGAAAATATATCGTAACTGTATTAAAAATCAGAACGTAAACAAAACTTTATTTCCAGAATCGATTAATAGATAATCTCTTAGGTATCCGCTTCCGTGAAAAATAACTGAAACGCCTACTATTTCTCCCAAGCTCTTGTTGTATGAATTCGTAAAGCGTGTTGCGTTGTTTATAAAAAGTGTGATGTGTTTGTTTCTTTTGTTAATTGTACTTTTTTCCCATAAATCCGAACGATTGGTACACTAGCTATTCGATCATTTAATCTAGATTTGCAGTTTAATATAAACACAAACAATACTAATTGATGAAAAAGTCACAACTATTACTATTTGTTATTATTTCAGTCCTTTCTTTTCAACTGAAAGCAATGGGTAGTTGGCATGAATGGAGTGCTTCCACCATGACAGCATTAGCCAAAACAAACTGCACGATTCAATACAGTAAAACGGCTGTTTATCAGGATTCTTCTTTGCTTGTGAATTATAGCAAAGGAGCAAGCATTACCTTTCCGTATAATTATGGTTCATCATCAATAATTACAGGTGGTTGGTTTTTGATGCCATTTTTGGATTTGTCTTCCACAAGAACCCAAGACACCGTTAAAGTCGAATTTTTGCTCAACGGTGTTGTGAAAGCAAGCTATAAAATGAATACGCGCAAACCAGGCTGGAACATATTTAAAGTACATCAAATAACGTCCAGCAATACAGTCTGGCAAAGTTATGATACCTGTAAAATCAGTGGTTCAATACCCGATGTACCTACGCAGATTAGAATCAGCTTTCCGAATAACAGCGGTTCGGTTTACATTGGTAAAGTATTACTTTGCCCAGATGCCACCTGGACGGCTTTAAGGATGGCTACAGATGATACCAAAGAGAATTTAATTTCGTCTTCTCTTTTTACGCTGCCATCCACTCCGCAAACTGTAACTGCTGTCCAACAAACTGCATTGCAACAAATAGCCAACAATATGGACGAAGCATTCAATGTATCGTCCGATGTAGAGACAGCAAGCGTTCCTGCTGCAACGATGACCGATTTACAAACCCGCTATAAAACATGGAATATCGTTCGGAATGGAAGTATTATTAATGGTCTTGATACATTGATTTATTATTCCACACCCGATTATCATACAACAATGGCCGTGTTTGGTGATTTGGCACTCGATATTGCAAAAAATTACAGGAATACGCTGAGTACAAGCGATAAAGCTACATTATTATCCATGTTTTATGATATTTTCGATTTTGGGGTTTTTATGGGTGGTATGTTTGGTAGCTGGAATAATGGAGTCACATTTGCTGATGCCACGTTTTTAATGCGTTCACCATTACAACAAAGCGGAAGGTTGACACCAGAAGTATTGGCTGATTTTAAACTCAATATTGATTACAACCGGATATTTTTGCCCTTTTCATATATGGCAAAAGGCATGGGAATTTATGATGGTCGGATTTATCGTGCCGGAGAACTCGGCGAAGACATGGATTACTTGCGTTTAACATCCTACCGATTAATCATGTTTAATTTATTGAACAGCAATGAAGCCGAACAGGTACGCGATATGAAGGCTATTTCTTCGTATTTTTCCAATTATGTTTTTCAATATTCTCCCACAGTTCTGGATGGATTTAAACCGGATGGCACCCTGAATCATCACTGGGGCTGGATTGACCAGTATGGCTTGGGTGGTGTGCTTTGGGCAACCCGCATTATTTATGTTTTATCCAATACCGAATTCAAAATCAGTCAGGCGGCGTACCAATTGGTTTACGATGCACTAAAGGCACAAGATATGCGAAGCTTGAATAATATCGTTCCTGGAACGCTTTCGGGCAAAGGTGGAATGCCTTACGATTATGGTGGCAATACGCAGGAATCCATTGACCGATACGGTTATATGGCACTTGCCGGAGAATATAACGGAGGAACGGCACCCGATAGTTACATGAGTCAGACTTTTATGCGGAAGTATGCGAATCAGGTAACAGCTCCATACGGTGGAGTGCCGGCTTACACTTTTACTCCATTTGAAAATAAGGCGAAAAAACAACTGACAACGCTTGGATTTACTGCCAATTCAGAACCCTCAGGACATAAAACACTGAGTTATGGTGCGGCATTTATTCATCGTCGCGATAATTGGATAGTTAGTTTAAAGACGAACAGCAGGTATCAATTTGTTAGACAATCCAATGATCCATGGATTACGTATTATGCAAATGGTATGCTGGAAGTGAATAATTCTACTAGGTTACGATATGGCTTGCCGAAGTTACAATCCGATTTCGGTACAAATGGTTACGACTGGCGGAAAATGCCCGGAACAACTTCAGTGAATTTTGCCGATATTACCAAATTAATTTGTAAAGAATCGTATTATTTCCGAACCAATAATACCTTTGTGGGTGGTGCCATGCAGGACGGAAATGGAGTGTTTACCATGCAAATACCCTCGTATCCGAAAAATACATTTGGGTTAGCTTCTTTCACCGGAAATAAAAGTTATTTTTGTTTTGATAATACCATTGTATGTCTGGGAAGTAATATTTCCAATAGTGTTGTTTCGGATTCTACCATTACCACCCTGTTTCAGGATGCGGTTTCTGCCACCGATTCAACTTACATAGATAACAAAGGTTTTACCACAACTCCTTATACAGCTGCTAATTATCTATACACACCCTCGTGGCTGATGAACAGTCAAAAAGTTGGCTATTGGATACCGGTGGAGCAAAATCTACGATTTTCACGCATCTCGCAGAGCAACAAAAACTGGACGAATACAACCACTGGAACTGGAACATTCGCTACGGCATGGTTAAATCATGGTATTGGCGCTAATAAAGCATTTTATTCGTACCTGATGAAAATGAATACATCGAGAAATGAAATGTCAAATTTTGATGCACAAATGCAAGGTTCAGCTCCCCCATTCATTATTCTGGCACTGACAGATAAGATGCATGCCGTGGAATCAACTAGCAACAATACTTATGCGGCTGCAGTTATTAATGCGTCATTAAATGTCAACCTGAAAGATGTTATCAGTGTAAGTAAGCCCTGTATGTTTATGATGAAAACGCTGAGCCCGTCTCAGAAGAAATTATCACTTTCTTATCCCGATTTGGATTTTATTGACAATGGTTTATACACCGAACTGACTTGGTGTGGTTACAGCAATCCGAATGCCATACAAGTAAAGCTCAAAGGAAACTGGTCTTTAGTTAGTCCGGCACCACAGAACGTTAGTGTAATTAGCAACCTGAATAACGTAACTACCATCCAATACACACTCAAAGATGGACTAACAACTGATGCGACAATCACACAGAATACGACAATTACAGATACAATTCAAAATGTATCCAATCCAGAAATAACTGTTAATCCCAACGAGATTTCCATTACAATACCTGAAAATGGTTGGAGCAATGGGAGCGGTCAGATTTTAAGTATTGATGGAAAAATGATTATGGGATTTGTATTAAGTAAATCTATAACCAACGTTTCAATTGCCAATTTTGTACATGGCGTATATTTAGTTCAGCTTAAGACTGATAGTCAGATGCTTACGCGAAAGGTAATTATTTAATATTCATTTAGCACCCACAGTTAAAAAACAGATTAATTATTCGTCTATCTGTAAATTTAAAATTATCAACCCATGAAACGATTCTCAATTCTTTTTTCAGCTTTCTTTACATTAATTTCTTTATCAGCAGCTTATCAGCCAAAATTCTCCACAGCTGGATTTTTTCCACTCGCAGGTACCGGACGAACTGCATATTCGATGAATGTGGCGTGGCGGTTTGTCAAAACGGATGTCAAAAATGCCGAATTGGTAAATTTCGACGATAGCAAATGGGAAGTGGTTTCGCTCCCGCACGGACTGGAATACTTGCCAAAGGATGCAAGCGGTGGAATTAATTATCAGGGACCTGCTTGGTATCGCAAACATTTCACACCGGATGTGGCATTGAAAGGCAAAAAACTCTTTTTACATTTCGAAGCCGTTATGGGAAAATGTAAAGTTTGGGTAAACGGCAAATTGCTAACCGAACATGTTGGTGGATATTTGCCTGTTATTGCAGATGTTTCAAATAACCTGAAATGTGGCGAAGACAATGTGATTGCCGTTTGGGCTGATAACAGCGATGACCCTAGCTATCCACCGGGAAAGGCACAGAATGTGTTGGACTTCTGTTATTTTGGGGGCATTTACCGCGATTGCTGGTTAATTGCAACAAACAACGTACACATTACCGATCCCAATTACGAAAATGAAGTGGCCGGTGGCGGAGTTCTCGTTTCATACGATAAGGTTTCGGAAAAAAGTGCTTTGGTGAATCTAAAAACCCATATCCGTAATGAATTGTCCACAAATTTTGCCGCTGAGGTTATCTACGAATTAAAGCAAACAGATGGCAAAATAGTGAACAGTATCGCTCAAAAATTAAATATATCTGGCAGTAAAGCAGCTTATTCAATGAAAGGTTTTGAGGTTAAACAACCCAAACTCTGGAGCCCCGAATCTCCCTATTTGTACTGGCTGAACGTGTATGTAAAAGATAACAAAGGGAGTATTATTGATGGTTATAGCGTCAGGATAGGTATCAGGAGTATTGAATTTAAACAAAAGGCAGGTCTTTGGATTAATGGAAAACCTTATGATAAAATAATGGGAACCAATCGTCATCAGGACTTTGCCGTAATAGGGAATGCACTTCCCAATTCAACACAATGGCGCGATGCTAAAAAACTTCGCGATGCCGGAATGAAAGTGATTCGAACTCATTATGTTATCGATCCCGCTTTTATGGATGCGTGTGATGAACTTGGAATTTTTGCATTGGTTGAAACTCCGGGTTGGCAGTTTTGGAATGATGCGCCAATATTTGGTCAACATGTATATTCCGACATCCGTAATATGATACGTATTCACCGTAATCATGCTTCGCTTTTCTTTTGGGAACCCATTCTGAATGAGACTTCTTATCCCAAAGATTTTGCCAAAAATGCTGCCGATATTTGCAAACAGGAATTTCCTTACCCATACAGTATATCGGCTTGCGATGATGGGGCTGATGGTGCCCAGTATTTCTCGTTATTATTGAGACCTGGGAATAAACTCGATTCAACAAAAACCTATTTCGTGCGGGAGTGGGGCGATAATGTGGACGATTGGAGTGCTCAGAATTCGGATAGTCGTGTAAATCGCAATTGGGGTGAAGTTCCTATGCTTATTCAGGCACTTCATTATGCAAAACCCGGTTTGGTAAATGAAACATGGCCACTTCCATTTGTGGCAAATGTAGATGCTAATCAAGCCAAACCAACATTTAATGGTATATGCTTACAGAATTTATATACCTCTCCACGTCAAATTATCGGGGCATGTTTTTGGCATTCGTTCGACCATCAGCGGGGCTATCATCCCGATCCGCAGTTTGCCGGCATAATGGATGCCTTCCGCCAACCCAAGACTTCGTATTATATGTTTATGTCGCAGCGCAGTCCGGTAAAATCCGAACTTCTGTCCGAAACGGGTCCTATGGTGCACATTGCCAATGAAATGACCCCGTTTTCGCCCAACGATGTAACCGTTTATTCCAATTGCGATGAAGTGCGGCTTACATTTTTGAAAAACGGCAAACAAGAAACGTATAAGAAAGATCCGAACCGCAAAGGGATGCCCTCGCCAATAATTACGTTTAAGAATATGTTCGAATTTATGGCTTGTAAAGCTAGGGCAAGAGCCGGTAAACAAGATGAAGTTTATATATTGGCCGAGGGATTGATAAACGGAAAAGTAGTGGCAACGGACAAAGTTTATCCTGCTGAAAGTCCCGATCATATACGACTACGGATAGATAACGATGGCGTTGATTTAATAGCCAATGGTTCGGATATCGTAACGGTTATTGCCGAAGTCGTAGATAAAAAAGGAACGGTGAAACGATTGAATAGTAACAGTGTACGGTTTAGCATTGAAGGCGAAGGCAGATTGCTTGGCAATGAAAGTACTCAGACCAATACAAGCGAATTAATATGGGGCACAGCACCGGTTTTGGTACAATCCTCCACCAAAGCAGGAAAAATCAGGATTACCGCTTCGCTTGTTCACGAAGGTTCGCAAACAGCTGTTGGTGGCGAATTGATTTTCAACACATTGGAAAATACCACGCCAGCCATATTCAATCAAAAAGAAGTAGATTTGATTGGAAAAAGCACTTTCCAGAATGGTCAGAAAACGATAAACAAATCAGAATTGGAACTTGAAAATCAACGACTAAAGAAGGAAATTAACGACCTCAAAGTGAATGAAGTAGGAAAACAGCAAACGAAATTCGGAGTGGGTATTAACTAATTTATCCTTAATGGATTGAAGCCGTTAAACATAAAAAAAACAATGAGAAATCACACAATCTATTTTTTAGCAATAGCATTGACAACAGCGTTTATGTCTGTTTCCGCTCAGAAAAACGCCCGTATTTATACTGATTTCCAGAAAAATCCGGTCAAATCTATTTTGGCTGACTTTTCTTACGCTGGTTATCATTATGGCGAAAAAGCTATACCGAATTTGCCTGTAAAAGTAAATGTCAATGACAGAGGTATTTTGCCCAACACAGGTGCGGATTTAACTGTGCAGTTGCAACAGCTGATTGACGAAATTGGCAAATCGGGTGGCGGCGTCATTTATTTTCCAAAAGGGAGATATTGTGTAAATATGGATACAAGTCGAGTCCAGTTTCTGAAAATAGATTACGACAAGGTGGTACTTCGGGGCGAAAGTGATGCACCTAATGGTACGGTGATCTACAACGGTTCAAACCTTATTCAGGAAAAAATAAATCCGTGGATTTCACCTTCGGTCATTCGGTTTGGCTACAAAATTCAGAACACGGAGTTGTTTTGGGGAATTTCGCCTTTGAAGTCAATTGTTCGGTTCGACAAGAGTGGTTCAGCTGCCGATCCAGGCTCGGATGGAACGATACTTAAGGCGACTCTATTGACCTCAGTAACAAAAGATAGTCACAAAGGCGATACGAAGTTACAGGTGGCAAGTACAAAAAATATCAAAGCCGGCGATGTGATTTTGCTGGGTATGTACAATACCAGCCCCGACGGAAACCTGATACAGGACATACTTTCGTACAGCCCACAGGACATAACGCCAGATTTAACGGTGGCGCACAATGCCGGCGTGGAAGGAGTAGCATCGTTTCAATACCTTGTGGAAGTGGAAGCGGTTCCATCAGCCAATGTCATTATCCTGAAACAACCCCTGCGACGCGATATTTTGCTGAAATACAAACCAATTATTGCTGCTGCACCCATGGTAAGGGAAGTAGGTATTGAGAATATTCGCTTCGAAAGTGCCTGGTATGGCATCTATTTGCATCACGGTGGGGGAAAATATTCACCCAAACTTTCAATGATTATGGATTATGGTTGGGATGCGGTCAATTTTTGTAGGGTGGCGCACGGTTGGATGCGAAACGTTACGATTGATAATTACACCAACCCTGTGTATATGCAGGATTGCAGAAATGTAACCATCGAAAATGTCAAAACCACTGGCCATAATGGACATTGTGGCGTTAAGTTATACGCTCATGCCTCCGATAATTTAATCCGAAACGTCCGTTTTGAATCCAATTACACGCACATACTCAGTGGTGAAGGAAATGTGTATGGCAATGTATTTTCGCAAATAGACTATAATTTACGTGACGGTCTGGTTGGGAATTTCGATTTTCATGGCTTTGCTCACAGAACGTATTCACCGCCGGCATGGAATCTCTTTGAGCTGATAACAGGATTTAATATCATCAATGGCGGAGGAGCTGGATTTAACATGCCACATACGGCAAAATACAATGCTTGGTGGAACGTGGAGGCCAAGGGAATTAACAAGCCAACCGAACTTTTCAATCATGGAATTTGGTCAGGAAAGGGAATTAAAACCGGTCATTACAAAATGTATCCGGGAAGTATAATTGTGGGTTATCGTTCTGATAATAAGCCACTACTTATTGATGGAACTGACAATGATCGTTATGATTCGTTGCTATATGTAGAGGATTTGAATAAAGGACCTGTGTATCCGCATTCTTTGTACGGAACACAGTTAAAACTCAGATTGAAAAAATAATATAATTCTTAATCATAAAAAAATGAAATCAACATCAACCTTGCCAATCATCTTTCTGATGGCTATTTCCCTCACATTATCAGCAAAGGAAAAACTTCCTGCGAAAAAAGAAATTATTTCCGCCATGACCGGTGTTTGCGACTGGCAACTGAACAATATAAAAAAAACAGAATATGTGGAAAAAGATTCTTTAAAGCACAAGCATAAAGCTACTAACTGGATTCGCGGAACGTTTTTAACAGGGCTTTTGGCACAGTATTATACGACTAATAATCAAGCTTATCTTGATTCGGCTTTGGCTCTTTGCTCCCAAAACAAATGGAAACTTGGCCCTGGTTTTCGTTTTGCCGACGATTTGTGTATTGGTCAGACCTATATTGAGCTGTATAAGCTAAAAAAGGACAAAGAGATGATTGCTGATGTGGAATTTCGATTAAATGCCATTTTGAAAGAGCCTAAACGCGGCCCGGTTGTGGGATGGAAAGGAAATGTCAATTGGGATTGGTGCGATGCGCTTTATATGGCACCACCCGTATTTTCGCGCATGTATTCGATAACAAAAAATCAAGCATATTTGGATACGATGACCGTGCTTTGGAACGACACCTACAATTTGCTTTACGATAAAAATGAAAAATTATTTTACCGTGATACTCGCTTTTCTGAAAAAACAGATGGAACCCAAAAACTCAGCAAAAACGGCAAGAAAATTTTCTGGTCGAGGGGCAACGGATGGGTTATCGGTGGTTTGACGCGCATATTGCAAGACATGCCGAAAAACTACGAATCGCGTGCAAAATTCGAAACCATTTATAAGGAAATGTGTGCCAAAATAGCTTCGCTGCAAGGCAAAGATGGTTTGTGGCGTTCAAGTTTGCTTGATGCTGAGGAGTATCCCGCTCCCGAAACTTCTGGTTCAGGATTCTTTTGTTACGCCCTTGCTTACGGTATTAATAACGGTTTGTTGTCTTCCGATAAATATTTGCCGGTGATGCTCAAAGCCTGGAAAGGTTTGAACTGGGCCATTGATAAAAATACCGGCATGCTCGGTTGGGTGCAGGCAGTGGGTGCCGACCCACGCTCTGTAACAGCTAGTGAATCACAGGAATATGGTGCCGGAGCTTTTCTGCTGGCTGGAAGTGAGATTTATAAAATGTCTAATAAATAATTTATCATGAAATTCAAATTTTTAATAGCAATTCTTTTTCTAAGTACGATAGTTTTCGCACAAAAATACAGGATTCAAAACGAACTCATGAGGGCTGATTCTGCCAAAACAACAACCAACTAGCATTCGCTGTAGGTGATTTTCAGCCAAATTGATTTACCCAACGTATTGCCAAATTACACACAAGAAGACATCCGTTTTACCACCAACAATGGGACGGTTTATGCTATCATTTTGGCACAACCCATCAAATAAGTACTTATTAAATCATTGGCAGGTAAAAAGATAGCAACGGTAAAATTACTTGGAAGTACCGAAAAACTCAACTGGAAACAAACACCGAATGGGTTGCAGATTCAATCTGTAAAAAACTTGTATCGGATAATCTGGCCATTGTATATAAAATTAATATAAAAAAGATTTTAAAATAAATAGTTAATACTGAATTATTATGAGATTATCCTTAAATTTTTGTCAATTAACATTGCTATCATTGTTCTTAACCCTTCACGTTTTTGCTATCGAAAAACATGGCAACTATCTCGATTCTAGAATTGGAATACCGAGTGATGCTTCTTCGAGGGGATTGTTATATTATCCCGATAGAGAAATTATGTTTGATTTTGATACAGAGAAACCTTTAGACGGTGTAATTTCAGTACAAGGAAATGTTCAACCTGATAAAAAGTTCTTCATGACTTCGCCCCAATCGATACGTTGGGAATCGAGAGTAGGTGCAGCTTTAAGTTTTAAGGCTCCGGTGAAACTGCTGAAAACCTTGCACAATAATTATTTTTTCTCGATTGGTCTTTTTCAGGAGAAATTCTCGGATGATAAATCTGTTCGTACGTATTCTTTAACCTTGAAGGGTCAAGGCGGCAATATTATATCAAGCAAGTTATTATATCTACATCGTTGCGGTTGGAATATTGCGTGCATTAAGATACCGGTATCATCTTCTTTGGTAGTAGGCGAAATTGAACTCACACAAACAGCTGGTGCTGATGGTTCCATATTTATTGATAACTTAATGATTTACAACGGATATATGCAGGGTATTCAACCTTCTCCATATATTTATGATGAAAAGGTGAAGGATAAAACTTCATTTCCTGCAAAATCTACCGTAACAGCAGAAGAGATAAAAGGTTTTAAAGACATCAATGACCGTATCATTTTTATGCAAAATCCACAAGTTTTTAAGTTGGAAGATTTACAAAATACAGACAAGAATAGCGTACCCAAAAGTTCAAAACTAAGTAGCGTGCCAACGAAAACGATGGACAAGTTCAGAAATTTCTACGAGAGTTATCATATTCAGCATCAAGATAAATATGTCAATGGCGAAAATCCCCTTTATTACTCACGGAAACTTCGGGGATTTGATTCATCGGAGGGTTCTCCGGATGATATTATGTACGAAAAGAACACTAAACTGTGTCAGACAATGCGGGAGATGGGAATGACCTGGTACCGTTTAGCAGATTCGAAAGAGCGAACTGAATTGGGCAAAATGATTTGTGATTTGGTCAGACTATCATGTACATACGGAAGTGTTCCGGCTGCTTGGTACAATGGTCGTGGTTTTGCCGATGGGATATTTTTTGCACGTGACCTTTTGGCAAAGGAGGGATTGATTGATGATATTACCGCTCAGCTAATGCAGCAATATTCCTTGGAACAAATTATATATGAAGAGCATAGCTTGATGACGCCCTTAAAATCAGGAGCTTTGTTGACAATTCAACGATACCCTACATCCGAATTTTATTGGAGTTCTTGTGCGGATGATTTGAATACAGGATCCTTGTCCATGATTTCGATTTTTGCCTTGTTACCAGACTCACCTGAGAAAGCACGTAATTTTTACAGATTACAGAGTTGGCTTGATAATATTGCGCTCAATTATGCACCTTTGGCATTGGGAACTCTGAAACCCGATGGTAGCTGGTTTCATCATTGGGGAAACCGTTTTGACAACTATGGATGGATAGCAGCATGGCGGGGCGCCACTCAGTATTTATGGTGGATGAGCAAAACCCCTTTCAAGGTGAGTGAGGAAACCCATCATCGCATGCAACAGATGGCGAAAGTGCATTTTGAACTTATGAATAAGGATGGTTATGTTGGGAGTCCGGATAAACAGTCGAAAATTCCATCGGATGGTTTTTACTATCTGGCACTTGCCGGTTCACCCGATGGTAGTCAATTTTATGACCCACAAACAGCTAGTTATTTCTTGAGTTTCCCTGAATCTGAAATTTACAAAAACAACAGTGAGCTTGTATCCGCAATGAAAAAGCAGAGTATTGCCCCTGCGAACAGAGAAAATGTGAATGTAACGCTCAGTTATGGTTGTGTCAATGTCCATCGTTTTGGTCAGTGGCAAGCTTATACGCATGCTGCTTCCAAGAGTTTTTACCATACACAATATATACGAAGTGGCTTCCTTTTTTATAATATTGGTGGCATTAATTTAATAAGGGAAAGAGAAGCTTCTCCCATGCAAACAAAGCTGGGTGGAAGTTTACTACTTAGGGGTAAAGGTGATGAAAAATTCATTACGCAAGGATATAACTTTAGCCTTTCTCCAGGGGTGACTTCGGTGGTCAGTGATATGTCCAAACTAGATCAGAAATACTATCAAAATGGCTCTTCCGAATTTGTTGGTGGTGTATCCACCAAAGACTGTGGCGGAATTTACACGCAAATATTTGATGCTAGCGCTAACTATAATGACGTGGATTCGAATGATAAAACTTTTAGAGGAGTTTCAAACAATAAAAATCTCTATGAGGGAACGGTTGCTGAGAAGTTAAAATTCAAAAAGTCTTATTTTTATTTTGGAAGAGACATCGTATTGCTTGGTAGCGACATCTCCAATGGAGCCGATTTGACCAATGTACAAACTGGTATTTTGCAAGAACCGATGAGTAAGGGCAATTCGTTAATATTGGCTGACAAAACAACCACGGAAGCTGAAACAGTAGATCGTGAAATTAAATCCACCGAAGTTCCATGGTTTGTAAATGAAACGCAAAAAATTGGTTATTACCTATATCCGAATCAAACATATCGAATCAAAAAAGGAGAACAAAGTTTTCTAACCACAGGTGAAATCGTGTCATCGTATTTTGAACATCAGAAACAAACAACCGGTGAATATGCTTTCGTATTGAGATTGGAAACCTCTAAACAAGAAATGAAAGAATTTGGCAAATCTATGTCCTCGAAAACTCCTGATTATCAGATTTTGCAGCAGGACGCTGACGCTCATATCGTAAAATCAACGAAACTTAATCAGACTGGATATGTGCTATATAATCCCAAAGGCTTGATATTTAATGATAAACGCATTAAATCAGTTAGCAATTCTTGTGTTTTTATGATGAAAGATGATCTTGCTGCTAAGGAATTGATACTTTCGTATGCCAATCCAGATAAAAATATGATTCAGACAAAAGATAATCCATTGGGATATAGCCTTCCAATAAAAACGGTAATTGTGCTTAATGGTCGGTATGAAGCTGTATCAATTGATAAAAATCAGGTAAATTGTGAGTTCGATGCTAGCAATCAAACAACGAATATCAGTTTTGAAGTCAAAGACGGGCTATCAACCACGGTACGATTGCAAATGTCAAATCATTAATCATTTGTACCATAATGCACATTTTCTGATTTATTGTATCACTACAAGTGCTGCTAAAACAATTATTTTTGTTGTGTGAAAAATACTTTAAAATAAATAATCAAATTTTAATACAGAAATGAACAAACTCAAAACAATTATTTTAGCCATTTTAGTAAGTAGCGTTTTTTCCAGTTATGCGCAAACAAACAAATCTGCTGCATTCGAAGCATTCAAAAAAAATCCAGCTACAGCAGTATTGCCCGATTATTCGTGGGCAGGTTATAAAATGGGCGCCGAAGGCATTCCCGATGTAAAAGGAAAAATCTTTGATGTGAGCAAATATGGCGCTATACCCAACGACACGCTCGAAGATTTTGATGGCGTTCAGGCAGCCATTAAAGCCGCAGAAGCTGCCGGAGGTGGCATCGTTTTCTTTCCAAAAGGCCGTTTTTTAATCAACGAAAAAGAGGGTCGCCGCGATGGAATTGTCATTTCAAAACCCAATATCATTCTTCGTGGAAGTGGCTCAGGAGATGAAGGTACAGAGATTTTCATGAAACAATTTATGTTGCCCAAAGACCCCGAAAAAAAATGGACGGTTCCGGCAATGTTTACGTTCAATTATTATAAAGGGTCAAATGCCAAGAGTGTTATACTTGATAATGCCAAACGTGGTGATACCAAAATAGTGGTTGAAAATGCTTCCAGCTTTAAAGTGGGCGATTATGTAACGCTGAAAATGCAAAACACGGATGCCAATAAAGAGTTTTTGGCTAATCTAGATACTTGGAATAACTGGAAAACCACCAACGAAAAGGGCGTTCAAATCAGTGAAAAACATAAAATTGCCAAAATTGAGGAGAACGAACTCACTTTTTGCGAACCCTTGTGCACTAATATCACCGCTTCGTATAACTGGAAAGTGGAAGGCATAGTGCTAGCCGAAGGTTTGGGTGTGGAAGACATGTGGTTTCGCGGCAATTTTCATGAAATAATTGTTCACCACAAAAACTTTATTCACGATGCAGGATGGACATTCCTGAGCATGGGACGAGTGGCCAATGGCTTTATTCGCCGCATAAGGATGACAGATATATGTACCGGCATTTCTATCGGAAACGGCTATGCTTGCACCATGACTGACATACGCTTAGATGGTAATCCGGGTCATTCCATGATTAGCGCTACCAATAGTTACGGCGTATTAATTGCCAATGTAACTGATGCAACCAACGCACCCGGTATGTGGCACGGGCCCTGCAGTGCCAACAGCAGTTGCAACATCGTAATCTGGCGCTACAAAGGGCAAGCACGCAGTGGTCCCGATTTTCATGCTTCATGGCCGTATTGTACGCTGGTGGATGCTTCCACCTGTAAATACATTGGCAACGGTGGTAATTCAGAATTGCTACCCAATCACATGAAAGACCTGACTTATTGGAACATGAAACAAATAGGCAAGTACGAAAATGTTGATTTTTGGGAACCACAAGTGATAAACGATGCTGATTCTGACCAAAATAAATTCTACGGTAAATTTGTAAAAATAGTAAAACCCAACATTATTGGAATGTACGGCGACGAAATTTCATTTGTAAAAAAACATTTGGGACTGTATGAAAGTCAGGGAAAACCCGTTACGCCCGAATCGCTTTACGAAGCACAACTGGAACTGCGGTTGGGTAAATTGCCGAAATGGATAATTGAAGCAAAGAAGAAATAAAGAATGAAAACAAAAATCAAAATTCTTTCTCTCGCATTGTTGATTTGCACTTACACAAAAGGCCAAACCGAAGCTCCGTGTTATACGGCATTTAAGACCAATCCTGCAACAGCTGTATTGCCCGATTATTCATACTCAGGTTATAAATTGGGTGCGGATTCCATTCCGAATGTCAACCTGCCAATTTTTAATGTAACAAACTACGGTGCAATTCCAGATGATGGGAAAGAAGATTTCGACGCAGTACAAACAACAATTAATGCAGCAGTTGCTGCCGGCGGTGGTGTCGTATTTTTTCCAAAAGGAAAGTTTTTGATGAACGAGCTGACCCGAAGAACAGCTGGAATCAATATTCCTTGCGGAAATATTATATTACGTGGAAGTGGAAGTGGAACGGGCGGAACCGAATTATTTATTAACAATCACTTTGTGCCTACCGATACTACTTGCATGTATTGCACTCCCCCATTATTTACGTTTTCCTATTATCAAAGTCGTACTATCAGAACTCAACTTGCACTTGATGCCAAAAGAGGTGATAAACAAATTACTGTGGTTAATGCCACAGCATTTAAAGTAGGTGACATGATTGACATTGTATTAAGTAATCAACCTATTGCGAACAACGAATTGTTGGCAGGTTTGACTCCTTATCCCGAGTGGACTACCACCATCAATAGTGGTATTACTATAAATGAAAAGCATAAAATATCGGGCATCAACGGAAATGTAATTTCACTGGTAGAGCCTATTAATATCAATATGACGGCTTCTTATACATGGAATATTAGAACCAGGCCTTTAACACAGGGTTTAGGGGTTGAAGACCTTTGGTTTCACGGTAATTTCCATGAAACGTTTGTTCATCACTTGAATTACATTCACGATACTGGTTGGTCTGGTATTAGTATGACTAAGGCAGAGAATGCCTTTTTAAGGAGATTACGTTTTACAGATATGAACTCTGGTATTGGTTTGTCAGATAGCTATGCCTGCTCCATTATGTTTATACGTTTCGATGGGAATCCCGGGCACTTTACGGTGGAGAACAATGGCGGTAGTTATGGAACTTTATTAGGTTATATCGACGATGCAGCTACCTCTCCGGGAGAGTTTCACGGCCCAGGCCCTTCCGCCACATCCTCTGCAACAGTACTCTGGCGCTATCGTGGAGGAACACGAAGCGGCCCCGACAGCCATGCTTCCTATCCTTATTATACCTTAGTGGATGCCAGCAACTGTAAATATATAGGTAATGGTGGTGATGCCTTGGTTTGTCCCAATCATGGAAAAGATTTTACATATTGGAATACCAAGGAAATTGGAAAATACAACAATATCGCCTTTTGGGAAAACCATTTGAATCCGCCTTATGGTAATTTTGTGAAAATAGTGAAACCCAATATTATTGGATGGCAGGGAACTAGCACATTTGTGCAATCAACCTTGGGACTTTTCGAGAGTTACGGAAAAGCTGTAACACCAGAATCGCTTTATGAAGCACAGCTAACCTTGCGTTTGGGGACATTGCCAACATGGATAAATTCAGCTAAAAAGGAATGGGAAAATTACTTGCTAAAAGGTGAATGGGCTACCAATCAGAGTGTTGGAACAGGAATTACTACTGCTCTTCAAAATAAAAATCTACATCTGAATTTCAAATCAAATCCGTCTAGTTTTACAGTTTCGAGTGATTGTTTAAATGCGCTTTATAATGTATTTACTACAACCGGAATTCATGTAAAAAGCGGAACAATAAATGGTTATTCAGAATCTGTTTCAATGTCAGAAATTAATCATGGTGTATATTTGATTAACTTAGATTTGGAGGGAACAAAAATTACTAAGAAAATTATTCTTTAAATGACTTATAAAGCAAATTCAAATCGTTACAACGATATGATTTACCGTCGTTGCGGTAACAGTGGAATTAAACTTTCGGCTCTTTCTTTGGGCTTGTGGCACAATTTTGGTGATGTGGATGTGGTGGAAAACTACCGCAGAATCCTGCATCTAGCATTCGACAGTGGTATTACCCATTTCGACCTTGCCAATAATTACGGGCCACCTCCCGGAAGTGCCGAAACAAATTTCGGACGCATCTTCCACGAAGATTTCAAAGCCTATCGAGACGAGATAATTATCTCCACCAAAGTAGGTTATACTATGTGGGACGGTCCTTATGGCGACTGGGGTTCTAAGAAATACCTTATCTCCAGTCTTGACCAAAGTCTGAAACGGATGAAGCTCGACTATGTGGATATTTTCTATCACCATCGTCCCGACCCCGAAACGCCGCTTGAAGAAAGCATGGCTGCACTCGATTTAATTGTACGTCAAGGCAAAGCGTTGTATGTCGGTTTGTCTAATTATCGTGCTCCCGAAGCTGCCAAAGCATTCGAAATGCTGAAACAAATGGGCACACCCTGCCTCATTCACCAGCCAAAATACTCCATGTTCGAACGTTGGGTGGAAGGTGGTTTGCTGGATGTGGTGGAACAATATGGTGTAGGTTGCATTCCGTTTTCACCTTTGGCGCAAGGCTTGCTTACCAATAAATACCTGAACGGAATTCCCGCCGATTCGCGTGCTGCGGTGGGTCATTTCCTTAAAGCGGATATGATAACGCCCGAACGCATCAACCAGATTAAAGCACTGAATGATATTGCCTTAGATAGAAATCAGTCGCTCGCTCAAATGGCGCTGGCATGGCTGCTGAAAGACAAACGCGTTACGTCTGTGTTGATTGGCGCCAGTAAACCTTCGCAATTATCGGATTCAATTCAATGTTTAAAGAGTATTGAATTCAGCGCTGAAGAATTGACAGCTATTGAGGTGATGTTAAAGGTTAAAGGTTAAAAGCAATTAGCAATTATGTGCTAATACATTTAGTTAACTACACT
>CAZTDH010000017.1:0-24784 GCA_964612615.1 uncultured Paludibacter sp. | reverse complement strand
GAATTGACTATCTCGATGTGGCTATGGAACCACTTTCGTGGGGTATGGTTCATCCTGATGTGATTACCATTCAGGCTATGCTCAAAGACGCTGGCTTCAAAGTGCCTGAAATCAATATGAATGCCTATATGGAAGCACGTCGCCTGACTCAGAGTTTTGTGGATGATTTCCTGGGTTACTTTATTGATGAACGCAATAAATTCATGACTTCGCTACTCGTTGGTTGCGGACTTCCGGGTGGAATGATGGGTTCGCTTATGGCCGATTTAAAAGGTGTTCATGCCGGAATCAACTCATACCTGAAAAACGTGAATAAAAAAGAACTCAGCACCGATGAGTTGTTGGTAATGCTATTCGACGAAGTAAAATATATCTGGCCAAAACTGGGTAATCCACCGCTGGTAACTCCATTCAGCCAATATGTAAAAAATATTGCATTGATGAACGTTATGTTCCTCGTTAAAGGTCAACCACGATGGAGCATGATTGACAAAAATAGTTGGGACATGATTTTGGGTAAAGCCGGAAAACTTCCTGGAACGCTTGATCCTGAAATTATTGCGTTAGCCGAAAAGAATAAATTTGAATTTTTCGAAGGAAATCCTCAGGATAATTACCCGAATGAGCTGGATAAATTCATTGCCGAAATGAAAGAAAAAGGCTGGGTCAGAGGCAAGGACGACGAAGAATTGTTTGAGTTTGCAATGCACGGAAAACAATATATTGACTACAAATCGGGTGAAGCGAAAAAGCGCTTTGAAGCTGAACTGGAGGCAGCTATCAAAGAAAAATATTCTGCAGGAAACATCCAGATTCCCGATTTACGTGCTATGAAATATCCAAATGCTGAACCGGTAGTCTCGAATGCCACCGGTCGTGTAATTTGGGAGCTTGATTTCAATGAAGGCTCTGTAGAACCGGTTCATGGCAAACAATATAAGGAATTTGACACGCTTTGCACCATTCAGACCAACTATGGTTTGGAACATATTGGAAGTTTCTGCAACGGTCGTGTTGTGGGCATCGAAAAGAAACAAGGAGAAATTGTGCGCAAAGGCGAAGTGTTGGCGTATATCGAAAGAGATTGAAATTCAATCAGATAAAATGAAAAAGACCTGTCAGAGAATTTCCTGACAGGTCTTTTTATTAGTACTTCAAATTAAGCCTGATTAATCAGTTCCTTCATTATCAGCGTCATAAGTGGCTGCACCGAATTGCCGATTTGTTGCACTTCCTCGTGAGTCACTTCAATAATCTTACCCGGAACACCCAAATCGGTTACAATGGAAATTCCAAAACATTTAATTCCGGCATGATTCGCAACAATTACTTCCGGCACAGTGCTCATTCCTACGGCATCTCCACCAATGGAACGAAAATAACGATATTCTGCCGGTGTTTCAAAGGTTGGCCCTGTAGTTCCAACGTATACACCTTCCACCACCCGAATGTTGTTTTCAGCAGCAATGCGTTTGGCTTTTGCAATCAGTTCTTTCGAATAAGCTTCGCTCATATCAGGGAAACGCGGACCTAATTCAGCGTAATTTTTACCACGCAATGGATGTTCAGGGAATAGGTTGATATGATCTGTAATAATCATTAAATCACCTATTTCGAAATCGGGATGTACACCACCCGAAGCATTTGAAACCAACAGAGTTTCAATTGCAAGTGCTTTCATTACCCTAACCGGAAAAGTAACGGCCTTCATATCATAGCCTTCGTAATAATGAAACCGCCCTTGCATAGCCAACACGTCAACATTACCAAGCTTGCCTACAATTAGCTTTCCGCTATGACCTTCAACGGTTGAAACAGGGAAGTTGGGTATAATTTCGTATGGAATCTCTGTTTTGTCAGTGATTTGAGTAACCAGATTGCCTAATCCGGTGCCCAGAATAATGGCTGTTTTAGGATTAGATGGAATTTTTGTTCGTAGGAAATCAGCGGTTTCTTGAATTTTCAACAACATAATTTTTAATTTTTTGAATAAATAATGGTTCTTGTTTGTTTAATATCTCTACCTTGATTGGTAAGGCGAAGGTCCGGGATTTTAAAAATTCCGGAAATTTTTTATCTGAAATCATGCGTGCTGCATCTTTTTCAGTAGTCAGAATTATTTTTTCGCCCGATTTGAAAGCCTCAAATTTGCTCATAATCTGGCTGTAATCTTTTGATTGAAAAAAGTGGTGATCATCGAAAAATACAGAAGTAACGTTAGTTGTATACTTCTTTATCTGCTCAATTATCGGTTCAGGCGACACAATTCCGGCAACCAGCAAAACGCCTGCTTTGGCTTCCTTTATTGTTTTAAATGTCCAGTTTTCCGGTTCAGAATCAGGGAAAACTGGTATGATTTCATCATAAACATAGCTTGAGAAAAAAAGCGATTGATTATTTTCCGGTTTCAGATTGCTTTCTATTATGCGCATCTCAATCGGTTTCAAATTTGCCGGACATTTTGTCACAACTATCATATCTGCGCGTCTGCTTCCACTTCTCCATTCCCGTAAATTTCCAGCCGGAAGCGGGAAGTCATCGCTATAAAGGTTTGAAAAGTCGGTTAGTAAAACAGAAAGTCCTGCATAAATATACCGGTGTTGAAATGCATCGTCGAGTATCACAACCTGTAATTTTGGATCAATTTCAAGCAGTTTTTTTACACCGGGTACCCGCTTCTCATCTACAGCAACTGATATTTCGGGAAATTTCTTATGAATCTGATAAGGTTCATCTCCGATTTTTCGGCTATTACTGTTTTCATCTGCAAAATAGAAATCAGAAGTTTCACGCTTGTAACCACGACTTAGCATGGCTATTTTCCAATCTGTCTGTAAAATGCGTATAATTAGTTCGGTATGAGGTGTTTTACCAGTTCCACCAACCGCTAAATTGCCGACACTTATGATGGGAATATCAAAACTTGTCGTTTTCAGTATTCCCTGATCGAACAACCAATTGCGAATTCCGGTCACTATTCCATAAAGAATAGAAAGCGGATAAAGTGCAATGTATTTAATGATATCTTTCAACTTCTATAAGTATTCAAAAATTATGCAGTTCAGCAAAGGTATGTTTTATTTGATAAAAAAGGTTGCATTTTAAGTGTTTTAAGATAATGAGCTCGTAGAAAAGTTTGCTATGGAACCGGATCGAATCCACTTCCACCCCAGGGATGACAACTTGCAATCCGTTTAATCGATAGCCATCCACCTTTAATTACTCCATGTTTTTTAACTGCTTCAATTGTATATTGCGAACAGGTTGGTGTGTACCGACAGCTCGAAGGAAGTAAGGGTGAAATGCTGTAACGGTAAAAATAAACAGGAAGTAAAAACAGTAATCGAAGTATTTTTTTCATTATCAACTCATTTATAAATCAACAAATTAGCTGTTCAAAAAGTTTCAATTTTAGTATGTAATTTCTGAAGCGCTGTTTTCATTTTCTTTTCGATAGAACTAAAATCAAGTTCCTCGTCGGCCACGTAATTAAATGCCAAATGAATCTGCAGCTGTTTTTCGTTCAAAGCCCCAATCATTTCCTGTTTGTTCAGTCTGTAAGTTTCGCGCATCAACCGTTTCAGTCGGTTGCGTTTGTTGGCACGTTTAAAGCGTTTTTTAGGCACTCCAACCAATACACTTGCCGGTTCATCGTCCATTTTAGGTTCAATCAGAAACACCACCCTGAGCGGATAGCAGATAAATGCTTCGCCCTGAGTAAAAACCCGGGTGATACGTTTTTCGCCGCATAAATGTTCTGCTTTTGAGAATGAATTCGGGTGTTTCATTGGTTGTAAAAATAAACTATCCCAAAAGTACTGAATTTCTTCGACACTTTTGGGATAGCTCAAAAATTATGAATCGGTTTATTTTTTTTGTTTCTTGGTATATTCTTTCATGAAATTTTCCAAAGCACCTGTCATTGAAGGAAATCCGGGTTGGGGAACTTCCAGATCAAGTCTCAGACCGGCTTCGTGAACAGCTTGTGCAGTTGTTGCTCCGAAACAAGCAATCTGAATATCTCCCTGAACGAAATCAGGAAAGTTTTTAAGCAATGAAGCTATTCCCATTGGACTGAAAAACAACAACATGTCGTAATTGAATTCTTCATCCGGACCAAAATCGTTACTCACGGTTTTGTACATGGTGGCTTTATTGTAGCTAATCTTCGCTTTTTCAAGCGTTGCCATAGTATCTTCATTCTGAACATCCGATGTGATTAACAGGTATTTTTCCTCCGCATGTTTGTTCATAATGGTCACCAAATCAGGTAATTTGCCTGATGCACCATAGAACACTTTACGTTTGCGATAATGGATATAACGCTGCAAATACAATGCAACACTCTCAGAAACACAGAAGTACTTCATTGTTTCAGGGATGGTAACACGCATTTCTTCGCACAGTCTGAAAAAATGGTCAATACCGTGCCGTGCATTAAAAATAATAGCCGTATGGTCTAAAATATTTATGCGTTGAGTTCTGAACTCTTTGGCTAAAATCGGCTCAACCTTGATAAACGGACGAAAATCAATTTTGACATTGTACTTTTCGCTGATGTCAAAATAGGGTGATTTTTCGGTTGTTGGTTGGGGTTGTGATACGAGTATCTTCTTGATTTTCAAAGCGGTAATGTTTTAAAAATAAATACACTAAACTATTAATTTATACACCCTAAACAAAATAATTAAGGGTAAAATTTCGAGGGTGCAAAGATACAATAATATATAAAACGAAGCTAGTATTTTTTGGAAAAATATTTGAAATAGTTTGATGATAATAAGCAAACCTGCACTAACACTTACAATCAGACTCAATATCTGAGTAATATCGACAAAATTGTGAGGAATATAAATTTGCAAAATCAGAATTGGAAACAGGCAAACTCCCCAAAATGAAACAACGTTAAAATAAGCTTCTTTCGCCATTTTTAGGTTGCTTGTGTTTAAGAATACATAACCAATTAAATCAAAAACCAAAGATTTGATACCAAAAAACAAACCTGTTGTCAGCAAAATGAGACTGAATTCTTTGATTGAGAATGCTATAGCTGGATTATGAAGCAGGAGATAGGCATAGAAACTAATTGACCCAATAGCAAAAATAATCAAAAAGAATCTGAAACGGGTATCATTTACAGTGGCTTTGCTAAAGATACTGGAGCGATCTTTGACCTGAAAGAAGTTTTTAATTGTATCGGAAATTAAACCTACAGACTGACTGATAGAATAAACAAACAAGAAAAAAAGCAGCACCAGTATAATGAATACCCAACTTTCGGTTTGAGGCAACGACGGATGCGAAATACCAACAAACCCATGCGGAATTTTGGCAATTGCTTTCAATGAATCAGCCAACTGGATGGAATCAGCTGCTGCAATCGAATCTAATTTTGCCAATGAATCAGGCAAAACTTTCGAACTGTCGTTTAGAAATCGTAGTGTATCAGGTTGAACCATAGTTAATTAAATTGCCGCAAAACTTCGTGCAGTAGAATCCCAACTAGAGGAATTTTCAATTGCACTCAACACTTCTTCGGGCGTTTGTACAACTTCCCACATATTTTTATGAACATCGCGCATAAACTTTTCGTCAACAGCGCGCTGAAGCATTTCAATCATCGCATCGTAATATCCGTTTATATTCACAATCACAATGGGTTTGCTTACAATGCCCAATTGTTTCCATGTGATTGCTTCCAACAATTCTTCGAGCGTTCCACATCCGCCAGGCAAAGCCACAATAGCATCGGCCATTTCGGCCATCAACGCTTTTCGTTCGTGCATGGTTTCCACCACTATTAACTCGGTAAGTTCCGTATGATGCCAGTCTTCGTCGCACATGAAACGGGGAATAATCCCTGTGATTTTTCCATTTTCAGCTAACATACTATCGGCCAACTGTCCCATTAATCCCGAAGAGCCACCACCGAACACTACCGAAAGATTTGCTTGCGCAAAAATCTTTCCCAATCGGGCAGTTGCTTCAAAATATTCAGGTTTTATCTGAGTGCTTGCGGCACAATAAACACAAATGGTTTGCATTGATATTCTAAGAAAATTAATCTTTTTGACCAAAATTAGTGCAAAAATACAGTTTTCTTTCCGTATTTTTGAGGTTAAATTCAAAAAATGATAAAATGATATTGGTAACAGGAGCTACCGGATTGGTTGGTGGTCATTTATTGTGGCATTTGTTGCAGGAAAATGAGCGTGTGTCGGCCATTCGACGTTCAACAAGCAATCTTGGACCACTTCGGACGATATTCAGTTTT
Organism: uncultured Paludibacter sp.; assembly: GCA_964612615.1. Classification (GTDB taxonomy): domain Bacteria; phylum Bacteroidota; class Bacteroidia; order Bacteroidales; family Paludibacteraceae; genus Paludibacter. The sequence continues at coordinate 18,510 of CAZTDH010000017.1, read as the reverse complement.
TATACAACGAATCCGGATGTATTTTTAGATAGAATCGACTGGAAAATAGCCGACTTACTCAATTTTAGCTCTATTTCCGAAGCTATGAATGGAGTCGATATTGTTTATCATTGTGCTGCGGTCGTTTCGCTGGGAAATTCGGAGAGTTCTTTGCTAGATACCAATGTAACCGGAACCCTAAATGTGGTTCAGGCTGCTCTTGAAAAGGACATTAAAAAGTTGTGTTTTGTAAGTTCAATTGCTGCTTGTGGAAAAACAATACATTCAGAAATTATTGATGAAAATGGTGTGTGGATAGATTCGATTGATCAATCGTTGTATTCGAAAAGCAAGTATTATTCAGAACAGGAAGTATGGAAAGGAATACAAAAAGGACTGAATGCAGTGATTGTAAATCCGGGCGTAATTCTGGGCGTTTCGGGACAAAATATAGGCAGCTCCCAACTATTTTATCAGGTACAAAAAGGGTTGATGTTTTATACCAACGGAGGAAGTGGATATATTGATGTTCAGGATGTTGTGAAGGCAATGATACAACTTGTCAAATCGGAAATTTCAGGAGAAAGGTTTGTGTTGGTTGGCGAAAATTGTTCCAATAGAGACGTTTTGAGTTGGATGGCTGACGGTTTTAGCAAGCGTCGACCGTTTATTGGAATTGGAAAAAGAACGATGTTGAGTATTGGATATTTATCGGAAATTATTGGAAAATTATTCAATTTTAATCCGCTGATTGATGTTGGCACAGCAAAATCGGCTATAAATAGGGAGTTTTATTCAAGTCAGAAAATCGAACAGGCACTGGGATTTGAATTCAAACCGATTCAGCAATGCATTAAAGAAGTGTGTGATTTTCAGAAATGAAATCCGAATTTCAACCCAAAGTTTGTCATGGAAGTATTTCCATTGTAGCTAAAAGTTCCCAACTCATTTGTTTCAGTTATTCTAGCAGAGATGGATGTCAGACTACCAAACAGACCGGCGTAAATGTCAGATTTAAAGCCTGTTTTATGCGTAACACCCACTGAAACTTTGATGGCAGGACCACCACCAAAGCCTGAACTCAAACCAAAGCTATAACCTGCATCTATACCAATAAACGGTGCTGTTCGGGCTTTATTCAAGGTGCTTTGTAAGCGAATAAAAACCGGTAAATAATTAATAGGATTGGTAGTTGAAGCTAAGAAAATCATGCTATAACCAGCACCAATTCCTATAAAAATATCCTTTCCGGAAACGTTCTTGTTTCCAAAAATCATTGATATTTCAGCGTTCGGAGCTGTTTTAAAGGAGTTTGGAGTGTTAGCAATGCCTCCGGTAAGTTCAATATTTCCACAGAAAACAGCATCTTTACCAGAAGCAAGTATTTCACTTTTATCGGGTTTATCAGAATAATCATTATTCGAAATTCTCTCAATTTTTTTTACATCCGAAAGTTGAAATTGATATCGCTTGCCACCGGCAGCCTTTATCATGACCATTTCAGTTGTTTTGACAATAATCTCACCAATATACATCTCGCCCGAATTGAGTGTAATTTTATTTTGAATAACAGATTCTTGTCCCCATAGTTGTGTGGAAATAATCAGACAAAGAACAAGAAGATAGAACTGTTTCATAATAAAATGGTTGAAAATCAATCCGCTAAAGTAGATTGGATGATTTCTTTAAAGTTTGTCAGGAATAAATTGGCATCCTGCTTTGATAAGCATAATGGAGGAAGTAAGCGAATTGTATTTGTTCCGCTTGCTCCTGTAAATATTTTTTTCTCAAAAAGTAATTTGTTCCGAATTTCTTTCACGGGTTTTTCGAATTCCATCCCAATCATCAATCCCATTCCTCTGACTTCTTTAATCTGCGTAATTTTTTTCAGTTCAGTAATCAGGTATTGTCCTATTTTCTCGGCATTGACCATCAATTGTTCGGCTTTGATAATGTCGAGAACAGCAATGGCAGCCGTACAAGCCAGATGACTTCCACCAAATGTAGTGCCCAATAACCCGTGAGATGCTTCAAATATAGGGCTAATCAACACACCACCGATAGGAAAACCATTTCCCATGCCTTTGGCAACCGTGATTAAATCCGGGCGAATACCGGCATATTGATGTGCAAAAAACTTCCCACTGCGACCATAACCAGATTGAACTTCGTCGAGAATCAGCATCGTTCCGGTAGCTTTACATTCGGCACTTAATTCTTTCAGAAACTCAACTTCAGGAAGGCGAATCCCGCCAACTCCCTGAATACCTTCAATTATTACAGCACACACATCCTTGTTTTTCAGTATTTTGCGAACAGAATCGATATCATTTAGTTCCGGAAATTCAACATCGAAACCTTCATTAATAGGAGCAACAATTTTGGGGTTATCAGTAACACGCACAGCTGCGGAAGTGCGACCGTGAAAACTTTTATTAAAAGCTACCACTTTTCGTCGACCTGTATGAAACGACGCTAATTTAAGTGCGTTTTCGTTTGCCTCAGCACCCGAACTAACCAAAAACAGGGAATAATCATCGTAACCGGATAGTTGTCCCAACTTTTTTGCCAGTTCAACCTGAAGTTTATTTTGAACTGAATTAGAGTAAAATACCAGATTCTCAAGTTGTTGGGTTAGTTTCTGGACGTAGTATGGGTGTGAATGTCCGATAGAAATTACAGCATGTCCACCATACAAATCAAGATATTCAATTCCCTGATTGTCAGTAATTCTGCAACCAATTCCTTTGGTTATTTCTATATCGAAAAGTGGGTATACGTTAAATAGATTCATAGATTCAAGCAGTTAATTGAGACTCAATATTCAACATAAGAAGAAATTTATTACTGATTCTTACGTTATTGAAAAATGAGTTGCAAATGTAATTCAAAATTTAGACACCCTCAAATAAAAACATTAAAAAAAATAATGTAATTTTACGCCAAAAATATACGAAATACCATTAATCAGTTTCACCGACATGGAGAAAGAAGTTACCATTTATTGCAAAAACACAAAATCATATCATGTTTATCCGTTAGGTATTTCATTGATTGAAATTTATGAGGATTTAAAAATTGAGTTGAAATTTCCGGTCATGGCAGCGCGTGTAAATTATAAGGTTGAAGATCTGAACTTTATGGTTTATAAGCCTAAGGATATTGAATTTATTGATATGAGTTCACCTTCGGGCATGCGGGTTTATGTGCGCACACTTAGCATGGTGTTGGCCAAAGCAGTTTCTGAACTTTTTCCACAAGCTACACTTAGAATCGAACACCCCATCTCAAAAGGATATTATTGTCAGCTTGATAATTTGGGGCAACCAATAGATTTAGATGTAATTAACCGGATAAAAGAACGGGTAAATCAAATTATTTCGGACGGAAAACGAATTGTTTGTGAAGAGAAACAGACCAGAGTGGTTAAAGAGTTATTTGTTAAGAAGGCAAATCAAAAAGATAAAACAGCCTTATTTGAAACACTTGGGAATCCGTATTTTCGCTTTTTCCGCATCGACGATTTTATTGATTATTATAACGGAGTATTATTGCCTTCGACCGATTACTTGGGTATATTTGATCTAATTCAATATTACGATGGACTTTTACTTCAGATTCCAAGTCGTGACAATCCGATTGAGTTGGAAGAAGTTGTATTATTCCCCAAAATGTTTGATATTTTTAAAGAATATGTGGGTTGGAATAAGATTATGAATTTGAATAATGTAGGCGATTTCAATGTTGCCTGCCAAAATAATCAAACCTTCAATCTGATTAAAGTTTCTGAAGCACTTCACGAAAAGAAAGTGGCCATTATTGCCGATATGATTTCGCAGCGTGCTGAAAAAGTGCGTTTTGTGTTGGTATCAGGACCATCATCTTCAGGCAAAACCACTTTCAGCAAGCGTCTTTCTATTCAGTTGGTGGTGAGCGGATTAAAACCTGTTATTCTATCGCTGGATAATTATTTCGTAAACCGTGACGAAACTCCATTGGATGAACATGGCGAGTGGGATTTTGAACATTTACATGCACTCGATTTGGCGTTGTTTAATCAGAATCTGAAACAATTACTTAACGGTGAAGAAATTGAAATTCCATTTTTCAACTTCGAAGATGGTAGAAGATATTTTAAAGGAGAAAAGCTGAAGCTGGAAGAAGACAGCATACTGATAATGGAAGGAATACATGCACTAAATCCTGATTTAATTCCTGACATTCCCGGAGATACCACTTTTAAAATTTATGTTTCGGCACTTACCACTATTTCTATCGATAATCATAATTGGATTCCTACAACCGATACACGCTTGCTCAGACGAATTATCCGTGATTATCGTTTCCGTAATTATTCTGCCCGCGAAACTATTGCCCGTTGGCCAAGTGTACGTCGTGGAGAGGAAAAATGGATTTTTCCATTTCAGGAAGAAGCAGATGTAATGTTTAATTCAGCACTTTTATTTGAATTGGCAGTACTGAAAAAACATGCAGAACCAATTTTGGCAGAAGTACCAAAGTATTGTGACGAATACACTGAAGCCCATCGACTTGTAAAATTTTTAAATTATTTTGTGCCAATCCATGATCGGGAAATTCCACCAACATCGCTCTTAAGAGAATTTCTTGGGGGCAGCAGTTTCAGGTATTAAAATAAATTCTTTTTTGTAGTATTTTGTGTGTAGATTAAACACTATTATTAAATAATTGTTAGTATTTTTGCATAAAATTTTTTCAGGATAAGCAAGTTACAGAACCAGATGAAAAAAACTCTGATATTATTTACTCTTTTGAGTTTGTTCTTTCATGGACTGAATGCTCAAAGGAGTGGTTTGATAAGTAGTCAGCGGTATGATGCCGGTGGTTATTTAATATTCTCTGCTGGTCCGGCTTATTGTTCTGCAGATACTTATGGTCCATTATTTGATAAATCAATATTAAATGGAAATAACTGGAGTACTTCTGTGGGTTTCAAACAAGTATTTCCCGAAAACTTTGGATACAGAATTAATTTAATTTACGGGAACTATGCAGGAGCTGATACAAAGACTAAATATCATAGCCCTTTTTACTCTTATACTTCCGATATATTGGAGCTTACATTTAGGGCAGAATATACCCTTAGATTTGGCGAAAAATTCAGACTTCAAACGCCAAACTCAATATATGCTTTTTTAGGTATAGGAGCACTGAGTGCTAATGTATCAAACCCGAGTGTAGCCAATTTCACAGTTCTGAAAACAGATGTTCCAAGCTCAATCTCTGGCATTCTTCCCGCAGGTATTGGATATCAGTATGAGTTTAGAAATGGATTGACCATTGGAGCTGAAGCCGGAATACAATATGCGTTTTCAGATGATTTAGATGGGTATAATCCACCTACAAATTCAAAATTCAATGATGTTTTAGCCAACTTTTCGATAACAATAGGTTATAAAATATTTTAATAACTATTACACCAACAGATTACAAAAACAGTGATATTCTCACTGTTTTTTTTGTATATAAAATACTGATTGTCATTCAGGAGAGAGCCACCCCCTTTAATAGATGTGAATTTATGTACACACAAGAATTAGTTTGTATTATTCATTTATTGGCTAATCATAATAAATTCGATGTGTAACTATGTTTCCGCTCGGTTTCCTGCTTGACTCTCGTACGAAATGCGGGGTAATGAACCAATAGCACTACAACCCCGAATCAACGGTCAATTGGGGTTGAACAATTTTCGGATAGTTCGACCCGTTTCGGGGTCGTTTTATTCGATATTATCAACTCCCTGCACTGGGTTTTGGTTCGTTACACTTGCACATGGTTATTGAAATTTTAGCCCTTCGGGATGCATTCACTGAAAATCACAACCAAAACCGATGAAATGAACTATGCATTTATACTTCCAACACAACAAAACCACCAACATGAACTATGCTTTTATACTTCCGACACACCATAACCAATGAAATGAAAAGTGCTTTTATAGTTCCGACACACTAAAACTAATAAAATGAACAATGCATCGAATATAATTCGGACTAATACTATAAAAATGAACAATGCATTTCAAACCATTTTAAAATCGCTGTAACTTATAAACAATGAGAACAATAACCCTTTATTTTTAACACCTCAATAATGCACTCATCATAATTCCAGAAACACAAAACTGAATAGATATACAAAACAGCCATTCAATCACATTTTCTTGAAATCCATTTAAAAAGAATGAAGTGAATTACTGGTTACGTAAATTACGTTACATGTCTTTGGAGTGGAACGTGCCGCGAGACCCTTTACGTATGGTACATATTAGATGGAGATAGGGTTTTAATCACCAATACGAAAAAAACGGCTGAATTCCTGTGGGAGTTCTGTCGTTACTGCAATTAGGTGAAAAATACTTGATAAATTCAGTTAATTGTCCGAAACTTTAAATTATATTTGTGGGCAGAAAAACAATCTGAAAACACTATCTATTTAAAATCCTATACCATGACCAAATCATTTATATTATCGCTGATTTTCTGCACATTATCAACAATTGCTGTATTTGGTCAATCCGAAACGCTGAATTACAGCACTAATGCTGCCGGCGATACCATTATGACCGATAAATATGGGAGTACTGTACGATCCATTTCCAAAGATATATTTGGAAACCGGGTCGTAAAGGATAAGTTCGGGCAAATAGAGCGAATATACGAAAAGGGTATTAACGGGGATATAGTGGTGAAAGACAACCATTATATGCCGCTTTACTACATAGAAAAAGATATTATGGGAAACACTGTTATAAAAAATGCCAATCACATGCCTGTAAAGTCGTATGAAAAAGACATTCTGGGTAATATTGTTGTACGCGACAGTAATTATATGCCCTCGGGCTCTATCGAAAAGGATATTTTCGGTAATATCATAGTAAAAGATGCGAATTTTCAGGTAATCCGCAGGTATGAAAAGGACATTATGGGCAATATTATTATTCATGATGGAACCGGTCAGCGAATTGGCTCGTGCGAGAAAGATATTTTAGGGAATGTGATTGTGAAAGACGAATCTTACCGGGTTATCAAAACCTTCGGTAAACAATTGGATGGCAGTTTTAATATCAATGAAACCCAAACTGATACAAATAGCACGGCAATTGATACCAACGATCCGACATTGATTTATCTGATAAAAAGTATGATGAATTAAAAAATAGACAGCTCAATTGAATGTAATCTGCCTTGTCAAATTTTAAATATAATCCCTATGTCAATTTGGAGAGTACTTTTATGCATTTTGTTTCCACCGTTATCGATATTGGATAAAGGATGTGGGTCGGTATTGCTGGTTACATTGCTCACTCTGGCAGGTTGGGTGCCGGGTGCTATTGCGGCACTGATTATTAATACCCGCAGAAGATAAAGCGCAGATCAACATACTCATACAAAATCGAAGCTATACATTTAAAATGTCAGATATATGATACTCTTTTACATGGTATGGGCAGTCTGGTTTCTGTCCGAAATACTGCTTAACCGCTTGTTGCGTTCGGGTTCAGACGATAAGAAAAATCAGGACAGGCGGTCATTGAGTACTATTTGGATTTCTATCGGGGTAGCTAACACCTTAGGCATATTGTCGGCTATCTTTATCCGTATACCTCTCATCGAAAACTCATTTATTTCATACTATGGTCTTGGCATCATAGTATTGGGTATGATAATCCGGTTTTATGCCATTGCGTCGTTGGGTAGGTTTTTCACAGTCGATGTAACCATCCGTTCGGGTCATACACTCAAAACCGATGGTATTTATAAGTTGGTGCGTCATCCATCTTATCTGGGTTCGGTTATTTCGTTTGTCGGATTTGGCATATCACTGAATAATGCGATAAGCCTACTGGTAATTTGTGTGTTGGTAACTTATTCGATGATAGTACGGATAAATGTGGAGGAAAAAGTACTGACTGAGCAATTTGGCGATGTGTATACTTCCTATATGAAGAAATCTTATCGCTTATTGCCATGGATATATTAGTAAGATTGTATTTAAACCAATATCAGTAACGTAAAAATCAAAATATGAACTCAATGAAACGACTCCTTTTATTTTTGTGTGTAAGTGTATTACTGTTGGGATGTAACCCGGATGGTCCATTGACTGATACTCAGGTAATGAACAAGTATGTAGACAGTTGGATTTATCAGAACATGAGTCAGTTATACTACTGGAATACGACTTTGCCGGCTGCCAGTAATTCGCACGACAATCCGGCCGAATATTTCAAAACACTGAAATATAAAGATGATCGGTTTTCAGCCATATTTGAAAGTTATCAGGATATTCTGAATCAGCTTAACGGGGTGAGTGCTGCCGAAATTGGTTTTGAATTTCAGCTTTATTTTGAAAGTAAGAATAATAACAACGTGCTGGGTGAAGTGAGTTATGTAAAGTGGGGAACTCCTGCCGCCGCCATGGGAATTAAACGTGGTGATATATTTCGGAAAATAAATGGTCAGCAAATTACTACTGCAAATTACTCAACTGTAGTAAATTACATGTTTGATAATTCGGCAAGTTCGAGCATCACTTTCTCAACGCTTCAGAATGGATTCTTTACCGATAAAGCAGCTGTAACAGTAACTAAAGCAGTCAATTACCAGGAAGATCCGGTCTACATGGATACAGTATACATTGTTAATGGCAAAAAAGTGGGTTATTTGGTTTACAATTTTTTTTCGAACGATATAGGGGATGAATCTCTGAAATATGATTTGGAACTCAATACCGTTTTTGGACAGTTTAAACAGCAGAATATTTCCGAACTTATTCTGGATTTGCGTTATAATCATGGTGGTAAGATTTCATCGGCAGTTCATTTGTCCAGCATGTTAGTGCCGAGTGTTAGTGCCGACAAAATTTTTACTTATACCGAATATAACCAAATACTTACGGAATATTTCAATAGTAATGAATATAAAAGCAAGTATAATGATAATCCCTTTGTTACAAATTTTGTTACCAGCATCGATGTTACTGTTCCTGCCACAGCTTCATATCCGATACAAAATATTGGAAATAACCTGCACCGGATTTTCTTCTTGACCGGCAGCGGCACTGCTTCGGCTAGTGAAATGGTAATTAATGGTCTGAAACCATTTTTCCCTTGTGTACTTATCGGTGACACCACCGTGGGTAAAAACGTTGGTTCTACTTTGGTGTATGATGATCAAAATACAAAGAATCATTGGGCGTTTATGCCTATCATTATGAAAGTTTATAACTGCGACCATAAAAGTGATTTCAGCAATGGATTTGTTCCGGATTATCGAATTGAGGATGATTATTCTTATTTGTTAGGCGATACGCGGGAAGGATTATTGAGCAAAGCCATCAGTCAAATATCGGGCTTGTCGGCCAGCCCGGCGAAATCAGCTCCTGTTAAGCGTGAGTTGTTCAGATCTTCAATCAATTTCAAACCTCTACGCAATGCACTAATCATCAAGAATAAGTCGATAGATAGTTATTTAAATCAAAATAAGAAGTTATAGTTATTTCGTATCTCAATATGAAAAAAAAATCCGATGTCCAACCGACACCGGATTTTTTATTCAATTATATCAGCAAAATCAATAGGTTATCCGTAGGCTCAATCCTAACGGTGTGACATTCTTATTGTTTACGGAAATTGGCGAAGTAAAAGGTGCCACTTCAATGTTGACTGAAGAACTTTTACGCAAATTCTGGATATACATATTATTGACTTTGGCTACATTCACTGCATCCACAATAGACCAGATATCGACTACTGTCATTGCTGTAAACCCCACAAGCATTAAACTTAAGCCTGCTTCAGCCGCTGAACTATTACCATTGTATGCATTGGTCACTAGTATTCCATATCCAACAGAACCAACCAATCCACATGCCGCCGAACCACCTAAAAATCCAAGCCCACGCCCCACTTCGCCCGAAATCATTTGTCCTAATCCAGGGATGAAAAAGGAACAAACACCACTTAAGGCTGGATTATACGGATCACCATATTGTTGTGTATACATATGGGGATCATACTTTAATTTGTTTTCACTGTACTTTTGTGCATTTGCATTTGATGCTGCCAAACCAAGAAAGATAATAGATACTAAAATTATTTTTTTCATTTCTGTTTGATTTTAATGTGAATTAATTATTGCTTGCAAAGATAATAGTTTAAGTTAATGTGGCAAAATTTCTTACAGATAAATTTTAAAAAAAATCCAATGCCAACCGACACTGGATTTTTTCATTATACATCTTTTAAAATCAAAATGTAACCCTCAGGCTCAGTCCAACCGGAGTCTCAATTTTATTATTTACCGAAATTTGCGAGGTAAATGGTGCCACTTCAATGTTGACAGAAGAACTTTTACGCAAACTCTGTATATACATATTATTAACCTTGGCTACATTCACCGCATCAACAATAGACCAAATATCTACTGCAACCATTCCTAACATTCCGACCAAAATGAGACCTCCACCCGCTTTTGGAACACTGGTATACACATAACCAGACCCATATGGATATATATATTCATTTATTCCAGAAATAGTTGCGCTTACCATACCGACCATGCATACAGCGCCACATGCAACGTATCCTCCAAAAAATGCCAGCCCACGCCCTGTCTCTCCACTTATCATTTGTCCTAAACCAGGAATAAACCATGAACAAACACCACTTAAGGCTGGATTATACGGATCACCATATTGTTGTGTATACATATGGGGATCATACTTTAATTTGTTTTCACTGTACTTTTGTGCATTTGCATTTGATGCTGCCAAACCAAGAAAAATAATAGATACTAAAATTAATTTTTTCATTTTTGTTTGATTTTAAAGTGGATTAATTAATGTTGACAAAGATAATGGTTTAAGTTAATATAACAAATTTTATTCCTGATTATTTTGAAAAAATGTATTTTTGTTTCATTTCTTATTTGATATGAAAAAAATCGGCTCATTGTTAGCTATTTCACTCTTTTTTGTCAGCATAATTGCTGCTAAGTCGTCTGTGGTTTTTGAGTCCGGGGCATTGATTCAACGTGTTCTTCCGGGACATAGTCAAGAATTTCAGCTTAAAGTGATATCTGCTGAAAACGGACTGGATGTATTTGAAGTTAGTTCAGGTAAAGGCAAAATAATATTGTCGGGAAACAGTGCTGTTTCACTTGCTATGGCTTTTAATACGTATCTGAAGGAAGTAGTTTTTCTCAGTTATGATTGGCAGGCAAATAAACCGCTTGCTATTACCGGAAAATTACCATTGCCGGTCAGGAAAAGCCACAGAGTATGCAAAGCTCATGAACGTTTTTTCAATAACACCTGCACTTTTGGCTATACTTTTCCGTACTGGAAATGGGAACAATGGCAACGCTTTATAGATTGGATGGCCATGAACGGAGTCAATCGGCCGCTTATGCAGGTCGGACAGGAAGCTATCTGGCTGGAAGTGTGGAAATCGTTTGGAATGACTGATAGTCAGATAAAAGATTACTTTTCTGGTCCGGCTCATCTTCCGTGGCACAGAATGGCTAACATGGACAAGTGGGGTGGATCGCTACCACTTTCGTACATCGAAGGACAATGCTTGCTTCAAAAACAGATTCTTGAACGCTGTCGTTCTTTTGGAATGAAGCCTGTTCTTTCCGCTTTTGCCGGTCATGTGCCTGAGCAATTGAAAACGCTTTTTCCCCAGGCTAAAATTACAGCCATTGAACCCGGATGGGGTGGGATGGAGGCGAAGTATTCCACGTATTTTCTTGACCCAACTGAACCTCTATTTGCCGAAATTCAGAAGCGCTTTCTAAGCGTTCAGCAAAAATTATATGGCACCGACCATCTGTATTCTGCTGATCCGTTTAATGAAATCACACCACCTAGTTGGGAACCCGATTATCTGGCTAAAGTGGGTAAAACCATTTATGAAACCATGTCGGCTACCGATAAACAGGCTGTCTGGTATCAAATGTCCTGGACGTTTTATTATGATTCAGAGCACTGGACTCAGCCCCGACTGGCTGCAATGGTTCATGCTGTTCCAAAAGGAAAGTTGGTTTTTCTGGATTACGTGTGTGAGGAGCAGGAGTATTTCCGAAAATCGGATATGTTTCAGGGTGCGCCGTTTATATGGTGTTATCTTGGCAATTTTGGAGGAAATACGCATTTGGTAGCACCCTATAATAAAGTGATTAATCGAATGAAGCAAATACCATATGATGCCGGTTGCATTGGAGTTGGTTCTACGCTCGAAGGTCTGAATGTCAACCCCGGTATTTATGAAACAGTGTTGGATATGCCCTGGCGAATGGATGAAACTGTACAGGTAGACTCGCTCATTTCAGCTTATGCACATAGACGAGCCGGACGAAATGATGCTGCGGTTACCGATGCATGGATAATGCTGCGTCAAAAAGTACTCGTCGACTCAGCAGTAGCTATATGGAATCACAGTGTGATATTTCAGGTTTCACCGGTACTCGATTTGAAAAAACGTAGCTGGAGTACAGATACAAAAATCCCTTACCGTAATGCTGACTTAGTGAATGCACTAAACTTAATGTTTCAGGCTCAGACTCCTTCAAAATTTTCGGATTCCTATCGGTTTGATGTAGTAAATCTTTCCCGTCAGGCTTTAGGAAATTATGGTCAGGTTCTTTACAGTAAAATGATTGATGCCTATAATAAGCACAATCTCTCAACCTTTAAGTTGTATGCTAATCAATTCATTCAACTGGGACTTGAAATCGATAGTTTGCTGGCTACACGACACGAATTTTTATTGGGAAAATGGTTGGTGGATGCGCGGAGTTGGGGAAATTCAACGGCTGAAAAAGCGTATTATGAACGCGATGCCCGTGAAATAATTACTACCTGGCATAAAGCCGGTGGAGGTCTTGATGATTACTCTAATCGTCAGTGGAATGGATTGATAGGCAGCTATTATTTACCCCGCTGGAAGGAATTTATCCGCAGGCTTGAAGAATCCATTTCCACCGGTAAGCCCATGGAGGAAAAAGCATTTAGCCAGTGGTGCAAAACGTTCGAACAAAGCTGGGTAGACAATGCAACGGATGTTTTCCCTTCTACTGAACAAGGCGATGCAGTTAAAGAGGCAAACCATTTATTTGAAAAATACCACAAGGCAATGTTGGAAGAGTAATCAGATTTTGATGTAAATCTTCTTTCTGTCCAATAAATACCCTACAAACCAACAAGTCAGCATCCACCAAACGGAGAATAGAAACGCTCCGAAATAATCACCGGCATGTACAAAAACATGACTGTAAAGCCATCTGAAAAGTGATTCGTTTCCAATGGTAATCAGAAACATTACTGTAACTCCGAGTTCACTCAACAGGTAAATCAGCAATGGATTTTTGCCTGTTATGAGAAAGAAATGAGTGCTTTTTTTCAGCCCGAGAAAATCAATAAGATAAACTATTACTGCTAACAGTATACAATCCAGTCCAACGGTCAGCAACGCAAATGAACTGGTCCAAAGTTTTTTGTTGATGGGCATAAGCTCATTCCACATGGAGGCAATAAGTACGAACACGGCACCTGCAGCAATCAGTTGGAGAATTCCTTTCCTGTTTTTGCCATTTTCCTGTAAAAAACGCCCTACAGCATATCCGGTAATTACATTAAACAAAGCAGGAATTGTGCTCATAAATCCTTCCGGGTCGAACGGGAAACCTTCGCCCCGGTATAAATGATTGACTCCCATAAACCATGTGTCGAAGTGCAAAACAGCATTTCCATGTTTGCTGAATTCGGCACCGCTTTCACCAAAAACCAACAATAAAACCCAGTAAAGCAATAAGGATGCAACGCCAACCCAAACTGTTTTGCGTGTTCCAAGGTAATAAACCAAAAGAGCAGAAATACCATAACACAAAGCAATTCGCTGAAGCACGCCTAAAATGCGGGTGTGAGAAATGGGTGACAGAATCAGGTGCGATTGTGCATCGAGTTTAAAGAACGGAAACCAGTACATAAGGTAGCCAATCAGAAAAATGAGGAATGTCCGTTTGAGGATTTTAAGCAATACTTCCGATTGTTTCATGGTTTGCCAGCCTTTAGTGGCAAAACTCAGCGCATTACCTACCGCAAACAGAAAGGAGGGAAACACCAGATCGGTAGGAGTGAAGCCATTCCAGTCGGCATGCTTAAGCGGCCAATAGGTGGTATCGCCATTTCCGGATGTATTCACGATAATCATAAAACAGACTGTCAGTCCACGAAATACATCGAGGGCGGTAAAACGCTGGAATGTATGAATTGTTTTTGTCATTTTAGCTGATTTTTGTGAGTTCAAAAATTAATGTGTAAAAATACAATTAATTGCTTTGCTTTCGCATATACTTACAAAAAAACCGCATTGATTTCTCAATACGGTTTTACAATAATAGTCTTTATTCTTTGTTCTAGTATCTTGTATCTGACTAATATGCCGATTCAAACTGCTGAAGGAACCGCACATCGTTTTCGGAGAACATGCGGAGATCTTTTACCTGATATTTCAGGTTGGTGATACGTTCCACGCCCATTCCAAAGGCGTAACCGGAATAAATTTTAGAATCAATACCACAGTTTTCCAATACATTAGGGTCAACCATACCACATCCTAGGATTTCCACCCAACCGGTATGTTTGCAGAACGGACAACCCTTTCCACCACAGATATTGCACGAAATATCCATTTCGGCACTTGGTTCGGTGAATGGGAAATACGATGGACGCAAGCGAATGTCTGTATTTTCACCAAACATTTCTTTGGCAAAATACATCAAGGCTTGTTTCAGGTCGGCAAACGAAACATCTTTGTCGATATAAAGTCCTTCTACCTGATGGAAAAAGCAGTGAGCGCGGTACGAAATGGCCTCGTTGCGGTATACACGACCAGGAAACAACATTCGAATTGGTGGTTTCTGGTTCGCCATCACGCGTGATTGTACCGACGAAGTATGCGTACGAAGCAACACATCCGGATTTTGTTCGATAAAAAAAGTGTCCTGCATATCGCGGGCAGGGTGCTCAGGCGGAAAGTTTAGCGCACCAAACACATGCCAGTCATCTTCAATTTCGGGTCCTTCGGCAATGGTAAATCCAATGCGGGAGAAAATATCTATAATTTCATGCTTAACCAGCGACAAAGGGTGACGGGTTCCCAGTTTCAACGGGTCGGCACTACGGGTTAAATCGGCTTTTGTTTCTGATTGTTGGGTGCTACTAAACGATTCTTTCAGTTCATTTATTTTATCCTGAGCCTGATTTTTCAAGTCATTCAACAATTGTCCTACTTCGCGTTTTTCCTCGTTAGCCACATTTCTGAAATCATTGAACAGCTCAGAAATCTGACCTTTTTTGCTGAGGTATTTGATGCGGAGTGCTTCCAGTTCATCGATGTTCGAAGCAGCTAGTTGATTTACTTCATCAAGCAGTTGGGTTATCCGGTGTTTCATTCTTTATTATTTGACTTTTCTGATAATTAAACATTCCTGAATTTCAGCAAATTACACTAATTTGGATTGTAATTTTCCGCTCATAAACGTTTTGCAAAAGTAATCAATTTTCTGCAAAATTGAATTGTGATAAAAAAAAAAGGATTTTATGTCAGAATAATTCTGATTTTTGCCTTATATTTGTGAATCACTAAATTATTTCTGTATGAACATACATAATATTCTGGAGTTTCTGAAAGAATTGAAACTCAACAATAACCGGGAATGGTTTGCCGAAAATAAAAAGTGGTTCGATCAGGTAAAAACTGAATTTGAACAAATCAGTAAGGAATTGATCCTTGAAATTTCGAAATTTGACGAAGAAATTAAACACGTCGAAGCAAAAGATTGTATTTTCCGCATTTATCGCGATACCCGTTTTTCGCACGATAAAACACCCTACAAAACTCATTTTGGTGTATTTATAGCTAGTGCAGGTGGTCGTAAAAGCCAGCGTGGAGGGTATTATATTCATCTCGATCCGGATGGTTGTTTCGTTGGAGTAGGCGTTTGGGGACCGGAACCAAATCTGCTGAAAGCGCTTCGTCAAAGCGTGTACGACAATATTGACGAACTGAATGAAATTCGCCACAATCCTGAGTTTTCAAAATACTTTGTCGATTTCTTTGAGGAAGATAAACTCAAAACTGTACCACAGGGATTTCCCAAAGATTTTCCGGATGCTGAATTGCTTAAACTGAAGCATTATCTTGTTGACTATAAATTTGACGAAACACAAACCAAATCCGATGATTTTGTTGCTATTGTAGCTCAGGTTCTGAAATGTGGTTATCCTTTAAATCGTTTCCTGAATTATACCGTTGATGAAATTAAGTGATTCATTTTGTCTAGATATAAATAATTAAATTAAAAATTATAAGATGATTTTAGATTCATTAAAAAATGCAGCTCTTTACGAGTCAGTTCATCCCCGTTTTAAAAAAGCGTTTGAATTTCTACAGAACACTGATTTGGAGGCTTTGCCATTAGGAAAAATGGAATTAGATGGTTCCGATTTGTTTATAAACGTACAGGAGGTGGTTGGGAAATCGGCTGATGAAGCAAAAATGGAAACCCACAAACGTTACATTGATATTCAGGTGCCGATAACTGCTTCCGAAACGATGGGTTGGATTGCAGTAGGTCAATTAAAACAAACCACACAGGAATATAGTGCTGAAAAAGATGTGGCATTTTTTGCCGATAAAGCAACTACTTTTGTGAATGTTCAGCCTTACGAATTTGCGGTTTTCTTTCCCGAAGATGCTCATCAACCCTGTATTGCTGAAGGTCAACATAAAAAAGTGATTGTAAAGGTGTTGGTGTAGAACCTCAATTATAATGTTTGATTTCAGTCTGATTACTAATCTTTGAGAATAAAAAAATCAACTAATGAAAGATCTTGCAATCCTAAAATCTGATCCCTGGCTGGCACCTTATGCAGGAGCCATAAATGGTCGATATGAGTATTTCGAAAGTGTGGAAAAGAAACTCGTTCCGGAAGGTCAATCATTATCCGGTTTTGCTACCGGATACTTATATTTCGGATTGCACCGCTTGCCTGATGGGTGGATTTTTCGGGAATGGGCACCCAACGCTACTGCTATTTTTTTGATAGGCGATTTTAATAATTGGCAGCGTCATCCCGATTATCAGTTGAAAAAAATACAGAATGGTGTTTGGGAAATTAGGTTACCGGATTATGCCATAGCACATTCACAGCATTACAAATTATTAGTAGAGTGGGAAGGTGGAAGCGGCGAACGTATTCCGGCATGGGCTCGCAGGGTAGTACAAGATGAGGCTACGAAAATTTTCAGTGCACAGGTTTGGAGTCCAATTCAGCAATACAAGTTTAAACATACCGGTTTTAAACCTACAACTGATCCATTGCTGATTTACGAATGCCATATCGGCATGTCAAGTACTGAAGAGAAAGTGTCGACTTACGAAGAATTCAGAACTTCCGTTTTACCCCGCATTCACAAGGATGGATACAATTGTATTCAGATTATGGCCATTCAGGAACATCCCTACTACGGTTCGTTTGGTTATCATGTATCCAGCTTTTTCGCAGCATCTTCCCGATTTGGTACCCCCGAGGAGCTGAAACATTTAATTGACGATGCGCACGGTATGGGCATTTCGGTGATAATGGACATTGTGCATTCTCACGCAGTGAAAAATGAAATTGAAGGACTTGGACGCTTTGATGGAACTCCTTACCAGTATTTCCACGGTGGCTCACGTCGCGAACATCCGGCATGGGATTCGCTTTGCTTTGATTATGCAAAACCTTCAGTACTTCACTTTTTACTTTCTAATTGCAAATTCTGGCTCGAAGAATATAAATTTGATGGTTATCGATTTGATGGTGTAACCTCCATGTTGTATCGCAGTCATGGATTGGGCGAAGATTTCAACGGATACGATTCCTATTATAATATGAATCAGGATGGAGATGCACTTTGTTATCTTACGTTGGCAAATAAATTAATTCATGAAGTAAATCCGAATGCGATTACTGTGGCAGAGGAAGTAAGCGGAATGCCTGGTTTAGCAACTAAGGTAGCTGATGGTGGAATTGGATTTGACTACCGAATGGCCATGGGAATTCCGGATTTCTGGATAAAATTAATTAAAGAAGTAAAGGATGAAGATTGGAAAGTAGGCCAGATTTATTGGGAACTGACCAACCGCCGTGCTGAAGAAAAAACAATAAGTTATGCCGAAAGTCATGATCAGGCATTGGTAGGTGATAAAACTATTATTTTCCGACTGATTGATGCCGATATGTACTGGCACATGCAACGTGGTGATAGCACCCTGATGGTTGACAGAGGCGTGGCATTACACAAAATGATTCGTTTAATAACTTCTACAACCATCAATGGTGGTTATCTGAACTTTATGGGAAATGAATTCGGACATCCCGAATGGATTGATTTTCCGCGTGAAGGAAATGGTTGGTCGCACAAATACGCCCGTCGCC
>CAZTDH010000016.1:23119-25435 GCA_964612615.1 uncultured Paludibacter sp. | reverse complement strand
AACAACTCGATTTTTACCCTTTTGTACGGTACGCCGACCCAAACGACACGATTTTAGGGTTAATCGCACAGTACGACAACCCAAACGAAGTGATTTTTACCCTTTTGTACGGTTCGACAACCCAAACAACACGATTTTTACCCTTTCGTACGGTACGCCGACCCCAACAACGTATTTTTTGGCTAAACAAACTGAATTTTTCTTTTATATTCCAGTATTTAGAAATAAAATGCTGTACAACATCTAATAAAGTCAACATTTTGGGGGATGTTGGCGATGTGAAACATCCTCCTTCGTCAACATTTTGGGATGTTCACGCAGTAAAACATCCCTCGCAACAAGCTGAGAGGGATGTGGTAGCAGTAGCACATCCTATGCGACAAGCTGAGAGGGATGTCGGGAGTTCAGACTACGACAAGAAAAGAAGACAGAACCGGAAAGAACGTTCAGCAAAGCTAATTCTGTCATCCAAAAAGATTTTCTCCGATACATTTATCTCCAATTAAAATGATGTTAGTATCTTTGCATTATTAAAACTGTATTAAAACCATTCCATGACGCAATTAGAAATTCTTTTCAGTGAATACACTCACGAAGACCTGCTCAGCACACATGAACTTACTGCCTCCGGTTCGCCACGTCGTTACTTTAGGCTGCATGGCGAAAAGTCAACGCTGATAGGTGTTGAAGGTACTTCGATTGATGAAAACAAGGCATTTATTGCCATGTCGAAGCATTTTTTTGCATTAGGTTTGCCTGTACCACAAGTTTTAGCAGCTACTTCTGACAGTAAATTTTATTTACAAAATGATTTGGGCGACTTATTGCTTTTCGATTTTATGGCTGAAGGGCGTAAATCTGGTATGTTTTCGGAAGCCGAAAAGGAAATGTTACGCAAAACCATGCGCAAACTTCCACTTGTTCAGGTGCTTGGGGCAAAGGGGTTTGATTTTTCAGTATGTTATCCTCAACCTGAATTCAACGAACGTTCGGTGTTTTGGGATTTGAACTATTTTAAATATAATTTTCTGAAAACTACCGGAGTTGACTTTCAGGAAAACCTGCTTGAAAATGATTTTGAACGTTTCTCAGAAGTTTTATTACGTTCGAAAACCGATACGTTTATGTACCGGGATTTTCAAAGTCGCAACGTGATGATATTTAACGGCGAACCTTATTTTATTGATTTTCAAGGTGGTCGTCGAGGTCCGCTGGCTTACGATGTGGCTTCGTTTTTGTGGCAGGCCAAAGCTAATTTCAGTGAAGAATTGCGTGAAGAATTGTTGAAGGTTTATTTAGACTGTCTGAAAGAGCTGATTCCGGTGGATGAAGTTGATTTTAGCCAACAGTTGAACCATTTTGTACTTTTTCGAACCTTACAGGTGCTTGGAGCTTATGGATTCAGGGGATATTTCGAGAAAAAAGCTCACTTTTTGCAAAGTATTCCTTTTGCCATCGAAAACCTGAAACAGTTATTGAAGAATGATTATTCTGAATATCCCTATCTGGTTGAAATACTGAAACATATAACTGAGTTGGAGCAGTTCAACAAAAAACCTGACGAAAGGAAAACGTTATTGGTAAAAGTATTTAGTTTCTCTTATCGAATTGGAATTCCGGAAGACACATCCAGCAATGGTGGAGGTTTTGTTTTCGATTGCCGAGCCATTCATAACCCCGGGAAATACACTGAATACATGAATCTTACCGGGTTAGACGAGCCTGTAAAACAGTTTTTAGAAAAAGATGGTGAAATAACCGTTTTTCTTGAACACGCTTTTGAGTTAGTGGATAATTCCGTGGAACGCTACTTGGAACGTGGATTTGCTAATCTTATGGTAAGTTTTGGTTGCACCGGCGGTCAACATCGTTCGGTATATTCGGCTCAAAAAATGTCTGAACATATTTCGCAGAAATTTGGCGTGGAAGTGGAACTTGTGCATAGGGAGAGGATGATTACAAAGTTATTTGCACCTGCTGGTCGCGATATGACTACGTGATATTTACCTTCGGTGATATGACTCACTTCGTTCGTGATATGACATTCGGTGATATGATTCACTTTGTTCATTGATATGACATTCTGTGATATGATTCACTTCGTTCATTGATATGACATTCTGTGTTATGATTCACTTCGTTCATTGATATGACTACGTGATATTTACCTTCGGTGATATGACTCACTTCGTTCGTTGATATGACATTCTGTGATATGATTCACTTCGTTCATTGATATGACATTCTGTGTTATGATTCACTTCGTTCATTGATATGACATTCTGTGTTATGATTCACTTCGTTCATTGATATGAC
>CAZTDH010000016.1:0-23019 GCA_964612615.1 uncultured Paludibacter sp. | reverse complement strand
ATGACTCACTTCGTTCGTTGATATGACTACGTGATATTTACCTTCGGTGATATGATTATATGATATTTAAAAACTCATTAAATATGAAACTGGAAGATTTGGAAATTTATAATTTGTCAATGACTTTATCGGATAAGGTGTGGGAATATGTAATTAAGTGGGAGTATTTTGCAAAAGATACAGTGGGCAAACAGTGGGTCAGAGCTGCTGATTCTGTAAGCGCAAATATCAGTGAAGGTTTTGGACGAAACACCTACAGGGATTCCCGAAGCTTTTATTATATAGCCAGAGGTTCTTTATATGAAAGTAAAACATGGCTGGATAAAGCAAAAAGAAGGAAACTAGTCCCAGAGGAAGATTATAAAGCTCTATATTCAGAACATAATATCTTAGGTTACAAACTTAATAATTTCATCAAAACTCAAACTCTTTTGATGAATCAAAAACCAAAAACAGACTCAGAGAAATAATATCACGAACGAAGTGAGTAATATCAGTTAAATAATATCACGAACGAAGTGAGTCATATCAGAAAAATAATATCACGAACGAAGTGAGTCATATCAGAGAAATAATATCTCGAACGAAGTGAGTAATATCAGAAAAATAATATCACGAACGAAGTGAGTCATATCAAAGAAATAATATCACGAACGAAGTGAGTAATATCAGAGAAATAATATCACGAACGAAGTGAGTCATATCAAAGAAATAATATCACGAACGAAGTGAGTAATATCTGAAAAATAATATCACGAACGAAGTGAGTAATATCAATATAGCATGAAAGCAATGATATTTGCCGCAGGACTCGGCACCCGTTTAAAACCCATCACCGATATTTTACCGAAAGCACTTGTTCCAATTGCCGGAAAGCCTTTGCTGGAGCATGTGATTTTGAAACTGAAAGCTGCGGGTTTCGATGAAATCATAGTCAATATTCACCATTTCCCCAATCAGATTATTGAATTTCTGAAAGCAAATAACAATTTCGGAATTCGGATTGAAGTGTCGGATGAACGGGATGAATTACTGGATACCGGCGGTGGAATTCGGAAAGCTGCCTGGTTCTTTGATGATGGGAAGCCATTTCTGGTACATAATGTGGATATTCTGTCGAATGTGGATTTGAAGGCACTTTACCATCAACATATACGCACTAATTCACTGGCCACATTGGTTGTTAGCGAGCGTGACACATTCCGGTACTTACTTTTCGATGATGATTTAAAGTTGAAAGGTTGGATAAACGAGAAAACAGGTGAAACCAAACCGACACACCTTTCCAAACCTGAGCAGTTTACAAAATTAGCATTCTCGGGCATTCAGATGCTTTCTCCTGTGGTTTTTGATTTAATGGAAAACCTTGAACCTAAATTTCCAATTATGGATTTTTACCTGAATAATGCCGGTACACAAACCATCAATGGTTTTGTACCCGACGATTACAGGATGCTTGATGTAGGGAAATTAAATGTTTTGGACGAAGCTGAAAGATTTGTGACTAGTGGTATCTAAGTTCCCTCTCCTTTGGAGAGGGTTAGGGAGAGGTCTAGGGCACAATCATCTGAATAGCATTGGGAATAATACTGATTTTGAAAGGCGAGAATCCGTTTAAAATTATTCCATCGGCTTCCATTAAAGCAGTTTTATCACACTGCAGCAATAAATTTTGCGTTTGAAATGACTGAATAACAGGATGTTCCAGTAATTTCCCGTTGAAAAGTCGAAGTAAAGCAGTAATAATATCCCAAAAGGTTGGCTTTTTTGCCATCATCACGTCCAATAATCCGTCATAAGGTACTGCATTCGGGTTTTGCTTCATTCCTCCCCCACTGTAACATCCATTCGCCACATTCATGGTAAACATGGAATCTGTTATGTTCTTTTCGTCGGAATAAATCCTGACCTTATGAGGTTTATAGGTAAACACAGCTCCCAGTAATGCTAAAGTGTACATAAACGAATGACTGCCAAAAATTTCTTTTAATCGGTGTGTCAGATTTACAACCGCAGCATCAAGTCCGAGACCTATGGAATTAATAAAATAATGTGACTCATTTTTTCCTTCCAATTCAAATTCAACTTTTCCTATATCAATGGGCTGGATTTTTCCTTTTAGAAACACATCAATTGATTGTTTATAATTGGTAGTCAATCCCCAGAAACGCGCCCAATCGTTACCTGTACCACGGGGAATCAACGCTATTTTTAAATTGGAAGTATTACTTATTTTAGCACTGAAAATTCCATTAATAGCCTCACTCATAGTGCCATCGCCACCCAAAACCATAATATTCTGATACCCTTTCTGTACAAAAAACTGTGCAATTTTGGAAGCATGACCGGTAAACTTCGTCATTCGGTATTCAAATTCGATACCGGCATGTTTCAGGGTTAGAAAAAGATATTTCTGCTGATGACGGAAGCTTTTTTTCCCTGATTTAGGATTGATAATAATTGCCCAATGATTTGATGATACTAACATGAATTATGCTAATTAGTTTCTAATTCATTATTTCTGACAAAGGGAATTTCAACCTTTATTTTTGTACCTTTTCCTATTTCACTTATAACAAACAAATCAGCATCTAACAACACAGCACGCTCTCTCATGCCCATTAACCCATAGGAATCGGGTCGCCCTTTTTTCTCTACATCAAACCCAATACCATTATCAATAACTTCCAGAACCAGCATATCATTATTTTCAGTTAAGTGGATATTCACTAAAGTAGCATTGGCATATTTTACAATATTGTTTAATGCTTCCTGAACAATACGAAACAAGGCAAGCTCCTGATTATAAGCTAATTTATAATTCTTAATTTCGCACTTAAATTCGCATTTAAAATGATTTCTCACTTCCGATTCATGAAGAAAATCTTTTACTGCACCTTCAAATCCAAGTTGCTCAAGTAGTTCGGGTCTAAGCCCATTAATAATCCGACGAGATGATTTTATGGAATCATTAACCGAAAGCAGAATTTTCTCAACATCATACAAAATTTCATCCGAGTGTAATTTCTCTTCTTTGTGTGAAATCTTTCTTTTTAATAGCCCAATATCTATTTTTAATGCAACCAAAAACTGTCCCAAACTATCATGAATCTCACGGGCTATGTCCAGTTTTTCTTCTTCACGAATGTTTTGAATATGTGTTGCAAAATTACTCAGTTGTTCCTTTGATTTCTTTAATTCATCTTCAAACAATTTCCTTTCAGTAATATCTCTGATTACAGAAATAACTTCGTCATTTGAAATTGGCACTATCCTGTTTTCAAAATATTCACGTTTACCTTCTCCAGTATCAAGAAAATAATCATACATAACCATTTTTGAAGTTCGTAATGCTTCATCAACAGCTGTCATGGCCTGAGAAGACATTTCAAAAGGTAAAACATCCTTAATCTTTTGACCCATAAACTTTTCGGGCGGAATATAAAATATTGCTTTTTCGGACGAACGATAATCAATGAAAACGCCATCATTATTCAAATGGAAAATCAAATCGGGTACAGCATTTAAAATGGCACGATTTTCTTCCTCGTTTTCGTGTAATTTCAACTCTACTCGCTTACGTTCTGAATTATCTCTTAGTGCAGTTATTCTTATCGGTTCACCCATTGCGTTTTTGGACATACGACCTTGAATTTCGCAGGGAAAAGTAGTTCCATCTTTACGAATTGCCACACATTCGTAGGATTGTTCAAATCCTGAAATCATATTCTTCATCACCAGGTCTCTGTAGTCCGGGTGAATCCAATCAGTTCCATATCGTCCCAACGCTTCATCAATCGTATAACCGAACATACGTTCTGCCGTGTTGTTTTGTCCCACACATATACCTTTTACCGAAAGGAAAATAGCCTCGTATGTTGCGTCAGAGAGTTGTTGATACTTTGATTCGCTTTCCTTAAGTGCTATTTCAGCTTGTTTGCGATCGGTAATGTCGGTTGCCAAGGCAATTAACACATCTTTGCCAAAATACTTACCCTTTACTACCCATAATTCTTTGGGAAAAACTGTGCCATCTTTTTTTTGTCCCCAAAATTCAAAATGTTGTGGTTTACCTTCAAATGCCTTTTGAGATAAGTTGACAACTAAATTTAAATCATTTCTGCCCGGAGCAGATAAAAACTCCGGAGTTCGACCAATAAAATATTCTCTTTCATAACCGTACATCTCAACAGCTCCCTGATTAACGTTAATAAACGTCAAATCAGTATCCTGAATATAAATAGCCTGTTTTACAGAATTGAAAAGATTTAGGTAATTGTTGCCTATTTCCCGAATACTTTCTTCAGACTGCTTCTGATGAGAAATATCCAACCCGAATGTCCATTGCTGAATTCCGGTTGAAATATAGCCCCACGAAATGTGTTTTTTTGAACCATCCTTACAAGTAACGATAGTTTCAATTGGCTCTATTTCTGTGTTTGTTTCATTTGCAATTGCCACTTTCCGATCCCATTCAACCTTTATTTGATTGCGGTAATTTTCATCGGGATAGGCCAACGACCACAGAATTTCGTTATTAGGCACTTCTTCCAATGTATAACCAAACATTTTGGTATAGGTTGGGTTGATATATTCTGCCTTTTGCTCTATGCCCGATGTCATGTAAAATGCCAAAGGCGAATAATCTGTAAACATTCTGAATCTGAGCTCATTACGCTTAATATATTCTTCAGTTTGTTTTTTTTCAGTAATATCACGCGATGTACTGATAATTTCAATTTCATTTTGTTGATTGTAAAAGAAATTTGAATTCGTTTCTACAAAAATAATCTTACCATCTTTTCTTACCTCTTCAAATTCATCAATGTAATTAATTTGTTCATTAGTTTCTATAAAATAAGCTAATCGTTTAGATATTAATTCAGTAACACTTTGATATGATTCAGGAGTTGTCAGATTTTCAAATCCTAACAACAAAGTTTCAGTCTGCGAATAGCCTAAAAGTTTCTCAACTGATGGACTTACATAACTATATTTCAAAGTTAAAGGATTTAAAATTGATATAGTGTCAGCCGAATTTTCTGCTATAATCCGATAAAGTTCTTGATTTATTTTGAGTTGTTTCTCAATATCTATTCTTATTTCAGTTTCCTTTTTTACACTTTCACTTATTTCATTTGATTTACAATCAAGTTCATCAATCAAATGTAAATCAAACTCAATTGCTTCTCTAAAAAACAGGACTAATTTTTCTTCGCGTGGGGTAAAATACCTTTCTTTATTATCCAATACACACAGTGTACCGAACGGTTCATTATCAGGGAAATTCAATGGAAATCCTAAATAGGCAATCATTCCGAGTTTCACATCAGGATTATTTTTCCACTTTTCATCAATTAACGCATTAGGAACTAATAGTTTGTGCTGTGAATTTATAACCGTTTCGCAATAAAGACCATACCATTCATCTTTTGCTCCTGTAATATATGGATTATTTTCTGAGCTACTCGAAGTAAAAACTTGCATAAATTCATCTTCGTGCCTCATTATTAAAGCTGCAGGAACAGCAATAGATTCAGCCAGTAAATCAGCTGTTTCCTGCCATTTTTTCAATAGCCAATCAGGGAAATTATCAGATGGATTCATGATCTAATATTTAGATTTTGTGAAACTGAAAGCTTGTAATTTATTTAGTCAATATAAATAGTGTATTTTTCTTAAAAATGTTATATATTTTAAAACATAGACAGAATTAAATATGTTCTTATATAATAAAAGAAAATATATTAAATATGCTTAATAACATAGGAAAAATGCTTTATTATACATAAAAAGAGTGCAATCTGATTAATCTATTATACAATTAATTTAAAATTGATTAAAGGTGAGTAGTACAAATTGTTTGCTGGAAATGATATTCCCAAATTGAATTGAGGAGCATTGCACCGACAATATTTATTTGCAAATGTTTCACACAGTAAGAGCCTGACACAAGTAAAGATCCAACAAGGTCATTGCAGCCATTGCCTCCACAATAGGCACTGCACGGGGCAAAACGCAAGGATCATGTCGACCTTTCGCTTCAAGCTCTACTTCGTTAGTATGAATATCAATCGTGTTTTGTTTTTTCGAAATGGTAGCAACGGGTTTAAATAAAACGCGGAAATAAATATCCTGACCGTTACTAATTCCACCCTGAATTCCACCGGAATTATTGGTTTTTGTTGTTACTTTATCTCCTTCTTTAATAAACGAATCATTCATTTCCGAACCTCTCAAACTCACTCCTTCAAATCCACGTCCATAATCAAAACCGTGTGTAGCATTGATACTCAGCATTGATTGTGCCAGTCGTGACTGCAATTTATCAAAAATAGGTTCACCTAAACCAATAGGGACTCCCTTGATAACACACGAAATTATTCCACCTATGGAATCACCTTCTTTTTTCAATTCGGCAATATATTCAATCATATGCTCAGCAATTTCAGTTTGCGGACAACGAACCACATTGCTTTCAATCAAGCTCAAATCGGCAGTTTCAAAAGTTTGTGTCATAACAATATGTCCTACCTGTGAAGTGTAAGCTGTTATTTCGACTCCCTGTTTTTTTAAAGCCAATTTTGCAATGGCACCGGCTACAACGCGCGAAGCGGTTTCACGAGCCGAACTACGACCACCGCCCCGATGGTCACGAATTCCATATTTTTGCTGATAAGTATAATCGGCGTGAGATGGTCGGTAAACTTCTTTCAAATGATCATAATCCGAACTATGCTGATTTTCGTTCCAAATTACAAAAGCAAGTGGTGTTCCGGTCGTTTTACCCTCAAAAATTCCGGAAAGAAACTCTACTTTATCACCTTCTTTTCGGGGCGTAGAAATAGCCGATTGTCCGGGACGGCGACGATTTAATTCGTTTTGAATATATTCTTCGTCCAGTTCAATTCCCGAAGGACATCCATCCACAATTCCACCAATTCCTTTACCATGCGATTCACCAAACGAAGTGAACGTAAACAATTTTCCAAGTGTATTCGACATAATATTTTTTGTTCTGAGATGTAAAAATCTTATAGTA
Organism: uncultured Paludibacter sp.; assembly: GCA_964612615.1. Lineage (GTDB taxonomy): Bacteria > Bacteroidota > Bacteroidia > Bacteroidales > Paludibacteraceae > Paludibacter. The sequence goes on along the minus strand of CAZTDH010000016.1, from coordinate 15,977 downwards.
ACTAAGTAACTTTTGGTACAAAGTTATTCAAAAGTTTTAAATTTAAAAGAATACTTAAAAAAAATGGACATCAAACGGCATAAAACCATTTGATATCCATCATGTTATACTATTTCAGATTTTCTGATTAGTTACAACCGCAGCCACTTCCGCAACCGCAACTGTCAGCCATTTCTTCTTCATTTTCACCACTTCCGCAGCTATCACCGCAACCACCGCTACCACAGCTACCACAGCCGCAACCACCACCCATAATTGCAGCAAGTTCTTTTTCAGTAGCTTCACGAACTTCAAGTACAGAGCCTTTGAAGTGAAGATTTTCACCTGCAAGCGGGTGATTTAAATCTACTTTCACATGCGTATCCGAAATGCTTACAACCTGAGCATTAATGCGGTTTCCGTCACCATCCATCAATGGAACAACATTACCTTCAAAGATCATTTCCTCGTCCAATTTGCCATCCACTTCAAAAATTGCACGATCCAAATCCAACACACTTTCGTCATCGTAAGGACCGTAAGCATCTTCGTTGTTAATTACAAAATCAAACTTGTCGCCAACCTGCATTCCGAACAGGTTTTCTTCAAATTTAGGCAACATCATGCCCACACCATACACAAAACTTAATGGTTGTTCCGTAGTGGCTTTTTCCATCAATTCTAATTCTCCTTCTACTTCGCCATCTACGTACAATTCGTATTCTGCCGAAACTGATTTGTTTGCTGTAATTTTCATTTTTTTATCGGTTTTTAAAATTTAATATTCATTTTTTGATTACTCTATAATTGTTTTTCAACTGAAATTGTTCAATAAAAGCTGTTAATAATCATGGAATTAATACCATGTAATTGGCGTTACACCATATCCGCTTTGTTTATCATATTTTAAATCCTGTAACATACTGGCATTTACCCCTAAATGGAAATTGTATGATTTAAACATCCCAAACGGAACAATACTGGCCGACATGTTCCAGCAATGCAGGCTTCGGTTAACACTCACACTGGTATAGGTAAACTGTTTTGCCTTAAAATCATAGGAAGAATTGGCAGATATTTTCCAGTTTTGTGTCAATGAAATATTCCCGGAAACACTAAAATTGTGAGTAAACCCCATTTCATATTCCATTTTTGTTTTATCAAATACATTTGTATTAGCATAAAGTATTGAATAGTTGAAACTTATGCTCCATGGAATAGTAACTTTCTGATACCCATCCAACTCTTTATCCTGTTTTTTGTCCTGATTCTGATTAGAATTAGCACCTCCACTCAAATTGGCATCATTTTCATTATTCTTTGTCTGAAGTTTATCATTCTGACCACCCTTTGAATTCTTATTTGTTGAGCTGGTTTTCTTTTTAAATGTATCATTATTCAAGGTATAACTATAAGATGTACTGGTACCCATAAAGCGTGGAAAACCGCCATTTTCCCAACGTAGTTTATTAATTCTCACCGGATAACCACTGCTACTCAATCCATACATATACGGATCAAAAGAACCGTTCAGACTGAGCGTATAACTTTTCCCTAATTTTATACGAAGTCCTGCATTAAAAATTGACCATTTCATTGAGTCGGCAGCCATATTATACGATCCACTTACCGAAAAATTATCAATCAAACTAATTATATTAAAAGGCTTTGTTCCGGTTGTATCCATGTCATTCTTCACTTTCATTTCAAGATTATTGCTAAGCGAAAAATTAATGTTTCCAGACTTTCCCGAACCCGGAGTCCCGTAAAGGCTATTTTCATAATGTGAATACTGTACAACTTGATCGCGATAAACCAAGGGATTGGTTGCATCCCTTTCTGATTTTATATAAGTACCGTAATATCCCCACATAGCTTCTCCAAAATCAGGCATATAACTGTATCCGATTGATGGTTTTATCACATGGCGGATTCGATCAATTTTATCCCCAAAAATTGAACGGATTGGTTGATAAAATCCATATAATGTGGTTGATGCCGAAACTCCCATATTGAAATCATACACACGGTTAAAACCTGATTTAGTTACTGTTTCTACTTTTTGATATTTATTATCCCACGTTCTGTCTATTGAAGTCAAATACCAACGTTCATTATAATTAATTGATGGCGAAATATTTATATATTTAAACAAATCAAAAGTAGCACTAATTGGAATGCTGTGTCTCATCCCGTTTCTCCAATCGCTAATTAACGAAGAGCTTAATAATTTATATTCCTTGGTGTCAATGCTATTTGCTAACGTTCCGGAATATGACATCGATATTTTTTCGTACCAACGTTCTTTGCCAACTACTTCTTTCCGTTTGAAAGGATAAATACGACTCATCGAAATGTTGATATTAGGTAATGACAAACTGATAGTTGAGTCTTTTGTTCGTTGGTTTATCAACATACTTCCGGAAATATTGAAAGGACTTTCAGGGAATCGCTGTGTAAAGGAAATACTCGAACTTTTAGTATTTTCTGAGTTAAGAGCCGGATTATAATAACTATTAATATTGCTTCGGTTATATCCACTGGTAGAAAAATTAACACTCGAAGAAAAATTAAAATAAGGATTTGCCTTAGCATCCTGAGAATGTGACCATCGGATACTCAAATTATTTGATTTACTGTAAGTTGAAGGAATTTCTTTTTCTCCGATCACATCTTCACGGTAATTAACACTCAAACTACCGCGGAATTTGTATCGTTTCAAGTAATTTGAATTGGCTGTAAGTGCCCAGGTCCCTTTGGTGTAAATATCACCACGCAATTCCAAATCAGCATAATCATTTATGGCAAAATAATATCCACCATTAGTTAATCCAAAACCCCTCGTCAACTCATCCTGATAGGTTGGCATTATAATTCCGGAGGAGTATTTGTCAGTAAAAGGGAAAAAACCAAAAGGAAGTGCAATAGGAAGTGGTACATCTTCTACCACCAGATAGGCAGGACCTGCAACAATATAACCACCCGGTTTAACTTTTCCACGTGTGAGATTAAGATAGAAATCAGGATGTTCATGATTATCGCAAGTTGTATATTTGCCATCCGTCATACAAAGAATGTCAGTGTTTGATTTTTTTGTTTTGTCACTGATTACATATCCTTCACCCTGCTTTGTAACTACGTGACGAATAAAACCTTTTCGTGTTCGTAGATTGTATGTTAATTCCCTGGAATTATAATCTGTTTTGTCCTCAGTAAAAATTGGTTCTCCTATTTTCTTACCAATACTGTCTGTCCTTCCACAAGCATAAACTATGCTACTATCCATTTTTACACGAATAAATTCTGATTTCAGCGTAATGTTTTTATACTTTATATCACCTTTTCCATATAGAAAACCCGTTCCGTTACCAAGAAAAATAATTGAATCTTGTGCTGTGTAAACAATTTCAGCGTCAATCTGTTTTGATTTTGGTTTTGCTGTTTCAATGATTGAATCGTTTTTCTGATCTATTGAATCATTAATTTGAGCAATGGAATCATTTTTATTGAATTGTTTGGATGGTTTCGTTGATGCAGTTTTAGTCTGACCAACCCCGGAAAGAGGAATTGAAAGCCAGAAAAAAAATACCAAAATCAGGGGAATTTTGCTGAAATATAATTGGTTACAGATTTGCATCCGGTAGGTTTATCTCATTTTGAAATTAAGATGCAAATTTAATCAAAAAAAGGCAGTCTAATTTACATGTGGTCTTTTTTTATGAATAATTTCAAAATTTACTCCTTTCTTTCGCATTAAAAACAGGATAAAATCATTACTTTTGCACAAAATTTTAAAGACAGTTTTTGTTATCACTATCATTCAATATATGAGATTACTGAAAAAGTATTTTACTGTATTTCAACATGCTATTTTACTTTTGGCTCTCATTCTGTCATTTTCTGTAAAAGCTCAGGATAACAGATTTACAGTGGTACTTGATGCGGGTCATGGTGGTCATGACCCGGGTGCTAAAGGTTCATTCATACGCGAAAAAGACATCAATCTTGCGGTAACACTTTTGCTTGGTAATTTAGTTGAACAAAATTTCAAAGATGTAAAAGTTGTTTACACCCGAAAAACTGACAGATACCTTACTTTACAAGAACGTGCTGATGTTGTAAACGACAATCATGCTGATTTGTTTATTTGCGTACACACTAATTCTTCACCCGGCTCGTCTGCTTATGGAGCTGAGAGTTACACACTAGGATTAGCAAAAACAAAAGCAAATCTGGATGTAGCCATGCGTGAAAACTCGGTTATAACACTTGAGGAAGATTATAAAACCAAATATCATGGCTTCGATCCTAATTCTGTTGATTCATACATTATGTTTGAATTTATGCAGGATAAATACATTGACCGTAGCGTTGACTTTGCCTCAACTATTCAAAAACAATTTCACAGTTATTGTGGTCGTACAGACCGGGGAGTACGTCAGGCAGGGTTTTGGGTTTTACACCGGTCAGCATGTCCAAGTGTGTTGGTCGAAGTAGGATTTATTTCTAATCCGGCAGAAGAGCGATATCTCTCCACCGATACCGGTCAAAAAGAAATGGCAACGGGAATTTTTAATGCGTTTATTGATTATAAACGGATACACGACAAAAAATCTGGTCATCAATCACTGAATAATGTTCAAAAAATTGATACTAAAATTAAATCAAACGAGCTAAAAGAAATATCTGTTTCTAAAACAAATGCTGACAATCAATCAAAACAGGCATCTATAAATACGATTGAACCAAAAACCGAGACGGAAAAACCGGTAACAGTATCAACCCCTAAAACAACAACGAAACAAAACGTAAAACCGGTTATTGATACAGTTTATAATGTTGAAAAATCAATAACCTCTGTTTCATTTAAACCTGAAAACAGAACAAATCAAATTACAGCTATTTTTAAAATCCAGCTATTTGCTTCAAAAAAAGCGTTGAAACAAAATGCTCCAGATTTCAAAGGAATAGCTAACACTAATTCATTTATTGAGAATGGATTTTATAAGTACACTGTAGGTTCAGAAACTGACTTTCACAAAATAGAAACCTTAAGAAAACAAATTCATTCAAGGTTTCCAGATGCATTTATAATTGGTTTCATTGGCAACAAAAAAATGTCGGCCAAAGAACTATCTAAATTATCAAAATAATCAGGTATAATTTTTTTAATGAATACCTGATACAATTCAACAGCACAATGAAAAAGAATTATTTTACACGTGAAGTTAAAGTTGGGATAATGGCTATAGTAGCTATTTTCGTATTATATTTTGGAATGAATTTTCTGAAAGGTATCAACATTTTTTCGTCAGCTAACTATTATTATGCCCGCTATGAGAATATAGATGGTCTGGTACCATCCAGCCCTGTTTACATTAAAGGATTTAAAGTTGGACAAGTAGAACAAGTGAAATATGACTTCACAAAGAAAGAAACATTTGTTATAAAAATTTCTGTTTCAAAAGATATTAAACTTCCGAAAGGAACACAGGTATTGCTTTATGATGAAGGATTAATGGGAGGAAAAGCCATTCAACTGGTTTTTGAACCAATTATAGTTTCGCAAGTTATGCACAATTCAGGCGACACCATTGAATCGAAAGTAGGTATCGGGTTAATGGCAAAGCTCTCGGGAGATTTAATGCCTAAAATCGAAAGTATTTCAGGTCAGGCGGATTCACTGTTGCGATCAGTCAGGTTGCTGGTAGAGAATAAAGATTTGACTAAAAGTCTTTCCTCAATCGAACGGACAACTGCTGATTTGGCAGTTACGTCTACTCAGTTAAAGAAAATGATGAGTAATGACATGCCAAAGATACTTGGAGATGTAAATGTAGTGACTTCCGATTTCAGACAAGTGAGCGGAAATTTGAAGAAAATTGACTTTGCAGCTACTGTTGCGAGCATAAATCATACCATTTCAAACCTGAATCTGATAACTGATAAAATCAATAACGGTGAAGGTACTTTAGGACAACTTATAACCAATAAAGAATTGTATATCAACTTGTCAAATACAGCAGCCAGTTCTGATAAACTGCTTATCGATTTACAAAAAAATCCGAAACGCTACGTTCATTTTTCACTTTTTGGTAGCAAGACAAAATAGAAATATTATTTGTATTCATTCTAAATAAAATTTCTAACAAAAATAAAACTGTTTTCAATTATCACTATGCCGAAACCTTTCAAAAACAAGTGTTTCGGCTTTTTTATCTTGAATAGTAATAAAATTGCTTACATATTGTCAACAGCTTTAAAATCAACAGTATTACATTTATATTACAATTAAATCGCTGTAAATCAATATAAAATCATAAAGTGTTGAAAATAAATCTATTGAACTGTATATAAAAAAGTGAAAATTTAGTTGATTTTTTTTTGTCAGAAAAGTTTAGGATTTTTGTACGGCTGAAAGTAGCCCCTATTTTTATCGTTATTTTAGAGTTTAATTTATAAATACTGAGACAGTAATCATTTCTAATTTTTTTTTGCGATGTTGAAAAGCCACGAACAATTATGGAGCAGTTGTCTGAATGTTATTAAAGACAATATAAGTGAAGCATCTTACAGTACTTGGTTTGCGCCCATAGTTCCTCTAAAGTACGAAAATAATATTTTTGTATTACAGGTTCCGAGTCAGTTCTTTGTTGAATACATCGAAGAAAAATATATCGATTTGTTACGTATGACTCTTTATCGTGAGGTAGGAGTTGGCACACGACTCGAATATCGTGTTCTTATTGACAAAACATCAGGAAAAGGTACACAGATTCCCAGTAGCGGAGATCATAAACCTAGATCAGTTTCCAATGTTTCCAATTATATAAGCCCCTATAATAAGCCTCAATTACCTGAAATTGATCCGCAACTTAACCCTGCATATAATTTCAACAACTTGATTGAAGGTAAAAGCAATAAACTGGCACGTACAGCTGGAATCAGCATTGGAAATGAACCAGGTAAAAATATTTTTAATCCATTGTTCATTTATGGTCAGTCGGGTGTTGGAAAAACACATCTTGCAAATGCAATCGGTGTTTCCGTGAAACAATTACACCCTGAAAAACGAGTTCTTTATGTTCCTGCCAATACTTTCCAAATTCAATATACTGATTCAGTTCGTAGTAATTCTCAAAACGATTTTCTGAATTTTTACCAAACCATTGATGTGTTGATTATTGATGATATTCAGGAGTTTGCCGGTAAAACTGGGACTCAAAATACATTCTTCCACATTTTCAATCATTTACACCAATCAGGAAAACAACTAATATTAACTTCAGATAAATCACCTGTTGTAATGGTTGGATTGGAACAACGTCTTCTTACTCGCTTTAAATGGGGCTTATCAGCTGAAATTGAAAAACCAGACTTCGATTTACGTAAATCAATTTTGGAAAATAAAATTTACCGTGATGGACTTGAAATTCAGGAAGAGGTGGTTGATTTTATTGCTGAGCACGTTTCAGATAATGTTCGTGATTTAGAAGGGGTTTTGGTTTCACTGCTTGCTCATTCTACTTTGGCAGACATTCAGATTGATGTTACTCTTGCAGAAAAGGTAATCAGCAGAATAGTAAATATTACCCGAAAAGTAAATACCGTTGAAAAAATTCGCGATGTTGTGTGTGAATACTTCTCCTTATCGGTTGATTCAATTTCAACCAAAAGTCGTAAACGCGAAGTAGTTCAGGCACGTCAGATTGCAATGTATTTATCTAAACAGCTTACAAAAAGCTCATTATCAACCATTGGGAACACAATTGGTCAACGGGATCACGCCACAGTTTTGCATGCATGTAAAATAGTGAATGATTTGATGGATTGTGATAAAACCTTTCGAACAAGTGTGAAGGAAATTGAAGAAAAACTCAAGAGCTAAGATTTTTGATAATATTGTATTATGATTAAGCCGCAACAATCAGTCTGCGGCTTTTTTTATCTATAATATTATTGGTCTTTTACATACTTAATTTTTTCTTCAATAGTGTCGAAAAAAACATAAAGAAATAAGAAACTTATCATTTTTAATAAATTTGTAAATATACTCAGATATCCAAAAATATCTGTGAGCTTAATCAAATTAATAACAATCTCAATAATTGATTCAACAATTAAAATTGTAATTCCCAATCTTGCCCATCTAATTGCTGTTCTAAATCTCATGAATATTGTTTTATTTGAACTAACCAAAAATCTAACCATATAAAATACAGTTTTCAATTACAAAGGTATAAAACAAAATAAAATATCAATCAATTGTTACATGGATTATATTTGACTTATTATCAGAATATTTACTTCATTAGAACAATTCAAAAACAGACATTTGAATACATAATTATCGTTAATGAATCCATTTTAAGATTGCTATGACTCTCCTCAATATTATTAATCTTAATTTCACTGTATTGTGTAATATTTTATTCAACAAATCAAACTAAATTTATGACAACAATTATAATTAATACATTCACTATTAAGTTCAAATCATTTTTCTTGAAAATAAATTAATGATATAAAACTTTTTTTAATATTAAAAAACAATTAAAGGACTATAACTTTTCCAATAAAATAAAAGCAAAACGTGTCAATAAATTTTGAAATTAACTGACTGAATTATAGTACGCAATAAAGCTTCAGATTTTTTTAGTTTTGAATATTTAAAAACCCAAATATGTTTGTTTAAATTATATGTGATTGAAAAAAAAGTATTATTTTTACAACCGAAATTAAACGTGAATATATGGTTTTTAAATTTACAATTCTATCCGATGAGGTAGACAATTTTGTAAGGGAAATTGCAATTGATTCAGAAGCAACATTCTTTGATTTACATAGTTTTATTCTTGACTCAGTTGGCTATGAAAAGAATCTGATGACATCATTCTTTATGTGTACTGATGATTGGGAAAAGGGGCAGGAAATCACTTTAGTAGAAATGGAATCAAGCTCTGAATACGATAATCTGGTAATGGATAAAACTAAACTTGATGAGTTAATCAGTGATGAAAATCAGAAATTGATTTATGTATTTGATACAATGTCAGAAAGAGTATTTTTCATGGAAGTTACTGAAATTATTCCAAGAAAATCTCAGGAAAAACCTGTCTGCCTGACTTCAGAGGGTAATCCACCTGTTCAGATTTTAGAAGAAGACACATCAATTGTAACTACAAAAACAGCTTTAGATGAAAACTTTTACGGAGATGAAGATTTTGAACTGGACGAACTCGATGAAGAAGGATTTGGAGAAATGAATTTTGACGACAGTAGCTTATTTTCTGAAGATCCAAAATTCTGACAAAAACCTATAACTTATTGAAAGAGAGAAAATATCCTTTTTATTTTCTCTCTTTTTTATTACATTGTGAATGGAAAATAAGCCGAATTTATTAGTACTTTTAGGTCCAACAGGAGTTGGAAAGACGAATATCAGCTTAAGATTAGCTGAATACTTCGACTGCCCGATTGTATCATCGGATTCAAGGCAGTTTTACCGGGAACTAAAGATTGGTACAGCAACACCAACAAAGCAACAGCTGAGCAGAGTAAAACACTATTTCATTGGCTCACATTCTATATTTGATGACTATAGTGCCGGTCAATATGAATTGGATGCAATAAAGTTGTTGGCAGAACTTTTTGAAAACCATAAAGTTGTTCTGCTGGTGGGTGGTTCAATGATGTACATTGACACTATCTGTAACGGAATTGATGATATTCCAACTGTGAATGCCGAGATTCGGAAGTATTGGCTGGACACTTTTGCTGGAAAAGGACTGTATTACATTCAGGAAGAGTTGAAACGACTTGACCCAAAACATTACGAAGAAGTTGATTTACAAAATCATAAGCGGGTATTACATGCACTGGAGGTATGTACAATTACAGGAAAACCATTTTCAGATATTCGTATAGGAAAACGCAAGGAACGTCCGTTCAACATACTGAAAATAGGGCTGAACCGTTCCCGTGAAGAGCTTTATAATCGGATAAACAGTCGTGTGGACGAAATGATGGCAGAAGGTCTGCTTCAGGAAGCTGAGAAGTTTTACGAACACAGGCAATTAAATACGCTCAATACCGTTGGTTATAAGGAACTTTACGAATATATGGATGGAAACTGGTCGCTGGAATTCGCAGTGAATATGATAAAACAGGATTCGCGTCGTTATGCCAAACGCCAACTGACCTGGTTTAACCGCGACAAGGAAATCAATTGGTTTCATCCCGATAACGAACCTGAAATAGTGGAATTTGTACATTCAAAGCTATGAAAATAACCCCAAATGCTTCTCTACTGCCCTTCAATACCTTTGGCGTTGATGTAAAAGCAGATTACCTGATTGAATACGATTCTGTTGCGGAATTACAGGATATTTTGAAATCTGAACCTGTAATATCAAACCGCATTCTTCACATTGGCAGCGGAAGTAACTTGTTGTTTTTGAATGATTTTAAAGGAGTTATTCTTCATTCGAACATAAAAACGATTACTATAGCAGACAAAACAAAAGATTCAGTTTTTCTCGAAGTAGGTTCGGGTGTAGTTTGGGATGATTTTGTGTCTTATTGTGTTGAAAACGGGTTGGGTGGCATTGAAAACCTGGCACTTATCCCCGGAGAGGTGGGTGCATCGGCAGTGCAGAATATTGGTGCTTATGGTGTTGAAGTGCAGGATGTGATTCAATCTGTAAAAACCGTTCAAACAGCTACCGGTATTGAACGTGAGTTTTCAAATACCGAATGTGGGTACGGTTACCGCGAAAGTATTTTTAAAAACTCATTAAAAGGCAAGTATATTCTCACTTCAGTTATTTATGAATTACTGAGAAACCCGAAATATAAACTTAAATATCAGCATTTGGAAGATGAAGTTCTCAAAACAGGAAAAGTAAATCTGAAGAACATTCGCAGTACTATCATAAACATACGTGAAAGTAAGCTCCCTGACCCTAAAATAGCCGGAAATGCAGGCAGTTTCTTTATGAATCCGGTTGTTTCGAAAGAAAAGTATCTGGCATTGCAATCGGAATTTCCACAAATGCCTCATTATTATATTTCTGAAACTGAAGAGAAAATACCTGCCGGTTGGTTGATTGATCAATGTGGATGGAAAGGGAAAAGCATTGGCAATGCCGGCGTTCACGACAAACAAGCATTGGTACTGGTGAACCGCGGCGGAGCTACCGGAACTGAAATAGTTTATTTGGCTGAGCAGATACAACATTCTATTAAAGAGAGATTTGGGATAAAACTCCAGCCCGAAGTCAATTATATCTAACAAAAAACTCAGCCTAAAGCTGAGTTTTTTGTTAGTGTATATTCAAGTCATTCAGTTTCTGTTGATACTTCTTCGCATTAGCCTGATGGGTAGCCCAATCGGCAGCGAATTTGTGCTCACCATTCAGCGTTTCGGAAGCGCACATGTAAATGTAGTTGTGGTGTGCATAATTAAGCACCGCGTCAATTCCATTTTCAGATGCAACACGGATGGGTCCCGGTGGTAAACCGTGATTCCGATAGGTATTATAAGGTGATATTTGAAGAATTTGTTTGATAGTGATACGTTTAAGACTAAAATCATTCACTGCAAATTTCAGTGTAGGATCAGCCTGCAAAGGCATATCTTTTTTCAGGCGATTGATGTACAAGCCAGCCACTTTGGGACGGTCGGTACGGTTATTGGTTTCTTCTTCCACAATGGAAGCCAGTGTACTAACCTGTTCAGGAGTCATCGGAATGGCAGCAGCTTTGGCTTTGCGCTCATCGTTCCAGAATTTGTTGTATTCCTTCTTCATCCGTTCAAAAAGCTGTTCAGCATTCAGGTTCCAGAAAACTTCGTAGGTATTAGGTATAAAAAACGAAACAGATGTATTTGGATTAAGATTATAGTTAGCCAGAAATTCCGAATCATTAAGTAATTTGAGAATACTAACCGAATCTGCCATTAACTGCATACTCAAACGGGCTGCCAATTGCTCTTTGGTACGAATATTATTGAATGTCAATCGCACAGGTGCCTGCCTGCCACTACGCAACAACCGCACCAACTGAAAGTTATTCATGCTGCTTTTAAGCTCATATCTACCTGCACGAATTCTTTCACCATAATGCAACAAGGTTGAAACCTGCTTAAATGCTGACACATTAAGCACATTAGCCTCTTTTTCCAACAATTGAACTACTTCATCATACGAACTATTTTCTGGGATGCACAGATAGGTCTTTTCACCGGAATTGGTGAATACATTGGGTGCAAACAAAATATAGGCAACATACAGAAAAACTCCAATCAATACAAGTAAAATCCACTTACTAATTTTATTTGTCTGTTTTTTCTTCTTGTTAGTTGTCATAGATCCGGTATTTTAAATGTTATTAATTGAAGCGACAAAAATACGGATTTGTTTTGAGAAAATTAAAAGGAAATCAAAAATCAAAATGTTTAATTTCAATTTTTAGTTTTAAATATCAGATTCTCAAGTATTAAATTGTAAATTGCAAATTGTAAATTGTAAATTTCAGAAAAACGGTTTTGATAATCGAAAACTCTTTGTTATATTTGCACTCGCTAAAGCGAATTTTGGAAGTTTGGGTGAGTGGCTGAAACCACCAGTTTGCTAAACTGACGTACGGGCAACCGTACCACGAGTTCGAATCTCGTAGCTTCCGCATGAAAATCAGCACTTTAAGGCGATTGTAAGTTAATTACAGTCGCCTTTTTTCGTGTGCAAAAATGGCAAAATTGGCAAAAAAACTCCTAAAATGACGGTTTTCACTTACAAATAACTTACAAAAATGGGCTCACTTACAAATGACTTACAAAAATGACGACATTTCAACCAAGTTTTAGGTACTTCAAAGAAGATATAAATGACAATTATTCACATTTCCAAAAGTAGCCACTTACAAATGACTTACAAAATTGACGACAGTTGAATCCTGTTTTTTAACTACAAGAAGGCGAAAAAGACCGTTTTCACTTACAAATGACTTACAAAAAAGTACTCACTTACAAATATCTTACAAAAATGCTAACATTTGAACCATGTATTAGGAGTTTAAAAGAAGATGGATATGCCAAGGTTTATATCCGAGTAATTCAAAACCAAAAGCCAGCATATATCAGTACGAGCTATGTTGTTTCGGCAAATCAGATTTCAGGGAATAAGATTAAGGATTTTTTTGTGATAACAGAAATTGCCCCAATCATCAAGAAGTATTTCGACAGACTGAATAAACACGATACCGAAAACTGGACAGTTAAAGAGGTTGTTGAATTTTTGAAAGTTGAAAGTGAAGAAATCTCATTTACTGATTTCTTCAAGGGTTTTACAAACAAAATGATAAATGCTGGTCGGGAAAATCCTGCACAAAACTATACTTGTGCAATAAACAGTTTGATACGATTTTGTGGTAAAGATAAATTGAATTTTTCGGAAATTACGTCTAAGCTGATTAATGAGTGGATTGAATCACTCAAAGACACTGCACGAGCAAAAAATCTATATCCTTTGTGTATTTCGACTGTTTTCTCAGCGGGTCTTTTAGAGTATAACGATTATGATCGCGACAACATTCGTATTAAAAACTTGCCCTTTATGCGGGTGAAAATACCAAAAAACAATTTGGCTGAGAAGCGTGCAGTCAATCAACGCACATTGTTGAAATTATTTACTGCCGATGTATCAAAAGCAAAATTAGATGTAAAAACACCATTGGCACAAGATGTGGCAATGCTTATTTTTTGTTTGGCCGGTATAAATGTAGCTGATTTGTATTATATGGATAAAACCTGTAGAGTAGGAAACAAACTCTATTACATCAGGCATAAAGTCGAAGCAAAGCGTGGTAAGAGTGCGAAAATGGAAATATCAATTCCAAAATGCATATTGCCCTTATTTGACAAATACAAGGGCGCAAATAAGCTCTTTTCGTTTTCTGACCAGATAAATACTGAAAACAACTTTTTGAAAGCCATTGATATGGGTTTAAAAGAAGTTGCAACAATAGCAAAAGTAAAAGAAAATATCACTACATACACCTTTCGTCACTCGTGGGCAACAATAGCACAAAATGATTGCGGTGCTTCGACCGAATTAGTCGGATTTGCACTGAATCATGTTTCCGCCCATCGAATTACGGACGGTTATATCAAAAAAGATTTTACGCCAATTGATAAATTGAATACCAAAGTAATTGATCATGTGTTTAAGAAACTGAAAGTCACTGAGCAAGTTGCATAGCGTAAAATCTTCCGGTTACGGTTTTTCTTGAATTAATGGATATTTGTCGTTCCAATGAAATTGGCATGTATTTTTTGTTTTTAATCATGAAAATCTTATTTGCTGTCATATCAGGGCTATCCACCATAGTAAAAATAACAACTTTGCTTGAATCCAAAATCCGCCTATTATGATAATCGTGAACAATTCCATAAGGACCTGTGATTTTCATTGTTTTTAATGGCCATAAATCAAAAAAGAAGTATTTCCAGGCTTCAAATTTGGTGTAATCATTACCGGTTACACCTAATTTACCTAAATCCGGACAATTATCTGTAATTGACAACGGATAATAAATACTTATTGGTAGGTCTTTCCACACTTCTAAATTTAAAACTTCTTGTTTTGTAACATACATTTCTTGTTTTCCTTTAAAAATGGAAACCTCAAGAAAATTATTTCTATTAATGTTTTTTATTCCCGTTTCAATATTATGCTTTAGTCCAAAATTAACTTCTCTAACTCCATATTCGTTGCTACTTATCGGTACTTGAGTCATTACCTGCGGATACGCCGGAAAACCACTATTATCCCAAAACCACGGAACTGTAAAGTTATAAACCTGCATTTGTGCGGGTTGAATCTTCAAAATCAATTCGTTTGGCTCATTGGTTGAATCTTCAACGAATGATCTGAATTTATTTATTAATGTCAGTTGTCCTCCAGAGCCACCATCAACAGTATAATAATTCTTTTTAGTGGGTGTAACCAGTGCATAATCATTACCAGTTTCCTTATCTCTGTAAATGATATTTTTATCTGTAAGCATTGAATTATTGGCAGCTGCTTTAATCGCTTTAAGATTTACAAAATCCTGAACAGTAATTTTTTTTAGGTTATCATCTGAAATTTGCTGGTATTTAAAATATTCATTATCCGGAAAATTATATTTGATTGAAGTAAAACCCAATTTTGCATTTTTCTCCGTTTCGGATAAATCCCGTTCATAACTATCCAATACGTGTTCAACCTGAATCGTTTCAATCTGACTCAATCTTAATCGTTGTGTTTCAATAGATATTGATTTATCAGTTTTATCCACAAAAAATAGTACATTAAAAAACGATTCAATGGCATTTACAAATTCAGATATGGTCATATCCGGCAATGCATCCGCATAAAATAAAGAATCAATTGAATTTATAATAAACATGTTTAAAGCTCTTTCATCATTTTCCAATTCATTGAATTTTAGAGAAAAACCGAGCAAAGACGGTAATTTTTTGATATAATACAACATATAAGGTTGCATTAAGATATTGTTCACGCCAACAATTTTGGATGGGTGAGCATGCAAATTTATATCTATGATATAATCGTTATAAACCTTAGTTCCAATATAAATCGGTGTGCAAATAAAATTATCAATTTTTCCATCGGTTAGAAACCGTATGCTGTTTAATGCTCTGGCATAATCAATCGGGGTTTCTTCTCCCCAATCCAATTCCCAAATTTTCCGTGTATCATTTTTCAGGTTATAATTCAGTTGAGAATTACCTGCAGCAAACTGAAAAGTTACTGATATATCCGTATTATCGGAAATTATCACAATTCCATGTTTTACCTTGCCATTTTCAATGATATAGGCATCTGCACTTTTATTGATTGTGACCACATTTAAGCGGTTTATGAAGTTGAATGCAATAGCGTTTCTGGGTTCAAGCAATGATAAAGTCATGTCAAGCGAAAATTCACCGTTAT